>NZ_SJOP01000025.1 GCF_004331415.1 Kosakonia quasisacchari
CAACAAAGCGTGGTAAAAAGCGGCATTAATTGCCGATTTCGCTGTTTTTGCCACCACTGAAAGGTATCGAATGGCATACTAGCCCGTGAAATAAAGAAATAAGGAAGTAAAAATGCCGCTAAACGCACAACAACTTGCCGCGCAGAAAAACATCTCATGGGTTTTGGCCGAGAAACTGGCGCAACAAATCCTGAAGGGAGAATATGCACCTGGTAGTATTCTGCCGGGTGAGATGGAGCTGGGCGAGAAGTTTGGCGTAAGCCGCACCGCTGTCAGAGAAGCGGTAAAGACATTAACCGCAAAAGGGATGGTATTACCCCGCCCGCGTATCGGTACTCGCGTCATGCCTCGCGGAAACTGGAACTTCCTTGATAAGGAGCTGCTCTCCTGGTGGATGCATGAGGATAACTTCAAGGATGTTGTTCAACACTTTCTCATTATGCGCAGCAGTCTTGAGCCTCAGGCATGTCTGCTTGCCGCCACGCTGGGCAGTGCGGAACAAAAAGCGTATCTCAATACATTAATGGAAGAGATGGTGTTTCTGAAAAAGAACTTCAACCGTGAACGCTGGGTAGAAGTCGATATGGCATGGCATGAACATATCTATGCGATGAGCGATAACCCGTTTCTTATTTCTTTCTCCACACTGTTTCATTCTATCTATCACACCTACTTTACCTCTATTACACAAAATGAAGTGGTCAAGCTCGACCTTCACCAGGCGATTGTGGACGCCATCCAGGAAAGCGATGGTGACAGCGCGTTCCGGGCGTGCCAACTGTTACTGAATACGCCGAATTAACAGGACATGGTATGACAGAGAAGAAAGCGCGCAGTATGGCCGGCCTGCCGTGGATTGCGGCAATGGCTTTTTTTATGCAGGCACTGGATGCCACAATTCTTAACACCGCACTCCCCGCAATAGCACAAAGCCTTGGTCGTTCCCCTTTAGCAATGCAATCGACAATTATCAGCTACACGCTAACAGTCGCCATGCTTATCCCCATGAGCGGCTGGCTGGCCGATCGTTTCGGTACACGGCGCGTCTTTATGCTGGCGGTCAGCCTGTTTACTCTTGGTTCGCTGGCCTGCGCGCTTTCGAATTCACTATCGATGCTGGTCGTGTTCCGCGTGATTCAGGGTATAGGCGGCGCAATGATGATGCCGGTTGCACGCCTGGCATTGCTCCGGGCTTACCCGCGCAGCGAATTGCTGCCGGTACTGAACTTCGTCACTATGCCTGGGCTTGTCGGGCCGATTCTGGGGCCAGTGATGGGAGGCGTGTTAGTCACCTGGGCAAGCTGGCACTGGATCTTCTTAATTAATATCCCGATTGGCCTCGCCGGGCTGTTTTATGCACGTAAATACATGCCGAACTTCACCACGCCACGGCGCAGTTTCGATATGGGTGGTTTTTTTCTGTTCGGTTTGAGCCTGGTGCTGTTCTCAAGCGGGATGGAATTATTCGGTGAGAAGCTGGTCGCCAGTTGGCTTGCCTTTACCATCATTTTGAGCGGCATTTTGCTGCTACTGTTCTACATCCGCCACGCGCGTCGCCATCCGACACCATTGATATCGCTCAACCTGTTTAACACCCGCACCTTTTCCGTCGGCGTTGCCGGAAATATTGCTTCGCGTTTGGGTACCGGCTGTGTGCCCTTTTTGATGCCGCTAATGTTACAGGTGGGATTTGGTTATCCGGCATTGATTGCCGGTTGCATGATGGCCCCCACCGCGCTGGGTTCTATTCTGGCAAAATCAATGGTAACCCAGATATTGCGCAGGCTTGGTTACCGTAAAACGCTGGTTGGTATCACGCTGTTTATTGGTTTGATGATTGCCCAGTTCGCCTTACAAACGCCGGCGATGGCGATATGGATGCTGGTATTGCCGCTGTTCATCCTCGGGATGGCAATGTCCACGCAGTTCACTTCAATGAACACCATTACGCTTGCAGACTTAACCGACGAGAACGCCAGCAGCGGCAATAGTGTGCTGGCGGTAACACAGCAACTGTCGATAAGCCTCGGCGTGGCGGTTAGCGCAGCGGTGCTGCGTTTCTATGAAGGGTTTGACAGCACAAACACGGTGGAGCAATTCCACTACACCTTTATTACCATGGGCGCGATCACGCTGGTTTCCGCACTGGTGTTTATGTTGTTGAAAGCAAAAGATGGCCGCAATCTGATTAAAGAACGGCACAAAAAATCAGGCTGAACCGCGCTCCATTAATATTGGCGTGAGCTGCAAACGCTGCTGTTGCAAACCAGGCTCCGCAATCCGGTGGATAAGCACGTCAATCGCCAGCTCACCCAGTTCATCTTTCGGTTGATGAATCGTGGTGAGCGGCGGCGTCATGTAGCGCGCCAGCTCAATATCGTCATAACCGACGATAGCCATATCCTGCGGGATTTTCAGCCCTGCCTGGTAAAGCGCCTGATATGCGCCCACAGCCATCGCATCATTACCAATAAATACCGCCTGCGGGCGCTCGTTCATTGCCAGTAATGCCTGCATCGCGTCGAAACCGCCGCCAAACTCAAAATCGCTCTCGATCTCATCCCCTTCACGGATCACCAACCCGGCGCGGGTCATCGCTTCGCGATACCCTTCCAGGCGCAGACGTGCGGGCGTTTTATCCAGCGGGCCGGTAATACAAGCGATGCGCGTATGCCCTTTGCCAATCAGATATTGCGTCGCCATATCGCCGCCGAGCAACGAGTTATCCTGAATCAGATCGCTATCGCCATCGAAGGGTGCCCAGTCCATCATCACTGTAGGAATTGAAGGATAGCGCTGCATGATCTCTTGCGAGGGCTGGTGCGTTTCGGTACACAGCAACAGCAACCCATCGACGCGTTTTTGCATCAATGTTTCCAGGTTGCGGTTCATCCGCTGCTCGTCACCCTCGGTGTTGCACAACACCAGGCTGTAACCTCGCTCGAAGCAGCTGCGCTCCACGCCACGAACCAATTCCGAGTAAAACGGATTCGTACTCGCGGTGATAAGCATACCAATCGTACGCGTCTGGTTGATCTTCAGGCTACGCGCGATAGCAGAAGGCGCATAATTCAGCGTCTTGATCGCCGCGTCCACTTTTTCGCGGATAGCCTCACTCACAAAGCGATCTTTGTTAATTACGTGGGAAACGGTCGAAGTGGAAACGCCCGCCACGCGGGCAACATCCTTCATGGTCGCCAAGCATCACCTCTGCGAAGAGAGAAAATCGTCAATCTCATTGCGCCACGGCACAGACGGTTGCGCACCCTTACGCGTGACGGCAATCGCCGCCGCCGCATGAGCAAAACGAATCGCCTCATCCAGAGGTTTATCTTCCAGTAGCGCGGTCAGCAACGCACCGTTAAAGGTGTCACCCGCCGCAATGGTATCGATGGCTTTCACTTTAAAACCCGGTACGCGTTTGCCTTCGCCATTAACGCTGGCCCACACGCCACGGCTACCGAGAGTGATAATCACCGTTTTAATACCTTTGGCGTGAAGCGCCTGTGCAGCCCGCGCGGCATCTTCATCGCTGGATACCTTAATTCCGGTAAGTTTTTCCGCTTCAGTTTCATTTGGCGTGATGATATCCACTAGCGCCAGCAGTTCATCTGAAAGTTCACGCGCCGGAGCCGGATTCAGCGCCACGATGGTATTGTTCTGATGCGCGATACGCGCTGCCGACAGCACGCTCTCAACTGGCGATTCCAGTTGCATTAACAGCGCAGAAGCCTGCGCAATCAGGTCATGCTGCGCGTTGACGCGTTCAATCGAGAGCGCCGCATTCGCTCCCGCATGAATACCGATAACATTCTCACCTTCACCGTTGACGAAAATCAGCGCCACACCTGTAGATTCACCCGCAACAACACTCACCGGCGCAACATCAATATTGTCGCTCTGGAGCTGCTTACGTACGCGCGTACCGGTATCGTCATCGCCGGTACAGGCGATAAATGCAATATCAGCACCGCTACGTCCGGCGGCTACCGCCTGATTTGCTCCTTTACCGCCAAAAGCAACCTGATACTGGCTGCCAGTCACGGTTTCGCCCGGAGTAGGGAAAGATTCAAGGTTAAGAATGTGATCGGCATTAATACTGCCAAGGACAACGAGTTTGCCTGCGGTTTTCATGATGAGCTTGTCCGTAAAATGCGCCACCTTTCGGTGGCGCGTGCCATGCTTTTCTTTTTTGTATTGTCCCTCAGGCGAAAGGTTTTTGCCCTCCACCAGAATGACGAATTACTGCTTGATAACCAGTTTCAAATCAACCGGGTTTTTGGCGTAAACCTTTTCACCCTTCAACACTTTGTCTGCGGTATCCACGCCTTTCGCGCCGATCTGCTCCGGCAACTGAGCGATAGTTGCAGCCAGTTTACCGTCGTTCACCGCTTTCACGCCGTCTGGCGTACCGTCAAAGCCCACGACCATCACGTCGGATTTACCGGCAGTTTGCAGCGCGCGCAGCGCACCCAGCGCCATTTCATCGTTCTGCGCGAAAACAGCCTGCACATCCGGATGCGCAGTCAGCAGGTTCTGCATCACGTTCAGGCCCTTAGTGCGGTCGAAATCAGCCGGCTGGCTGGCCAGCACGTTAAATTTGTGTGCAGCAACCGCCTGCTGGAAACCTTCGCCACGTTCACGCGCAGCGGAAGTCCCGGCAATACCTGCCAGTTCGATAACTTTCGCGCCTTCGCCCGCTTTTCTGGCAATGTAATCCCCGGCAATTTTACCGCCGAGCACGTTATCAGAAGCGATATGGCTCACCACTTCGCCGCTGGAAGCCACACGGTCAAGAGTGATTACCGGGATTTTCGCCTGGTTTGCCATTTTCACAGCGTTACCTACAGCGTCGGAATCGGTCGGGTTGATCAGCAGCAATTTGGTGCCGCGCACGGTCAAGTCCTGCACGTTCGCCAGCTCTTTCGCCGGGTTGTTTTGCGAGTCCAGTACCACCAGGTCATAACCCAGTTTGTCCGCTTCTTTCTGCGCGCCATCCTTCAGGGAAACAAAGAACGGGTTGTTCAACGTGGAAATCACCAGAGCAATAGAGTCTTTCGCCATCGCGTTCGCGCTTACGGTGGCGCTCAGTGCAACAGCAGAAACCAGAGTGGCCAGTTTTTTCATGTTCATTTTCATGAGTCCTGTTGTGTAGGTAATTACTGCTTTTTGTTGTCTACCAGCACCGCGAGCAGAATAACCACTGCTTTAACGATCATCTGGTAATAGGAGGAAACGCTCAACAAATTCAATCCATTATTGAGGAAGCCAAGGATCAGCGCGCCGATTAATGTGCCGACAATACGTCCTTTGCCACCTGCGAGACTGGTCCCACCCAAAACAACCGCAGCGATAGCATCCAGCTCATAACCGGCTCCCGCAGTAGGTTGCGCCGAGGAAAGACGCGCCACTTCAATAATGCCTGCCAGCGAAGCCAGAAGGCCGCACAGGGAGTAAACGATAACTTTGACTTTATCAACGCTGATACCGGACAAGCGCGTTGCCGCTTCGTTACCGCCTAACGCATAGATATAGCGGCCCAAACGGGTGTGATGCAACAGATACCACGCAGCGATAAAGACGACGGCCATCAGCCACACCGGCGTCGGAATGCCGAACGGGCGACCAATACCGAACCAGCCAAACACATCCGCGTTATCAGTAAAACCCGTATTCACCGGGCTACCGTTGGTATAAACCAGCGTCACGCCGCGCAGCAGCAACATCATCACCAGCGTAGCGATAAACGCCTGCACGCGGCCTTTCGCGACAATCGTACCGGTCAGTGCGCCAACAGCCGCGCCAAGCGCCAGTGCACCGACAACCGCCACCAACGCGTTAACTTCCATTCCCACTAGCGAGGCGGCAACTGCGCCGGTGAGCGCTAACAGAGAACCGACGGACAGATCGATTCCCGAAGTCAAAATCACAAGCGTCATACCGACCGCCATAATGGCGTTTACTGAGGTCTGTTGCAGGATGTTTAACAGGTTATTGACGGTAAAAAAGTTCGGGCTCATGGTCGAAACAATCGCAATCAGCACCAGCAGGGCAATCAACGATTTTTGTTCCATCAACCATGCTTTGGTGAAATAACGGCGACCAGAAACAGCCTGGGTAGTCATCTTTTTTACTCCTGATTCACACGATTAAGCTTGCCCACAGCGGCAGCCATCAACACTTCCTGAGTGGCCTGCTCGCGCGTGAATTCCCCGCCGAGATGCCCTTCATGCATCACCATTATGCGATCGCTCATGCCCAACACTTCCGGCATTTCGGAGGAGACAAGAATGATGCTCAGGCCATCGGCCTTAAACTGGTTAATTAACTGATAAATCTCTTTCTTCGCCCCAACGTCGACACCACGCGTCGGCTCGTCGAGGATCAGCACTTTCGGCCGGGTCATCAGACCGCGCGCAATCGCCACTTTTTGCTGGTTCCCGCCGGAGAGCAAACCGATTGCCTGCTCCATTGAGGGCGTTTTCACATTAAACAGACGAATAAAATCACTTACCGCCTGCTGCTCATCTTTGTGTTTCAGCGTACCGCCCGCATGGCTGAAGTAACGCAGCGCGGTCAGCGACATGTTCTCTTTAACCGACATACCGAGCACCAGCCCGTCGCGCTTGCGGTCTTCTGAAATGTAAACAATACCGTTTGCCAGACCGTCCTGCGGTGAGCGGGTGATCACTTCATGGCCGTCGAGCGTCACATAGCCGCTGGTGCGCGGCAGTGCGCCATACAGCACCTTCATCAGCTCGGTACGTCCCGCGCCCATCAGCCCGGCGACGCCAAGGATCTCGCCTTTACGCAGCGTAAAACTGACATTTTCCACGCCCGGCCCGCACAGGTTATCGACGGTAAGACGAATTTCGCCCGGCGTTTTATCCAGCCGCGGATATTGATCTTCCAGCTTGCGGCCAACCATCATCTCAATCAGCGAATCTTCGGTTAGCGTGGCCACTTCACGCTCGGCAATAAATTGCCCGTCACGGAAGACGGTCACGTCATCACAAATCTCGAAGATCTCTTTCATGCGGTGAGAAATATAGACGATGCCGCGCCCCTGCGATTTCAGCTCGCGGATGACGCGGAACAGCGATTCGGTTTCGGTATCGGTCAGGGCATCGGTTGGCTCATCCATAATGATGACCTGCGATTCGTAGCTCATCACTTTAGCGATTTCGACCATCTGCTGATCGCCAATCGAGAGTTCACCGACTAGCCGCTCGCTTTTAAAGCGCAGATTCAGCTTAGCCAGCAGTTTGTCGGCTTCGGCAAACATCTTTTTCCAGTCGATTTTGCCAAAGCGATTCACAAACTCACGACCGAGGAAGATGTTCTCGGCAATGGTGAGCTGCGGGATCAGGTTCAGTTCCTGGTGGATGATGCCAATACCCGCTTCCTGGGAGGATTTCGGCCCGGTGAACGTGGTTTCTTTGCCCAACCACAGCAGCGAACCGGCATCACGGGTGTAGATGCCCGTCAGCACTTTCATCATTGTTGATTTGCCGGCACCGTTTTCACCAACCAACGCCATCACGCGGCCAGAGTAAACATTAAGCGCCGCGCCGGAGAGGGCTTTTACGCCGGGAAAGGCTTTGTCGATGCCTTTGAGTTGCAATAACGCGTCCATGATGGCCTCAGAAGGTCACGCCAGCACAGAGAATGATATTCGCAAACGGGGAACACTCCCCGCTGCGAATCACCGCATGACTGTCCGCGGTGTGTTTTTTAAATTGCTCGTGCGTAACGTACCGCACTTCGATGCTATTTCCCTGGTGTTGCTGCAGCTGCTCAATATGCTTGAGCAACGTTTCATGGAGCTGCGGATTATGCTGCTTAATCTCCGAGGCGATAATCGCGGACTCAACCTGCATTTCCGCCGTCACCACTTCCAGTACTTGCATAAAGGAAGGCACGCCCTGAGTTAATGCCATATCAATACGTTGCGTGTTACGCGGCACCGGCAACCCGGCATCACACACCACCAGCGAATCAGTATGACCAAGACGAGAGATGACTGACGAGATGTCAGCGTTCAGCACACGACCTTTTTTCATTTTTTACGCTCCATCAGCGAAACGTTTCGCTGTATGCAGTGTAGTACGAAGAATGTGCAGAAAACCATCCTGACTTTATAGAAGTGTGATCGATATCGAAACGTTTCGCTTGCCGAAATGATGAAAAAAACAGCTTTACTTATTTAAGTGAAATCATCAGCAATTAATAGCAAAAACCCCTCTTAAAGAGGGGTTTAATCAGAACTAAATTTCGACCTGCGTTCCCAGTTCTATCACTCGGTTTGGCGGGATCTCAAACTGATCTGGCGCGCGCAGCGCGTTACGTTGCAATACCAGATAGAGTTTGCCGCGCAGGCGCAGATACCAAGGCCGTTTGCCCACAATCAACGACTCATGCGACATAAAGAACGAGGTCTCCATCATGCGGCAGTTCAACCCTTCCAGCCCGCAACGGTGGAACACTTCTTCCACATTTGGCGTTTCACGCCAGCCGTAGCTTGCCACCACACGCCAGAAGGTCGGCGACAATTGCTCAATCTGCACGCGGCGCACATTGTGCACATAAGGCGCATCTTCAGTACGCAGCGTCAGCAGGATCACGCGCTCATGCAGCACCTTGTTGTGCTTCAGGTTATGCATCATGGCAAACGGGATAACGTTCAGGGCACGCGACATATACACCGCTGTGCCCGGTACGCGCACCGGCGGCGATTTCTCCAGCGAGGCAATCATTGCCTCCAGAGAGTTACCGTGTTCATGCATACGGCGCAGCAGGCGGAAACGCTCGCTCTTCCAGGTGGTCATCACCAGGAACATCACCAGTCCAAGGGTTAATGGTAACCAACCACCGGAGACGATTTTGTCGAGGTTCGCCGAGAACAACGGCACATCGATAGAAAGGAATAGGAGCAGAAGCAGTCCCACCAGCACTTTGTTCCAGTGCCAGTTTTTGCGCGCCACCGTGGTGGAGAGAATCGAGGTCAGCACCATGGTGCCAGTTACGGCGATCCCGTACGCCGCCGCCAGGTTACTCGAGTGTTCGAAGCTGACAATAACCAGCACCACCGCAAAGTAGAGCAGCCAGTTAATGAACGGGATATAGATCTGTCCGGATTCCATCTCCGAGGTATGGATGATGCGCATCGGCGCCAGATACCCCAGACGCACGGCCTGGCGCGTCAGTGAGAACACGCCGGAAATCACCGCCTGCGAGGCGATAACCGTCGCCAGCGTGGAAATAATCAGCATCGGGATCAGCGCCCATTCCGGCGCGAGCAGGAAAAAGGGGTTCTTAATCGCTTCCGGCGTTTTCAGCAGCAGCGCGCCTTGGCCAAAGTAGTTCAGCACCAGCGACGGTAGCACGACAATAAACCACGCCACGCGGATCGGCAGCTTACCGAAGTGGCCCATATCCGCATACAGCGCTTCCACCCCGGTAATGGACAGCACTACCGCGCCCAGCGCCACAAAAGAGATAGCCTTATATTGCAGGAAGAAGTTCACCGCCCACATTGGGTTTAGCGCTTGCAACACTTCAGGGTTCGCAATAATGCTGCGCACACCGAGCACCGCCAGAATCAAAAACCACGCCAGCATAATGGGGGCAAACAACTTCCCCACCAGCCCCGTACCGTGTTTCTGAATCGCAAACAGCAGGGTTAAAACGACAATCGACAACGGTACAATCCAGGCGTCGAGTGAAGGCGCGATAATCTCCAGGCCCTCGATTGCCGACATCACCGAAATGGCGGGCGTTATGACCACTTCGCCATAGAAGAAGCTGCCGCCAATCAGCCCCATGATCACCAGCACCGAGGTCATCCTTGCGGAGGTATTGCGCCCGGCCAGCGACATCAGGGTTAAGATCCCGCCTTCACCGGCGTTATCCGCCCGCATAACGAATGTCAGATACTTAATGGAAACAACAAAAATCAGCAGCCAGAAGATGAGCGACAAAAAACCAAACACGGCATCGCGCTCAACGCCAAAACCAAACTGACCGGACAAACATTCACGAAGTGTATAAAGTGGGCTGGTGCCAATATCACCGTAGACAACCCCAATCGCCGCAAGCGTAACCGCTGGTAATGATTGCTTATTATCAGTGCTCATAGACTAATCTTTTGATTGAATGACACAATGTGTGCTTAGTCCCTTGGCCCACAAAAAGCGCACAGTATGCACGATTATTTATGAAATCGTACCCCTAAATGCGGCCACATTAATCTGGCGCAAAGAAAATAAAGCCGTTCTTCAGTCTATTACAAGCCCTTTCAGGAACGTCTATACTCGCTTTTGCAAGCCGGATAACACGGCGAAAGGACGCAAATCTATTATGGCTCACTCACATTTATTAGCAGAAAGAATTTCCCGTTTAAGCATCGCGCTGGAAAAAGGGCTTTTTGAGCGCAGCCACGCCATTCGCCTTTGTTTGCTGGCGGCACTAAGCGGTGAGAGTGTGTTTCTTTTAGGTCCGCCGGGTATAGCCAAAAGCCTGATTGCTCGCCGCCTGAAATTTGCCTTCAAACATGCCCGCGCCTTCGAATATTTGATGACCCGTTTCTCCACGCCGGAAGAGGTGTTTGGCCCGCTTTCCATCCAGGCATTGAAAGATGAAGGGCGCTACGAGCGCTTAACCAGCGGCTATTTACCGGAAGCCGAAATTGTCTTTCTGGATGAAATCTGGAAAGCAGGTCCCGCCATTCTCAACACCCTGCTGACCGCGATTAATGAACGGCGTTTTCGAAATGGTGCCAGCGAAGAGAAAATCCCCATGCGTTTGCTGGTGGCCGCTTCTAACGAACTGCCGGAAGCGGACAACAGCCTTGAAGCGCTGTATGACCGCATGCTGATTCGGCTGTGGCTCGACAAAGTGCAGGAGAAGGGCAATTTCCGCTCGATGCTGATTAGCCAACAGGATGAGAACGACAACCCGGTGCCTGCAGAATTGCAAATCACTGATGAAGAGTACGCCAACTGGCAACAGGAGATCAGTAAGGTCAAACTGCCGGATAATGTCTTTGAGCTTATTTATACGTTACGCCAGCAGCTTGATGCGCTGCCGAACGCGCCGTATGTTTCCGATCGTCGCTGGAAAAAGGCCATCCGCCTGTTGCAATCCAGCGCCTTTTTCAGCGGCCGCGATGCAGTCGCGCCGATTGATTTAATCCTGCTGAAAGATTGCCTGTGGCACGACGCCGAAGGCATGCGCTTGCTGCAACAACAGCTGGAAATATTGATGACCGGGCACGCCTGGCAACAACAATCGATGATTGCGCAGCTCACCACAATTTCGCAGCGCCACCTGCAACTTCAGCAACAGCAAAGCGACAAAACAGCGCTCAAAGTCAGCCGCCAGGGTGGCATGTTTAGCCGACGTCCCCATTACGATTTGCCCGCCGATTTAACCGAACCGGTGCTGACACTCCTCCTGCAACAGCCGTTAAAATTGCATGACTTGCAGGTTATTCACGTCACCATTGAACGCAGTGCGCTGGAGCAGTGGCTGGCGAAAGGCGGTGAGATCCGCGGCAAACTCAACGGCATTGGTTTTGCGCAAGTGCTGAATCTGGAAGTGGATACCAGCCTGCATCTGTTAATCCGCGACGTTAGCCTGCAGGGATCGCGCCTTGCTCTGCCCGGTGGCAGCGCCTCAGAAAATGTGCCGGAAGAGATCAAACAGCAACTGGAAGCGCTGGACAACAACTGGCACCAACAACATACCCGTTTTAATGAACAGCAAAAATGCCTGTTTATCGCAGCCGACTGGTTAGGTCGTATTGAAGCCAGCCTGCAGGATGTCCGGGCGCAAATCCAACAGGCACGGCAATGCTAACGCTGGAAACACTGAATGTGATGCTCACCATCAGTGAAGAGGCGTTGGTTGAAGAACTTATCGTCCTCCTGCTGGCATCCCCGCAACTGGCGCTGTTTTTCGAAAAATTCCCCAAGCTTAAACACGCGATCACTGAAGATGTGCCGCGCTGGCGTGAGGCACTAAAAAAGCATCTGAAAGAGGCCGAAGTGCCGCCTGAGCTGGCGCAAGAAGTTCTGAGCTACCAGCAAAACCAGTTGCTTTCAACCTCACAGTTTACTGTTCAGCTCCCGCAAATTCTGGGTTTGCTGGATAAGCTGCGCTCTCCTTTCGCGACGCAGGCACGACAAATGGTGGTCGATAACCCGGTCTTTACGCCCGCGCTGCATACCCTGTTTTTGCAACGCTGGCGGTTGAGCCTGGTGGTGCAAACCACCGCTTTTAATCAGCAGTTACTGGAAGAAGAGCGTGAGCAATTGCTCAGTGAAGTGCAGGAACGCATGACACTCAGCGGTCAGCTCGAGCCGGTACTGATCGAAAATGAAAACGCCGCAGGCAGACTATGGGATATGAGCGCCGGGCAGCTCAAACGCGCTGACTATCAGTTGATCGTTAAGTACGGTGATTTTCTCAAAGAACAACCGGAACTCCGGCAGCTTGCTGAACAGCTTGGCCGCTCACGGGAAGCCAAATCGGTGCCGCGTAAAGATGCGCCAATGGAAACCTTCCGTACGCTGGTGCGCGAACCGGCAATCGTACCGGAACAGGTTGATGGGTTACATCAGAGCGACGATATCCTGCGGTTATTGCCGCCTGAACTGGCGACGCTGGGTATCACCGAACTGGAGTATGAGTTTTACCGGCGGCTGGTGGAAAAACAGTTGCTAACTTACCGCCTGCACGGCGATGCCTGGCGGGAAAAAGTGACGGAACGTCCGGTCATTCACCAGGATTTTGACGAGCAACCGCGCGGGCCATTCATAGTCTGTGTCGATACCTCCGGCTCCATGGGCGGCTTTAACGAACAGTGTGCAAAAGCGTTCTGCCTGGCACTGATGCGCGTGGCGCTGGCAAACAAGCGGCGCTGTTTTATTATGCTTTTTTCCAGCGAAGTGGTGCGCTACGAACTGACCAGCACACTGGGGCTGGAGCAGGCGATCCGTTTCCTCAGCCAACGCTTTCGCGGTGGCACCGATCTGGCGAGCTGTTTTCGCGCGATCATCGAACGGATGCAGGGTGGAGAGTGGTATGACGCAGACGCGGTAGTGATTTCTGATTTCATCGCCCAGCGCCTGCCGGACGATGTCGTCAGTAAAGTAAAAGAACTACAGCACATTCATCAACATCGCTTTCACGCGGTGGCAATGTCGTCGCACGGCAAGCCCGGTATCATGCGTATCTTCGACCATATCTGGCGCTTCGATACCGGGATGCGCAGTCGCCTGTTACGGCGCTGGCGGCGTTAAAGCAGGCCGGAAACCTGTTCGCGAACTTGCGCAGGCCACACGCCGCACTGCACCTGCCCAATGTGCGGTAATTGCAGCAGCAGCATAGTAAGGCGCGATTGACCGATACCACCGCCGATGGTTTGCGGCATCTCACCGCGCAGCAGCGCCTGGTGCCACTCCAGCTGTAAACGGTCTTCATCTCCTGTTAGCTTCAACTGGCGCGTCAAGGCCTCGGCATCAACGCGAATGCCCATTGACGACAGCTCCAGCGCATCTTCCAGAACCGGGTTCCACACCAGAATATCGCCATTCAGCCCACTGAAACCCGCTTCCGCCGCCGTGCTCCAGTCATCATAATCCGGTGCGCGCACATCGTGGCGCTTGCCGTCGCTAAGCTTGCCGCCAATACCCATCAGGAACACTGCGCCCAGCTCTTTCGCGATCGCTCTCTCGCGCCCTTTGGCATCGAGATGCGGAAAGCGACTGAGCAGCGTTTCGCTGTGTACAAAATGGATCTGAGCTGGCAGGAACGGTGCCAGACCAAATCGTTCGCTGACGGCGGCTTCGGTCTCTTTGATTCCTGACCAGATCGCCTCAACGGTGTTTTTTAAGGTTGTCAGTTGACGTT
Source organism: Kosakonia quasisacchari (assembly GCF_004331415.1). GTDB lineage: Bacteria > Pseudomonadota > Gammaproteobacteria > Enterobacterales > Enterobacteriaceae > Kosakonia > Kosakonia quasisacchari. The sequence continues at coordinate 13,915 of NZ_SJOP01000025.1, forward strand.
GATCGTCACCAAGTACGCGTTCCCAGTCCCACTGATCCACATAAACGGAGTGAATAGAAGAAAGGCGATCTTCATCCGGACGCAGGGCTTTCATGTGCGTGTACAGCCCTTCGCCGGCGCTGAAGTCGTGCTGACCCAGCGTCTGACGTTTCCATTTAGCCAGTGAATGCACCACTTCGAAACGGGCATCCGGCAGCGTTTTCACATTGACCTGTACCGCTTTTTCACACCCCGACAGGTTATCTTGCGTGCCATCACCGACGCGGCTAAGGATCGGTGCCTGAACTTCAATCAGTCCCAGTTTCTCCTCCAGCTGGCGAGAGAAAAAAGATTTCACGAAAGCAATCTGGCGTTGTTTGGCGATGTAAGCGGTTTTCATTATGTAACTCCTGTGTCCTGTTGCTATCCATTAAGCAATAAAACATCGCAATAACTCAATAATTCACAACTAAAAAGCCGTTAACGCTTTTTATTCGTCAAAACAACACGCTAAAATAGAAAGAATTATTATTATTCATAAGAAAATCCTATGGAAAATTATCAGATCGACAATCTGGACCGCGGCATCCTCAACGCGTTAATGGCCAACGCACGTACCGCGTATGCTGAGCTGGCCAAACAGTTTGGCGTCAGCCCCGGCACCATTCACGTTCGCGTTGAGAAAATGAAACAGGCAGGGATCATTACCGGTGCACGCATTGACGTAAGCCCGAAACAATTGGGTTATGACGTCTGTTGCTTTATCGGCATCATTTTGAAAAGCGCCAAAGATTACCCCTCCGCGCTGGCAAAGCTGGAAAGTCTGGAGGAAGTGACCGAGGCTTACTACACCACTGGTCACTACAGCATCTTTATAAAGGTGATGTGTCGATCCATCGACGCCCTGCAACAGGTACTTATCAACAAGATCCAAACAATTGATGAAATCCAATCCACAGAGACGCTGATCTCCCTGCAAAACCCGATCATGCGTACGATCCGCCCTTAACCGGGCATTTTCATCCTCAAACAATACCCGCATTGTCCACAGGTAGATCCCAGCCCATTCACAGCGTACAATGCCCCCCTATTTATCGCCGAATGGTGAGTAAAACGGAGCGGGCTTTATGGCAGACATCACTCTTATTAGCGGCAGTACCCTTGGCGGCGCGGAATACGTGGCAGAACATCTGGCGGAAAAGCTGGAAGACGCGGGTTTCAGTACCGAGACGCTGCACGGCCCGCTTTTAGAGGATCTCACTTTGCAGGGCACCTGGCTGGTGGTCAGCTCCACCCATGGCGCGGGCGATCTGCCCGAAAATCTGCAACCGCTTTTAGACGATTTGAATGAGCAAAAGCCGGATCTGTCCCAGGTACGCTTTGGCGCTATTGGTATCGGTAGTCGAGAATATGACACTTTCTGTCAGGCGATCGAAAAACTGGAAGCCTCATTAACGACATGCGGCGCAAAAAAGATCGGTGAAACACTGAAGATCAACATCCTTGATCACGATATTCCGGAGGATCCGGCGGAAGAATGGCTGGGATCCTGGAAAAATTTACTCAATAACGATTAAAGATCGTGCGATCAGATGTGGATAACTATGCTTAAAAGCACTGATCAACCGGTAGTTATCCCATGCATAACAATGATTCAGTTTTTGACCTGTGTATAACTAGCCATTTTGATCCCAGCTTATACGGTTCAGGATCACCGATCATTCACAGCTAATGATCCTGCCTAATGACTTGATCTTAAAGTGATGATCCGGGTTATCCACAAGACCTGCCGATCCTAATAAGAGATCACAATAGAACAGATCTCTACATATAAAAGATCTTCTTTTTAATAGCCGGGATCCGATCCTTTCTCACTGGACTAAAGTTGAGTAGAATCCACGGCCCAGGCTTCAATCCAATTTCTAACCGCTCAGGCGAGGCATACCACCATGTTTTATCCGGATCCTTTTGACGTCATTATCATTGGCGGGGGTCATGCAGGCACTGAGGCCGCAATGGCCGCAGCGCGTATGGGTCAGCAGACCCTGCTTTTGACACACAATATCGACACGCTGGGGCAGATGAGCTGCAACCCGGCGATCGGCGGTATTGGGAAAGGACACCTGGTAAAAGAAGTGGATGCGCTCGGCGGGTTGATGGCGAAGGCGATCGATCAGGCCGGTATTCAGTTTAGGATACTAAACGCCAGCAAAGGCCCGGCAGTGCGCGCGACTCGTGCGCAGGCCGACCGCGTGCTTTACCGTCAGGCAGTGCGTACGGCGCTGGAAAACCAACCGAACCTGATGATCTTCCAGCAGGCGGTTGAAGATCTTATTGTCGAAAACGATCGCGTTGTTGGCGCAGTGACCCAGATGGGGCTCAAATTCCGTGCGAAAGCGGTGGTGCTGACTGTAGGTACATTTCTGGACGGTAAGATCCATATTGGTCTTGATAACTACAGCGGCGGTCGGGCTGGTGATCCGCCATCCATTCCGCTGTCGCGCCGTCTGCGTGAACTGCCGCTGCGCGTCAGCCGCCTGAAAACCGGAACACCGCCGCGTATCGACGCACGCACTATCGATTTTAGCGTCCTGGCCCAGCAGCATGGCGATAACCCGATGCCGGTGTTCTCGTTTATGGGCAACGCTGCTCAACACCCGCGTCAGGTTCCATGCTACGTCACGCATACCAATGAAAAAACCCACGATGTGATCCGCAATAACCTCGATCGTAGCCCGATGTACGCTGGTGTTATCGAAGGGATCGGTCCGCGTTACTGCCCGTCGATCGAAGATAAAGTCATGCGCTTTGCCGATCGCAATCAGCACCAGATTTTCCTTGAGCCGGAAGGGCTGACCTCAAACGAAATTTACCCGAACGGTATATCCACCAGCCTGCCGTTTGATGTGCAGATGCAAATTGTTCGCTCCATGCAGGGAATGGAAAACGCGAAGATTGTTCGCCCTGGCTACGCCATTGAGTACGACTTCTTCGATCCGCGCGACCTGAAACTGACGCTGGAAAGCAAATTTATCCAGGGTCTGTTCTTTGCCGGCCAGATTAACGGCACCACCGGATATGAAGAAGCTGCAGCACAGGGGCTGTTGGCGGGGCTGAACGCCGCGCGCTTCTCTGCTGAAAAAGAGGGTTGGGCGCCGCGCCGCGATCAGGCTTACCTTGGCGTTCTGGTGGACGATCTTTGCACCCTGGGTACGAAAGAGCCGTACCGCATGTTTACCTCCCGCGCGGAATATCGCCTGATGCTGCGCGAAGACAATGCCGATCTGCGCCTGACGGAAGCGGGCCGTGAGCTGGGCCTGGTCGATGACGCGCGCTGGGCGCGTTTCAACGAAAAACTGGAGACTATCGAGCGTGAACGTCAGCGCCTGAAATCCCAGTGGGTATCACCAGCGTCTGAACATGCGCCTGCGGTAAACGAGCATCTGACCGCACCACTGTCGCGCGAAGCCAGCGGTGAAGCTCTGCTGCGTCGTCCCGAGATGACCTACGAGCAGCTGGTTCAGTTGGCTCCGTTCGCTCCGGGTCTGGACGATCAGCAAGCTGCCGAGCAGGTGGAAATCCAGGTGAAATACGAGGGTTACATCGCGCGTCAGCAGGATGAGATCGAAAAACAGCAGCGCAATGAGAACACGCTGTTGCCCGCATCGCTGGATTACCGCCAGGTTAACGGCCTGTCCAACGAAGTGATCGCCAAGCTTAACGATCACAAACCGTCATCCATTGGCCAGGCATCACGCATCTCCGGGATCACCCCGGCGGCTATCTCCATTCTGCTGGTGTGGCTGAAAAAACAAGGTATGCTGCGCCGTAGCGCCTAATCTTACTTTTCTGCCCGGTTTTTACCGGGCATTTTAATTCCACAGGTAACAACCGTGCTTAACAAACTCTCTCGTCTGCTCAATGAAGCAGGTATTTCGTTGTCCGATCACCAGCAACAGCAACTGGTGGCTTACGTCGAACTGCTGCACAAATGGAACAAAGCGTACAACCTGACTTCCGTGCGCGATCCCAACGAGATGTTGATCCGCCATATCCTCGATAGCGTTGTGGTTGCGCCTTACCTGCAAGGCTCACGCTTTATTGACGTCGGGACCGGCCCAGGATTACCAGGCATTCCATTGTCGATCGTCCGTCCTGAATCGCACTTCACTTTGCTCGACAGCCTTGGCAAACGTGTACGGTTTTTGCGCCAGGTTCAGCATGAATTGAAACTCGGCAATATCGAACCGGTGCAGAGCCGTGTCGAAGATTTCCCGGCAGAACCGCCGTTTGACGGCGTTATAAGCCGCGCTTTCGCTTCGCTGAACGACATGGTTAGCTGGTGCAGACATTTGCCTGGCAAAGAAGGGCGCTTCTATGCGCTTAAAGGTTTAATGCCGAAAGAGGAGATTGCGCTGTTACCCGCTGATTTGAGTGTAGAAACTATTGTTAAACTGCATGTTCCGCACCTGGATGGCGAGCGTCATTTGGTCGTCGTTAAAGCAAATAAAGTTTAATTTTTATCAAAAAATGTATCATTCGTGCGGTTGCTGCGATGTTAAAAAACGGCATTAAAAACGATGATACGTTCGGTTACATTTAACCGTATTTTTACCAGGATTTTTCTGACATTTAACGATGAGAGATTTATTAACGCCTGGAATAATCAACTATGAAAATATCAGCCCGCTAAAAATCGGCCTCGATAACGAAATATTGATGTTAAATAATTATTAAAAATGTCAATAAAACGTTTTCATAGTAGATATGAGTGTTTTAAAAAGAGTTGTGATAAATCGGCTTAAATATCAGAAAGATGAAAAGTATCAAATTCCCGCTGCGATAAATATGGCTGGTGCATAAATGTTTATTTTGTGACCGAGTGCACGCTTTATCATCAGGAATTTCGCGTTATTTGCACTTTTGCCCGAAGGTTCACAGTTTCTGCAAAAGTTTAAAAATAGCCCTTGGGAAAAATATTTAAACATTTATTCACCTTTTCGCTACTTATTGTTTGAAATCACGAGACCGCACCGTATAATTTGACCGCTTTTTGATGCTTGACTCCGGGCCTCAAAGAACGTTTTATACGACACGCGGCATACCTCAAAGGGAGCAGGAGTTAAGAAACGCAATGTCTGTGTCGCTCTATAGTCGAAACGTTGCTCGCAGGCTTCTGCTTATTCAGTTTCTGGCAGTAATGGCAAGTGGATTGCTGTTTAGCCTCAAAGACCCCTTCTGGGGCATTTCCGCCGTGTGCGGAGGTATGGCAGTCTTACTGCCGAATATGTTGTTTATGATTTTTGCCTGGCGTCATCAGGCGCATACACCCGCTAAAGGCCGAGTGGCCTGGACCTTCGCCTTCGGTGAAGCGCTCAAGGTGTTGATAACATTCGTGTTACTGGTGGTGGCGCTGGCGGTTTTCAAGGTGGCTTTTTTGCCGCTGATAGTCACGTGGGTTTCGGTGCTGGTTGTTCAGATACTGGCACCTGCTGTAATTAACAACAAAGGGTAAGAGGCATCATGTCTGCAGGAGAATACTCAACACCGCAGGAGTACATCGGTCACCATCTGAATAACCTTCAGATTGACTTACGTACCTTCTCGCTGGTGGATCCGCATAACCCCCCAGCCACCTTCTGGACGCTGAATATCGACTCCATGTTTTTCTCAGTGGTTCTGGGTCTGTTGTTCCTGGTGATGTTCCGTAGCGTAGCGAAAAAAGCCACCAGCGGTGTCCCAGGGAAATTCCAGACGGCGATTGAGCTGGTGATTGGTTTTGTTCATGGTAGCGTCAAAGACATGTACCACGGCAAAAGCAAGCTTATCGCACCACTGGCCCTGACGATTTTCGTCTGGGTATTCCTGATGAACCTGATGGATCTTTTGCCTATCGACTTCCTTCCGTGGATTGGCGAGCACGTCCTGGGTCTGCCTGCACTGCGCGTGGTGCCGTCTGCTGACGTGAACATCACCCTGTCGATGGCGCTGGGCGTATTTATCCTGATTCTGTTCTACAGCATCAAAATGAAGGGTATTGGCGGTTTCGCTAAAGAGCTGACTCTCCAGCCGTTCAACCATCCGGTATTTATTCCGGTAAACCTTATCCTTGAGGGCGTGAGCCTGCTGTCCAAACCGGTTTCACTCGGTCTGCGACTGTTCGGCAACATGTACGCGGGTGAGTTGATTTTCATTCTGATCGCGGGTCTTCTGCCGTGGTGGTCACAGTGGATTCTGAATGTGCCTTGGGCCATTTTCCACATCCTGATCATTACGCTGCAAGCCTTTATCTTCATGGTTCTGACGATTGTCTATCTGTCGATGGCATCCGAAGAGCATTGATTTTTAACAACACTACTACGTTTTAACTGAAACAAACTGGAGACTGTCATGGAAAACCTGAATATGGATCTGCTGTACTTGGCTGCCGCTGTGATGATGGGTCTGGCGGCAATCGGTGCTGCGATCGGTATCGGCATCCTCGGGGGTAAATTCCTGGAAGGCGCAGCGCGTCAGCCGGATCTGATTCCTCTGCTGCGTACTCAGTTCTTTATCGTAATGGGTCTGGTGGATGCTATCCCGATGATCGCTGTGGGTCTGGGTCTGTACGTGATGTTTGCTGTCGCGTAGTAAGGGTTGCTTTTCAAGCAATTGTTTAGAACGTTAACCAGATAAGAGGCATTGTGCTGTGAATCTAAACGCAACAATCCTCGGCCAGGCCATCGCGTTTGTCCTGTTCGTTCTGTTCTGCATGAAGTACGTATGGCCGCCGTTAATGGCTGCCATCGAAAAACGTCAGAAAGAAATTGCTGACGGCCTTGCTTCCGCAGAACGAGCTAAAAAGGACCTTGACCTTGCACAGGCCAATGCGACCGACCAGCTGAAAAAAGCGAAAGCTGAAGCTCAGGTAATCATTGAACAGGCGAACAAACGTCGTTCTCAGATCCTGGACGAAGCGAAAGCAGAAGCCGAGCAGGAACGTACCAAAATCGTGGCGCAGGCGCAGGCGGAAATTGACGCCGAACGCAAACGTGCCCGCGAAGAGCTGCGTAAGCAAGTGGCTCTGCTGGCAGTAGCCGGCGCCGAGAAAATCATCGAGCGTTCCGTGGATGAAGCTGCTAACAGCGACATCGTGAATAAACTGGTCGCTGAACTGTAAGGAGGAGGGGCTGATGTCTGAATTTGTAACGGTAGCTCGCCCCTACGCCAAAGCAGCTTTTGACTTTGCCGTCGAAACTCAGAGCGTTGATCGCTGGCAGGACATGCTGGCGTTTGCCGCCGAGGTGACGAAAAATGAAGACATGGCAGAGCTTATCTCCGGCGCGTTAGCACCGGAAACGCTCGCTAAGTCGTTTATCGCAGTCTGTGGGGAGCAACTTGACGACAAAGGTCAGAACCTGATCCGGGTGATGGCTGAAAATGGTCGAATCAAAGTGCTTCCTGATGTTCTTGAGCAGTTTATTCAGTTACGCGCAGCCAGCGAGGCAATCGCCGAAGTCGAAGTGACTTCCGCGATCGCACTGAGTGAAGAACAGCTTTCGAAAATCCGCGCTGCGATGGAAAAACGTCTGTCACGCAAAGTGAAGCTGAATTGCAATATCGATAAGTCTGTAATGGCAGGCGTAATCATCCGAGCGGGTGATATGGTCATTGATGGCAGCGTACGCGGCCGTCTTGAACGCCTTGCAGACGTCTTGCAGTCTTAAGGGGACTGGAGCATGCAACTGAATTCCACCGAAATCAGCGAACTGATCAAGCAGCGCATTGCTCAGTTCAGTGTTGTGAGCGAAGCTCACAACGAAGGTACTATTGTTTCTGTAAGTGACGGTGTTATCCGCATCCACGGCCTGGCCGATTGTATGCAGGGCGAGATGATTTCTCTGCCGGGTAACCGTTACGCTATCGCACTGAACCTGGAGCGCGACTCCGTAGGTGCGGTTGTGATGGGTCCGTACGCTGACCTCGCCGAAGGCATGAAGGTTAAGTGTACTGGCCGTATTCTGGAAGTTCCTGTTGGCCGTGGCCTGCTTGGCCGTGTGGTCAACACCCTGGGCGCGCCGATCGACGGTAAAGGTCCGGTTGATAACGATGGCTTCTCGCCAATCGAAGTTATCGCCCCGGGCGTTATTGATCGTCAGTCCGTCGATCAGCCGGTACAGACGGGTTATAAATCCGTTGATGCCATGATCCCAATCGGTCGTGGTCAGCGTGAATTGATCATCGGTGACCGTCAGACCGGTAAAACCGCGATGGCAATCGATGCGATCATCAACCAGCGCGATTCCGGCATCAAATGCGTATACGTCGCTATCGGCCAGAAAGCCTCTACCATTTCTAACGTGGTACGTAAGCTGGAAGAGCACGGCGCACTGTCCAACACCATCGTTGTTGTGGCTACCGCTTCTGAATCTGCTGCACTGCAATACCTGGCGCCGTATGCCGGTTGCGCAATGGGCGAATACTTCCGTGACCGCGGTGAAGATGCGCTGATCGTATACGATGACCTGTCTAAACAGGCTGTCGCTTACCGTCAGGTTTCCCTGCTGCTCCGTCGTCCGCCAGGACGTGAAGCATTCCCGGGCGACGTATTCTATCTCCACTCTCGTCTGCTGGAGCGCGCATCCCGCGTTAATGCTGAATACGTTGAAAACTTCACCAAAGGTGAAGTGAAAGGTAAAACCGGTTCTCTGACCGCGCTGCCGATCATCGAAACCCAGGCGGGTGACGTTTCTGCGTTCGTTCCGACCAACGTAATTTCTATTACCGATGGTCAGATCTTCCTGGAAACCAACCTGTTTAACTCCGGTATTCGTCCGGCAGTTAACCCGGGTATCTCCGTATCTCGTGTGGGTGGTGCAGCTCAGACCAAGATCATCAAGAAACTGTCCGGTGGTATTCGTACCGCACTGGCGCAGTATCGTGAACTGGCGGCGTTCTCTCAGTTCGCTTCCGATCTGGATGAAGCGACCCGTAAACAGCTGAGCCATGGTCAGAAAGTGACCGAGCTGCTGAAACAGAAACAGTATGCCCCTATGTCTGTTGCACAACAGGGCCTGGTGCTGTTCGCGGCTGAGCGTGGTTACCTCGAAGATGTGGAACTGGCGAAAATCGGTAGCTTCGAAGCCGCTCTGTTGGCTTTCGCTGACCGTGATCACGCTCCGCTGATGCAAGAGATCAACCAGTCCGGTGGCTATAACGACGAAATCGAAGGCAAGCTGAAAGGCCTCCTCGATTCCTTCAAAGCAACCCAATCCTGGTAACGTCTGGCGGCTTGTCTTAGGGCAGGCCGCAAGGCATTGAGGAGAAGCTCATGGCCGGCGCAAAAGAGATACGTAGTAAGATCGCAAGCGTCCAGAACACGCAGAAGATCACTAAAGCGATGGAGATGGTCGCCGCTTCCAAAATGCGTAAATCGCAGGATCGCATGGCGTCCAGCCGTCCTTATGCAGATACCATGCGCAAAGTGATTGGTCACCTTGCAAACGGTAATCTGGAATATAAGCACCCATACCTGGAAGAACGCGACGTTAAACGCGTGGGCTACCTGGTGGTGTCGACCGACCGTGGTCTGTGCGGTGGTTTGAACATTAACCTGTTCAAAAAACTGCTGGCGGATATGAAAGCATGGTCCGATAAAGGCGTTCAGAGCGAACTCGCGATGATCGGCTCTAAAGGCGTCTCTTTCTTTAATTCCGTAGGTGGCAACGTTGTCGCTCAGGTGACGGGCATGGGTGATAACCCGTCCTTGTCAGAACTGATCGGCCCGGTAAAAGTGATGTTGCAAGCCTACGACGAAGGTCGTCTCGACAAGCTTTATATTGTTAGCAACAAATTTATCAACACTATGTCTCAGGTTCCGACCATCACTCAGCTGCTGCCGTTACCGGCTGCAGAAGATGAAGAGTTGAAGCGTAAATCCTGGGATTATCTGTATGAACCTGATCCAAAAGCGCTGCTGGACACTCTCCTGCGTCGTTATGTTGAATCTCAGGTTTACCAGGGTGTTGTGGAAAACCTGGCCAGCGAGCAGGCCGCACGTATGGTGGCGATGAAAGCCGCGACCGACAATGGCGGCAGCCTGATTAAAGAGCTGCAGTTGGTATACAACAAAGCTCGTCAGGCCAGCATTACTCAGGAACTCACCGAAATCGTCGGTGGTGCATCCGCGGTATAACCAGGTTAATTCGTAGAGGATTCATGATGGCTACTGGAAAAATTGTCCAGGTAATCGGCGCCGTAGTTGACGTCGAATTCCCTCAGGATGCCGTACCGCGCGTGTACGATGCTCTTGAGGTTAAAAATGGTAACGAGACGCTGGTGCTGGAAGTTCAGCAGCAGCTCGGCGGCGGTATCGTACGTACCATCGCCATGGGTTCTTCTGACGGTCTGCGTCGTGGTCTGGAAGTTAATGACCTTGCGCACCCGATCGAAGTCCCGGTAGGTAAAGCTACACTGGGTCGTATCATGAACGTGCTCGGTCAGCCGATCGACATGAAAGGCGACATCGGTGAAGAAGAGCGTTGGGCAATTCACCGCGCGGCACCTTCCTATGAAGAGCTCTCCAGCTCTCAGGAACTGCTGGAAACCGGCATCAAAGTTATTGACCTGATGTGTCCGTTCGCTAAGGGCGGTAAAGTTGGTCTGTTCGGTGGTGCGGGTGTAGGTAAAACCGTAAACATGATGGAGCTGATTCGTAACATTGCGATCGAGCACTCCGGTTACTCTGTGTTTGCGGGCGTGGGTGAACGTACTCGTGAGGGTAACGACTTCTACCACGAAATGACCGACTCCAACGTTCTGGATAAAGTATCCCTGGTTTACGGCCAGATGAACGAGCCGCCGGGAAACCGTCTGCGCGTTGCGCTGACCGGCCTGACCATGGCTGAGAAATTCCGTGATGAAGGTCGTGACGTTCTGTTGTTCGTTGACAACATCTACCGTTATACCCTCGCCGGTACTGAAGTATCCGCACTGCTGGGCCGTATGCCTTCAGCGGTAGGTTACCAGCCGACGCTGGCGGAAGAGATGGGCGTTCTGCAGGAACGTATCACCTCCACCAAAACCGGTTCTATCACCTCCGTTCAGGCTGTATACGTACCTGCGGATGACTTGACTGACCCATCACCAGCCACCACCTTTGCGCACCTTGATGCAACCGTGGTACTGAGCCGTCAGATCGCGTCTCTGGGTATCTACCCGGCTGTTGACCCGCTGGATTCCACCAGCCGTCAGCTGGATCCGCTGGTTGTTGGTCAGGAGCACTACGACACCGCGCGTGGCGTACAGTCTCTGCTGCAACGTTATCAGGAACTGAAAGACATCATCGCCATCCTGGGTATGGATGAGCTGTCTGAAGAAGACAAACTGGTGGTAGCTCGCGCACGTAAGATCCAGCGCTTCCTGTCCCAGCCGTTCTTCGTAGCGGAAGTATTTACCGGTTCTCCGGGCAAATACGTCTCCCTGAAAGACACCATCCGTGGCTTTAAAGGCATTATGGAAGGCGAATACGATCACCTGCCGGAGCAGGCGTTCTACATGGTTGGTTCCATCGAAGAAGCAGTGGAAAAAGCCAAAAAACTTTAACGCCTTAATCGGAGGGTGATATGGCAATGACTTACCACCTGGACGTCGTCAGCGCAGAGCAACAAATGTTCTCTGGTCTGGTCGAAAAAATCCAGGTAACGGGCAGTGAAGGTGAACTGGGTATTTTCCCGGGTCACGCACCGCTGCTCACCGCCATTAAGCCTGGTATGATCCGCATCGTAAAACAGTTCGGTCATGAAGAGTTTATCTATCTGTCCGGCGGCATTCTTGAAGTGCAACCGAGCAGTGTGACCGTTCTGGCTGATACCGCTATTCGTGGCCAGGATCTCGACGAAGCGCGAGCCCTGGAATCGAAGCGTAAAGCAGAAGAGCACATTAATAGCTCTCACGGTGACGTGGATTACGCTCAGGCGTCTGCGGAGCTGGCGAAAGCCATCGCGAAACTGCGTGTTATCGAGTTGACCAAAAAAGCGATGTAACACCGGCTTGAACGTTAAAAAGCCAGTCTGGTTTCCAGGCTGGCTTTTTTTATGGCAGTGTTCCACAAAATATGAAACTGAAAGTGTGTTTTATTATTTTGTGATGTGCGTCACAAAAATGTTGATCGGTTAAAAAATGAAGCGTAGACTCTTTTTTGTGAAGTTCATCACAGAAAATAACCTTCAGTCAAAGCAGGAAACCATTATGAAACTGATCAACAAAATCATCGCTCTCTTCAGCAACATGAACATCTCTTTCGGTACGTTCAATCAGTAATTGCTGATATGCCGAGTGGCGCCACGCTTACCGTTGTGTGATAAGCGAGCGCCATCTGGCTACATCTTCAGTTCCGCCAGCACCGCCCCGCTATCCAACGCTTTCCCCTTCTTATTCACACTCTGCCCTTTCACTATAAAATAATTCGTCTCATCAATATTTCCGACCACCGCATCGTCATAGCGACCCGGCGCACTGCGCACAGATTTATTGTTGGTGAATTTCCCCTGGGTAGACGCATCACCGTAGGGACTTGGGCGGAAAATAAAGTTAAAGCGTTGATTATCCGCAGCGATATTGTTTTCTACCACCAACGCGCCAGGGTTAAAGTTGTCGGTGAAACCGTCCAGATGGTTACCTATCGCTTTGCTGTTACGCACCTGATGCGCGACAGGCTGTCCTTCTCCCCCTAGTTTGAAACCGTTGCTGGTATTGTTGCGGGCAATAGAATTCTCGATCACCACAACACCGTTGCCACCGTCCTCAATCTTGTTAAACAAATCAAAACCGTCATCAATATTGTCATGGGAGTAGCATCTCTCCAGGCGGTTACCGTCACCGACGCGCATCTTCACAGCGAAACCGTCAGCATTTATTTTACCCGGATCTTCATTCCCCCAGGACTCCGAGTCGATCACGCGGTTATGGCTCGCCCACAATGCACGACCAATGTTTTCCGGTGAGGAAATTTGAATGCCGGTATCGTCATTACGCCAGGCGACCATTTTTTCTATCACGTTATGGCTACCCTGCACGCGCAGGCTTTTATCAGTAACTTCAATGCCTTTGATATGCCAGTAGCTGGCATCAACCAGTAAACCGTGGATCACCACTTTGCCATCGGCTTGCAGCGTTTTTTGTTTATCACGCAAGCCGCTGGCGGTGAGTGGGATCTCTGCCCGGGCATAATCTCCGGCTTTCAGGTTAATCGTCCCGCCTGGCGGCAACAGAGAGATTGCAGTCGGTAAATCAAGAGGCGATGCAACGGTGCCTTCACCATCTGCTTTACCATCAGCTGCGACATACAGCGTTGAAACAGTGGTTCCGGCCACCCTTTCGACGTTGAACGTCTGCGAAATGGGGGTTGTCTCTTTGCCGCTTGTCGGCGTAAAGGTCAGTGCAAAAGTGTTCTCTGCCGCCAGGTGGGTCGGCAGGCTATACATTTCTCCTGCTTTCACCGGTTTTTCATTACCGATCACCACTTCATTCTGCCGAACGCTAAACAAGCCATCATAATTAGCGCGTGCCTGTATCGTGTAGGCTTCGCCAATGCTTTGTGTGGGAGAGGCTATTTGTACGACAACCGGCAACGGCTTAGCCTGCCAGGGCTTCGAGTCAATGGTCTGGGCTTTGCTGGTGGTCAATGTGGCATTGCTGACCACGATTTTGGCGTTACGTGAAGCAAAAAAACCCACGTAATAGTGGTCCTTATTTTGTACCGAAATCAGATCGGCGCGCGGTACGCTGCGGCTGACCCATTTATCACTGCCCTGCGGTGCCCATGCGCTAATAAAACCGTCGTTGGTACGTTCTAATTTCAGGCGGAAGGTTGGCGTCTGGCGAAGATCAACCTCTTCCTGGTAACTCTGTTTCGAGATTGCAGCACCTGCGTTCCCCCACGGCTGACTAATCCCCTCGCGGGTAATCGCTTGCATCTTCACGCGGAAATTATCTTTTTTATCCTGCGTCATAATGGCGTTCATCACCATATTCGATGCCGCCGGAAACTCTTCATAACCCTCCTTCAGCGGCTGCTGGCGTGGATTTCCTAACACGTCTCGTACCAGCAAACCTGCACCTTCCTGCGCTGCGGGTTTTGCACCGTTTTCCGGCCCGAACTGCTCAACGGTAATGGTTGCCTGTAAAACAAAATTTTCGTTACTGGGAAGCTGGGTATAAAAAAACGTCAGCCCTTCGTGGGAATTAGCGATTTTGCCGCCGCGGCTTTCAATGGTGATCGGATTCGTTAAATCTGCCTCATCCGCCACAGAGAGCTTTTTACCAGCGATGGTGACATCATTGACGCCAATTTTTTCTGGTAACACGTTCGATGAGAAATTCACGTCGGTAGATTGCCCAAAAGCAATAGCTTTCCAGACGGGGGCTGCTGCAGCCAACGCAGGAATGGAAATCAGCGAACTGCAAACCGTGAGGGCCAGAGGTATTTTATAATTCATTCTATTCTCCTGATTGATAATTGCCTGCCATTATCATCAAGATGAAACGCTGTTTCTTTTTTGTTCGTCACACTCTTTGATGATTAAAACGCTGTTTTGTTTTTGTGCGATCTTTATTCAGGATGAAAATAATGGCTAACTCATTGTATGAATTAGCACCAGCGGGAAATGGTGCTATTTTTCAGCGGCAAACTGATTTACTCTGCGCACCAAATAGCCTTCAAATGGCTTGTAACAACGGAACTTGAGCGTTTCGTCGGCAATCCATTTCATGCTGCAAAATATGTAGAATTTTCAACGCGAAAGAGGTTTACTTCTTTCCCAAAATAGAGTCAGGACGCATATGTTGAACACAAAAATGAGTGTGGTGATCCTTGCTGCGGGCAAAGGCACACGCATGTATTCCGATCTTCCCAAGGTGCTGCATACGCTTGCAGGGAAAGCAATGGTTCAGCATGTCATTGATACCGCAACTGTTCTTGGCGCGAACCACGTTCATCTGGTGTATGGCCACGGTGGCGATCTGCTCAAACAACGCCTTTCTGACGATAAACTTAATTGGGTTTTACAAGCTGAACAGTTGGGTACTGGCCATGCGATGCAGCAGGCTGCACCGTTCTTTGCTGATGACGAAGATATTCTCATGCTCTACGGCGATGTGCCGCTGATTTCGGTGGAAACACTGGAACGTCTGCGTGCTGCAAAACCGCAAGGTGGGATCGGTTTGTTAACTGTGGTTCTGGATGACCCTTCTGGATATGGCCGTATCACGCGCGAAAACGGCGTCGTGACCGGCATTATTGAGCAGAAAGATGCCAGTGAAGACCAGCGTAAGATTAATGAAATCAATACCGGTATTTTGATCGCCAATGGTGGCGATATGAAACGCTGGCTTGGCAAGCTCAACAACAACAATGCACAGGGTGAATACTACATCACCGATATCATTGCGCTGGCTTATCAGGAAGGGCGTGAAATTGTCGCTGTTCACCCGCAGCGCCTGAGCGAAGTGGAAGGCGTTAACAATCGTCTTCAGTTGTCACGTCTGGAACGTGCTTACCAGTCTGAAGAAGCCGAGAAATTGCTGCTGGCAGGCGTTATGTTGCGCGATCCAGCGCGTTTCGATCTGCGCGGTACGCTGGAACATGGGCGGGATGTCGAGATCGATGCTAACGTCATCATTGAAGGGCACGTTAAGCTCGGTCATCGCGTGAAGATCGGTGCCGGTTGTATCCTGAAAAACAGCGAAATTGGCGATGATTGCGAAATCAGCCCGTACAGCGTTGTGGAAGATGCTCGTCTGGAAGCGGAATGTACCATCGGTCCTTTTGCGCGTTTGCGCCCGGGCGCTGAATTGCTGGTTGGCGCGCATGTCGGCAACTTTGTGGAAATGAAAAAAGCGCGTCTGGGAAAAGGCTCTAAAGCCGGGCATCTGAGCTATCTGGGCGATGCGGAAATTGGCGACAACGTGAACGTCGGCGCAGGCGTCATCACCTGTAACTATGACGGCTCAAACAAACATAAAACCATCATCGGTGATGATGTGTTTGTTGGTTCTGATACGCAGCTGGTGGCACCTGTCACGGTCGGCAAAGGTGCGACGATTGCCGCTGGTACCACGGTGACGCGCAACGTTAACGAAAATGAACTGGTTTTAAGCCGCGTGCCGCAGGTCCAGAAACAGGGCTGGCAACGTCCGGTGAAGAAGAAGTAACGATTTCAGGTATGAGGGGAAAGATAATTCCCCCGCCCAAATGCAGTACCTATAAAAATAACCCCACTCTCTACAAGGCTCGGGGAGTCCGGTAATCGGACACTTACACCCAATAATTCGCGTTGTACAAAGGCAGCGTTGAAGCATGATGTGTAAACAGGTTGACCGACAACAAAAGGCATAATGCCAAAATCGGAATCAAAAAATATGTGTGGAATTGTTGGCGCAGTCGCGCAACGTGATGTAGCTGAAATCCTTCTCGAAGGCCTTCGTCGTCTGGAATACCGTGGTTATGATTCTGCCGGTCTGGCAGTGGTTGATGCACAAGGTCATATGACTCGCCTGCGTCGTCTCGGTAAAGTTCAGATGCTCTCTCAGGCGGCGGAAGAACACCCACTGCATGGTGGAACCGGTATTGCGCACACCCGCTGGGCAACACACGGTGAACCGTCTGAAGGGAATGCGCATCCGCATGTTTCTGACCATATTGTTGTGGTGCATAACGGTATTATCGAAAACCATGAACCGCTGCGTGAAGAGTTAAAAGCGCGCGGTTATGTGTTTGTTTCTGAAACGGATACCGAAGTTATCGCGCACCTTGTTCATTGGGAGCTGGAGCAAGGTGGCACACTGCGTGAAGCCGTGTTGCGCACTATCCCTCAGTTACGCGGTGCATATGGCACGGTCATAATGGATACCCGCGATCCCAGCACGCTGCTGGCAGCGCGTTCTGGCAGCCCGCTGGTTATTGGCCTTGGCATGGGCGAAAACTTTATTGCATCCGATCAACTGGCGTTGCTGCCAGTGACCCGCCGCTTTATTTTCCTTGAAGAGGGCGATATTGCTGAAGTCACCCGCCGTAGCGTGACTGTTTTTGATAAATCCAGCACGCAGGTTAAGCGCCCTGAGATCGAATCTAATCTGCAATATGACGCTGGCGATAAAGGTATTTACCGCCATTACATGCAGAAAGAGATCTACGAACAGCCGAACGCCATCAAAAATACCCTGACCGGCCGCATCAGCCACGGTGAAGTGGATCTGAGCGAACTGGGGCCGAATGCCAACGAACTGCTGTCAAAAGTTGAGCATATTCAGATTGTTGCCTGCGGTACGTCTTATAATTCCGGAATGGTTTCCCGCTACTGGTTTGAAGCGCTGGCTGGCGTTCCGTGCGATGTCGAAATCGCTTCTGAGTTCCGCTATCGCAAATCTGCGGTGCGTCGCAATAGCCTGATGATCACACTGTCGCAGTCTGGTGAAACGGCGGATACGCTGGCGGCGCTGCGTTTGTCGAAAGAACTGGGGTATCTGGGTTCGCTGGCCATTTGTAACGTTCCGGGTTCCTCGCTGGTGCGTGAATCCGATCTGGCGATGATGACCAATGCCGGTACGGAAATCGGCGTTGCATCAACCAAAGCGTTCACCACTCAGCTCACCGTATTGCTGATGCTGGTGGCGAAACTGAGCCGCCTGAAAGGGCTGGATGCGGCCATTGAGCACGATATCGTTCATGGTTTGCAGGCGCTGCCGAGCCGCATTGAGCAGATGTTGTCGCAGGATAAACGCATTGAAGCGCTGGCAGAAGATTTCTCTGACAAGCATCATGCGCTGTTCCTTGGCCGTGGCGATCAATATCCGATCGCGCTGGAAGGCGCGCTGAAGCTGAAAGAGATCTCTTACATTCACGCCGAAGCGTATGCCGCAGGTGAGTTGAAACATGGCCCATTGGCGCTGATTGATGCCGATATGCCGGTGATTGTCGTTGCGCCAAACAACGAACTGCTGGAAAAACTGAAATCCAATATCGAAGAAGTTCGCGCCCGTGGCGGCGTGCTGTATGTCTTCGCCGATCAGGATGCCGGTTTCACCAGCAATGACAATATGCACATTATCGATATGCCGCATGTTGAAGAGGTGATCGCGCCAATCTTCTATACCGTGCCGCTGCAACTGCTGGCTTACCACGTTGCGCTGATCAAAGGCACCGACGTGGATCAACCGCGTAACCTGGCGAAATCGGTTACTGTGGAATAAGGTCTTAAGCTCGTCATTGTGTAGAAAGAGGTTGCCTGGTGGCAGCCTCTTTTTTTAAGGATACGCATGAGTTTGTTGGAAAAAATGGCGGGTGCGAGGTTGCTTGCACTCATCAATTATTGCCGGGGCGTGGATGCAGGAATCGCGGGTCGCAAGCTGGCGCAGTTGAAGCTGGCTGCGGAAGCATTCAGGGAGATGCCAAAGGTCTACCCTGCAGGCAGAGGCGGCACAACTTTTTATGGCAGCGTAACGGTAGTGTTTTATGCCTTGCTACTGAGCTATGTCTGCCTTGCGCTGACGGTGAAAACCGCCATTGGCGGCCTGGGCTTTATCGTAGGTGTAGCGGTATTTTTAATCCTGGGAGTGGCACTTATTGGTATAGAAAAAGGGCGTACGCTCTCCTTGAAATTATTTCTGGCTGTCTGGTTGCTGTTATTTGTTTGCAACGTGCTAGTGGCAGGATGGCTTCTCATTGCTCCGTTTTCCACAATGTCTCTGGCTTTTTGGGGAAGTGGTATTGTTCTGTTATGGCTGGCGCGGAAAGTGATGAATGGGCCTGAATTGACAAAACTGATGCAGTGGCGCGTATCGCTGAAAATAGCCCAATTTCGGCGTCAGGCATTGACGCAATCTAAGCGCAAATAAATTGATAAGCGGCGGCTTTTTCTCGCATTTAGTTAGAACTTCTTGTCAAATTCAGCTACGGTTTGAGTGTCATAAAACTAAAATTTTGCTGACACCTTATTGTCATTAAACTTTTTATCTTGCTGATAAACCATCCAACATTCGCTAAATCTGGCCGTAATTCGTTGCTGTCATCAAACAGTAACAATCATTGCATATAACTGTCATCAAAGTGTCCTATTTTGCTCATCGTAGCCACTAAACAACGATTTACGATTCTTGCAGGAGACATTATGAACGTTATGCGTACCACTGTCGCAACTGTTGTCGCCGCGACCTTTTCTCTGAGTGCATTTGCTGTAAACGCAGCTGCCAGCCTGACAGGCGCGGGCGCAACTTTCCCGGCGCCGGTGTATGCCAAGTGGGCTGATACCTACCAGAAAGAAACAGGTAACAAGATTAACTACCAGGGTATCGGTTCTTCTGGTGGCGTTAAACAAATTACTGCTAAAACTGTTGATTTCGGTGCGTCCGATGCCCCGCTGTCTGACGACAAACTGGCTCAGGAAGGCCTGTTCCAGTTCCCAACCGTGATCGGCGGTATCGTGCTGGCAATCAACGTCCCGGGTGTTAAATCCGGTGAGCTGGTGCTGGACGGCAAAACCCTGGGTGACATCTACCTGGGCAACATCAAAAAATGGGATGATGCGGCCATCGCCAAACTCAACCCTGGCCTGAAACTGCCTTCGCAGAACATCGCTGTGGTTCGCCGCGCTGATGGTTCCGGCACCTCCTTCGTTTTCACCAGCTATCTGGCGAAAGTGAATGAAGAGTGGAAATCTAAAGTGGGTTCTGGTTCTACTGTTAACTGGCCGACCGGTCTTGGCGGTAAAGGTAACGACGGTATCGCGGCGTTCGTTCAGCGTCTGCCGGGTTCTATCGGTTACGTTGAATATGCTTACGCTAAGCAGAACAACCTGACCTACACCAAGCTGCTCTCTGCCGATGGTAAAGCGGTTAGCCCGACGGAAACCAGCTTCTCCAACGCAGCCAAAGATATCGACTGGAGCAAGTCTTTCGCGCAGGATCTGACTAACCAGAAAGGTGCGGATGTGTGGCCAATCACCTCCACCACGTTCATTCTGGTGCACAAAGAGCAGGCTAAACCTGAGCAAGGCGCTGAAGTGCTGAAATTCTTTGACTGGGCTTACAAAAAAGGCGGCAAACAAGCTAACGACCTCGACTACGCAACCCTGCCGGATAGCGTTGTTGAACAAGTTCGCGCAGCCTGGAAAGTCAACGTGAAAGACAGTAGCGGTAAAGCGCTGTACTAAGCGCAAGTTTTTGAAGAACATGGCGGATGGCGCTTACACCATCCGCCTTACAGATCTTCTGTAGGCCCGGCAAGCGCAAGTGCCTGCGGGCAAATTCGTAAGACGTTAAACTGAAGAGTAATTTATGGCTGCAACCAAGCCGGCATTTAATCCCCCGGGTAAAAAAGGCGACATGTTATTCAGCGCACTGGTAAGACTGGCTGCGCTGATTGTGTTATTGCTGCTCAGCGGCATTATCGTGTCCCTGATTTTCTCCTCATGGCCAAGCATTCAGAAGTTTGGTTTTTCTTTCCTGTGGACCAAAGAGTGGGATGCACCGAATGACATCTATGGGGCACTGGTACCGATTTACGGCACCATTGTTACCTCCGTCATCGCGCTGTTGATCGCTGTTCCGGTGAGTTTTGGTATCGCGCTGTTTTTGACGGAGCTGTCGCCAAACTGGCTGAAACGCCCACTGGGTATTGCTATTGAGCTACTGGCGGCGATCCCGAGTATCGTTTACGGCATGTGGGGGCTGTTTATTTTCGCTCCGCTGTTTGCGACCTACTTCCAGGAGCCGGTGGGCAATGTCCTCTCCAACATTCCTTTTGTCGGTGCGCTGTTTTCCGGCCCCGCATTTGGTATCGGTATTCTGGCCGCTGGGGTGATCCTCGCCATTATGATTATTCCGTACATTGCGGCGGTAATGCGCGATGTATTCGAACAAACACCGGTAATGATGAAAGAGTCGGCCTACGGCATTGGCTGTACCACCTGGGAAGTTATCTGGCGCATCGTGTTGCCATTTACCAAAAACGGGGTGATTGGCGGCGTGATGCTAGGTCTGGGGCGCGCACTGGGTGAAACCATGGCGGTGACCTTTATCATCGGTAACACCTACCAGCTCGACAGTGCTTCGCTGTTTATGCCTGGCAACAGTATTACCTCCGCGCTGGCGAACGAGTTCGCCGAAGCCGAATCGGGCTTGCATGTTGCGGCATTGATGGAACTGGGGCTTATCCTGTTCGTGATCACCTTTATCGTGCTGGCCATTTCTAAATTTATGATCATGCGCCTGGCGAAAAACGAGGGGGCACGCTAATGGCTACGCTTGAAATGCAAAGCACCTCGCAGCTGGCCGAATCGCGTCGCAAAATGCAGGCGCGCCGCCGTTTGAAAAACCGTATTGCCCTGACATTGTCGATGGCGACCATGGCCTTCGGTTTGTTTTGGTTGATTTGGATCCTACTGTCCACGGTTACGCGCGGTATTGACGGTATGTCAGTGGCGATGTTTACCGAAATGACGCCGCCGCCAAATACGGCGGGCGGTGGTCTGGCTAACGCCCTGGTGGGCAGTGGCCTGTTAATTTTCTGGGCGACGGTTGTCGGAACACCGCTGGGCATTATGGCCGGGATTTATCTTGCGGAGTATGGCCGTAAATCGTGGCTTGCTGAAATTATCCGTTTTATCAACGACATTCTGCTTTCAGCGCCTTCCATCGTGGTGGGTCTGTTCGTTTACACCCTTGTCGTCGCTCAGATGCAGCACTTCTCTGGTTGGGCCGGTGTGATTGCGCTGGCGTTGTTGCAGGTACCGATTGTCATCCGTACCACGGAAAACATGCTGAAATTGGTGCCGGACAGCCTGCGTGAAGCGGCTTACGCACTCGGGACGCCGAAATGGAAGATGATTTCCGCGATTACCCTAAAAGCTTCGGTTTCCGGAATTATGACCGGCGTGCTGCTGGCCGTTGCGCGCATCGCAGGTGAAACGGCTCCGTTACTGTTTACGGCGCTCTCCAACCAGTTCTGGAGCACCGATATGATGCAGCCTATCGCTAACTTGCCGGTGACGATTTTCAAATTCGCTATGAGCCCGTTTGCCGAGTGGCAGCAGCTGGCCTGGGCCGGGGTGCTGATTATCACTCTCTGCGTACTGTTGTTAAATATTCTGGCGCGCGTCATTTTCGCGAAGAGTAAACACGGTTAATTTTTGCGACGCGGCGAAAGCGGTGTCGAGTTGAGGAAAGAGATAAATGAGTATGGTTGAAACGACGCCGGATAAGATTCAAGTTCGCGATTTGAACTTCTACTACGGCAAATTCCATGCACTGAAAAACATCAGCCTGGATATTGCCAAAAATCAGGTGACGGCGTTTATCGGGCCGTCGGGCTGCGGTAAATCCACGCTGCTGCGTACTTTTAACAAAATGTTTGAGCTTTATCCTGAGCAGCGCGCGGAAGGTGAGATCCTGCTGGATGGCGACAACATTCTG
The DNA here is from genome assembly GCF_004331415.1 of Kosakonia quasisacchari. Lineage (GTDB taxonomy): Bacteria > Pseudomonadota > Gammaproteobacteria > Enterobacterales > Enterobacteriaceae > Kosakonia > Kosakonia quasisacchari. Next base: position 36,340 of record NZ_SJOP01000025.1, read on the forward strand.
ACCAATACGCAGGATATTGCGCTGCTGCGCGCGAAAGTGGGGATGGTGTTTCAGAAGCCAACGCCGTTCCCGATGTCGATTTACGACAACATTGCTTTCGGTGTGCGCCTGTTTGAGAAGCTTTCACGCCCGGATATGGACGAGCGTGTGCAGTGGGCTTTGACTAAGGCCGCATTATGGAACGAAACCAAAGATAAGCTGCACCAGAGCGGGTACTCTCTCTCCGGTGGCCAGCAGCAGCGTCTGTGCATCGCCCGCGGCATCGCGATCCGCCCGGAAGTACTGTTGCTTGATGAACCCTGTTCAGCGCTTGATCCGATCTCAACCGGTCGTATCGAAGAGCTGATTACAGAGCTTAAACAGGATTACACCGTGGTAATCGTGACGCACAACATGCAGCAGGCAGCGCGCTGTTCCGATCACACGGCATTTATGTACCTCGGTGAGTTGATTGAGTTCAGCAATACAGATGATCTGTTCACGAAGCCGAAGAAGAAGCAAACGGAAGACTACATTACCGGGCGCTATGGTTGATTTGCTGAGCAGTGAAGATCTCAGCAACCCTGTTACAACGTGAAATCTGGCGGGCATTTGGAGTGCACCATGGACAATCTCAACCTTAACAAACATATTTCCGGGCAGTTCAACGCTGAGCTGGAAAGCATTCGCACTCAGGTAATGACCATGGGTGGAATGGTGGAGCAGCAGCTTTCTGACGCTATCACCGCCATGCACAACCAGGACAGCGAGCTGGCTAAGCGCGTTGTTGAGGGCGACAAACAAGTTAACATGATGGAAGTCACCATCGACGAAGCCTGTGTGCGCATTATCGCCAAGCGTCAGCCGACGGCGAGCGATTTACGTCTGGTGATGGCGATCATTAAAACCATCGCTGAGCTGGAACGTATTGGCGATGTGGCGGATAAAATCTGCCGTACCGCGCTGGAGAAATTCTCCCAGCAACACCAACCGCTGCTGGTAAGCCTTGAATCGCTGGGCCGCCACACTGTGCAGATGCTGCATGATGTGCTGGACGCGTTCGCCCGAATGGATCTGGACGAAGCGGTGCGTATCTACCGCGAAGATAAAAAAGTGGATCAGGAATATGAAGGCATTGTGCGTCAGTTAATGACCTACATGATGGAAGATCCGCGCACCATTCCAAGTGTGCTGACCGCGCTGTTCTGCGCCCGTTCTATCGAGCGTATCGGCGACCGTTGCCAGAATATTTGTGAATACATTTTCTACTTCGTGAAGGGGCAGGACTTCCGCCACGTTGGCGGCGATGAACTGGATAAGCTGCTGGCTGGAAAAGATCCTAAAGAGTGATAAGAAAACCCCCTCTGCGATGAGGGGGTTTTTGTTTCAGACCGATTTTGTCAGCAGTTTTCTTGCCAGCGTATCGATATCCTCGTACTGCCAGAGTTTGTCACGCCACGCTTGCGGAATACCGTTTACTCCGTAAAACGCGCCAGCCAGTTGCCCGGCAATGGCGGCAGTCGTATCCGCATCATCACCCAGATTGGTTGCCAGCAGTATGGTTTCTTCAAAATCGTTGCCTTTGGCGAAACACCATAGCGCGGCTTCCAGGCTCTGCACGCAGTAACCGGTTCCAAAAATCTCCGCGCGCGTTTTTTGCAGATAGCGACCTTCCGCAATATGGCGCAGGTTTTCCTGCTCCGGTAACTGCGCGATGTCGGTCAGTGTTTCCAGCTTATTTTTTCCCTGTAAGGCATTCATAAGCTGTTGCGCGAACAGACGACAACTGGCGAGCGCTTCCGGCGCGGCGTGTGTGGTACGTGAAGACGCTTCCGCATACTCCAGCACTTGTGCTTCATGAGGAAAGAACCACAGCACCACAGGAGCCAGACGCATCAGCGAGCCGTTGCCAGCCGTTCGCGGGTTGCTGGAACCAGCAAACGGTTCGCCATCATTGGCGAACTTCTGCAACGCATTGGCAACGGTCATGCCGATATCAAAGCAGTGGCCCGTAGAGCTTAAATAGCCCCATTTCCACCAGTTCAGATAACGGTTCATCTGATCCTTTGCGTTAAACCCGTTACAGGTGACCAGGCTTTCCGCAAGGCACAGCGCCATTGATGTATCGTCAGTCCACTGCCCGGCTTGTAAATGAAACGGGCCGCCGCCTTCCATCCCCGTCACGGGAGGAAAAGAGTCCTTCGCGCTAAACTCCACCGTTGTACCAACCGCATCACCTGCGGCTAGCCCAAGCAGGCAACCCTGGTAACGTGCAAGTAATTCAGACATCTGTTGTGCTCCTGTCGCTCTCCATCAGGAGAAATCGGCCCACAGCCGCAGTTTCCCACAATGCAGGCAGCGGAAGAGATAACCCTGGCAATCACCGCCATCAAGCAGGTATTCGGGGAGCTTCTCGTAATCTATGCCGAAAGCATTGCAGTCGGCCCGCAGATCGGCAAATTGATCCAACTTGTCGGCAATCTCTTTCCAGCCAACGTACCCTTCGAAGGCGCAGAAATCATTACAGTGCGCCAGCCAGTACTCCTGCTGCCAGCCACAATATCCCGGTGTTCTTTCGGTCAATTCAATCACGCTGGCTTCCGGCCAGGGATTTTTAAAGCCGGTAAATTCGCCTTCGTCGTCGAACTCGCTTTCAATGCCCTCCAGAGAGGATTCATCCTGAAAGCTGCCGCCAAATTTCTCTGCGGCTGCACCATCTGCAATACACCATGGGCAGAGATAGTCGACATCTTGCCGGGTATAGAATGGATTGGTGTAGTAGACATGGGTTGGCTGCTGACAGCAGGCGCAGGTGACCGTTTTGTCTTCAGAGAACACCCCGGTTTCCAGAGGTTGCGGGTGATATTTAAATACCGGTAGAGGGCGATGTGTCTGGGCCATAAAAACATCCTGTTTAGTGGTTTAGATTAACGCGTAACATGCCACCCGCGAGCGCGCCACAGCTCTGGCAACTGCGCCAAATCAGTGAACGTAGTCACTTTTGGGTGGTCGATGGGTTTGTTATGCGGATCGGCGCAGAAGTAAAATACTTCCATCCCTGCCGCGATACCAGATTGCGCCCCGGCGGTGGAATCATCCACCAGAATACAGTTTGCCGGATCGACATTGAGCGCTTTAGCTGCATGGTACATTATCGCCGGATCGGGCTTCCAGCGTTGGATGTCATAGCCGCTAAACAGTTTTTCAGGAAAGTGATGTAGCATTCCAAGTTTGCCCAAAGAGTGTTGCATTTTGCTGACGGGGCCGTTAGAAACGACGCACATCGGAATCGCCACCGCGTCCAGTAATGCATTCGCACCGGCAATCACTTCCAGCTCGCTGTCAAACAGACGCGCCACTTCCGCGCGATACACCGGCTCCAGCGCGCTTTTATCCAGCGCTTTACCGTACTCCTCGCCGATAACATCAATGATTTCATACAGTTTCATGCCTTTAAACCGTTTGAAAACCTCGTCCAGATCGAGCGAAATACCAAACGCTTCAAACATATGCACGTACGCGCGGGAACAAATTACTTCACTGTCGACCAGGGTGCCGTCACAGTCGAAAAATACCGCTTCAATGTGGGACATGCCGTTTCCTGTTTTATTGCAAGTTTAACGTTTACTTAACGCAGATTACGGGACGCAATCGTTGCCGTATAAGCAAATTCAATGAAAAAAAGTGTGTGATAACCGTCAACATTGTCTCATTTTGGTATAGGATAGCGACGAATTTTCCCTCCTATTCCGGAAATTGATAATGAGCCAACAACACTCTACCCAGGCCTCAAACCAGGGGTTGCTTGACCGCGTGTTTAAACTGCGCGAGCACGGCACTTCGGCACGCACCGAAGTGATCGCCGGTTTCACGACCTTTTTGACGATGGTGTATATCGTTTTTGTTAACCCCCAGATTCTGGGCGTCGCCGGAATGGATACCAGCGCAGTATTTGTGACAACCTGCCTGATTGCCGCTTTTGGCAGCATTCTGATGGGGCTGGTGGCTAATTTGCCGGTCGCACTGGCTCCGGCCATGGGGCTGAATGCTTTCTTTGCGTTCGTGGTTGTTGGCGCGATGGGCCTCTCCTGGCAGATTGGCATGGGCGCGATTTTCTGGGGCGCGGTCGGTCTGCTGCTGCTGACCATTTTCCGCGTCCGTTACTGGATGATTGCGAATATCCCGGTTAGCCTGCGTGTTGGCATCACCAGCGGTATCGGCTTATTTATTGGCATGATGGGGCTGAAAAATGCCGGTGTTATTGTCGCCAACAAAGACACGCTGGTGAGCATTGGCAACCTGACGTCTCACAGTGTTCTGCTGGGCGTGCTCGGTTTCTTTATCATCGCGATTCTGGCGTCGCGCAATATTCACGCCGCTGTATTGATTTCTATTGTTGTGACGACGCTGTTGGGCTGGCTGATGGGCGATGTGCAGTACCACGGCATCGTTTCCGCGCCGCCGAGTGTTGCATCCGTTGTTGGCAATGTTGACCTCGCGGGTTCGTTTAATATCGGTCTGGCGGGCGTGATCTTCTCGTTTATGCTGGTTAACCTGTTCGACTCTTCCGGTACGCTGATTGGCGTGACGGATAAAGCCGGGCTGGTGGATGAGAGCGGCAAATTCCCGCGCATGAAGCAGGCACTGTACGTTGACAGCATCTCTTCGGTCGCCGGTTCGTTTATCGGCACCTCTTCCGTTACAGCGTATATCGAATCGTCTTCTGGTGTGTCCGTGGGTGGACGTACTGGCCTGACCGCTGTGGTGGTGGGTCTGCTGTTCTTGCTGGTTATCTTCTTGTCGCCGCTGGCGGGCATGGTTCCGGCGTATGCCGCTGCTGGTGCGCTGATTTATGTTGGCGTGCTGATGACATCCAGCCTCGCGCGCGTGAAGTGGGACGACCTGACAGAAGCCGTACCCGCGTTTATCACCGCAGTGATGATGCCGTTTAGCTTCTCGATTACCGAAGGTATCGCGCTCGGCTTTATCTCTTACTGTGTGATGAAGATTGGCACCGGTCGCCTGCGCGATTTGAGCCCGTGTGTGCTGGTGGTTGCGGTATTGTTCCTGCTGAAAATCGTCTTTATCGACGCGCATTAATCTTTCTCCCTCTCCCGAAAGGGAGAGGGATTTTCCGCTACCGCTTAACGCGCTGAATATAATCACCAAAAGCCGTTAGTTGCCCGGTCAAATGGTCGAGCGTGCTTTGATCGACCACTTCTCCCGTTTGCTGATCCACCTTGTTCTGGATCACGCCGCCCATAAATTCCGGCTTGTTCATTACCATCGCATCCAGGAACACCAGGATCTGGCGTAAATGATACTGGCAGCGTGCGCCGCCAATCGCGCCCATAGAGCTTGTCTGAATCAAAACAGGTTTTCCGGCCAGCGGCTGCTCCGGCAGACGTGATAACCAGTCGATGGCATTCTTCAGGCCGCCAGGCACCGAGTAGTTATACTCAGGCGTTACAATGACCACGCCGTCCGCTGCGCGGATTTGTGCCGCGATCGCTTCCACACTTTGCGGGAAACCTTCTTCTTGCTGAATATCGGCGTCATACAGCGGGACATCAGCAATGGAAGGCAGCGGTGTAATCTCCATTCCTGCCGGGGCGAGTTTCGGTAACGTGCGTGCAACCATGGCATTAAATGAGCCTTTGCGCAGGCTCCCGAGAAGTGTCACAACCTTGAGTTCAGCAGACATAATGACTCCTGTGTAGGGATCAATTAAGGATCAGGGCTTTTTCCGCAGGCAGACTGGTGAAGCGCATTAAGCGGGATGCGGGATCGTTAGCGCGCGTTTGCACATCAGAAAGATAACGCCACCCTTTTTGGCTGTCGAATTCCCAGATCTTCAGGCTTTCGATTGCCGGACTCACCGCGACCGACCAAATCAGTACATCTTCCGCGTCACACATCACTTCCACCTGCGCCAGTTGCGCGGCGCGAAGACGCCCGGATCCCGGCAATAACTGTAGCTGGCCCGGTTCATCCTGCATCTGGTGCAGTAGCTTCATTACGCTCTGACGTATGGTCAAAAGCTGAGTTTGCGCTTCGTTAGCATCGTTTTGGTTGTTGATCCACAGCTGCTCATTATTGGTGAACGTGTGTTTATGTCCGTGTGGGCTATGAAAACTGCGCGTTGCGCGCTGTAACTCCATATCCAGCCCGCATTCGCCTTCGGTGGTGATTGCCACACCGACCATGTTCCCGGCATACGCCAGTGAGAAATGCGGCAGGCTGCTATCGACGAACCTCGGCCGACCGCTGGGTTCAATTTCAATTTCCGGTAGCTCGCTCGCGCCGTAAAGCATAAACAGCATTTCAGCGAGTAACGCGCGGGAAGCGAGAAAGCGTGAGCGGCGATGTTCTGGAAGCTGGCGCGCCGTATCATGGCAGGCTAGCGGTAACCGGGTAGAGATGAGATGCCCTTCTGACAGGATCCCTCTTGCAAAGTGCGTCGCCATTTTTCTCTCCGTGATAATGGTCTGAGTTGATCGAATCGATAATCAATATTATCGCCCATACTGCATAGGTTTTAATGCGGAAATTCGCATCTGAAAAGTCCTAATGGGGATATTTACACTTTCTTTCGCTGATCCGAAACACTTTAGGAAAATCCACCGTAGTAACACAAACGGCCGTTAAAACGGCCGCCATGTCATTACTTACCAATACAGAAACTTGAGAAAATGCGCCCCAGCAAATCGTCTGAGGTAAACTCGCCGGTGATTTTACTTAAGTTTTGTTGCGCAAGGCGTAGCTCTTCGGCAAGCAGTTCACCTGCCCATGCGCCTAACAGTTGTGCTTTACCCTGTTGCAGATGCTCTGCGGCCGTTTCCAGCGCTTGTAAATGACGACGACGCGCGAGGAAACCACCCTCCATGCTGGTGTCAAAACCCATGCTCTGCTTAAGATGCTGACGTAGCACATCCACGCCTTCCCCCGTTCGTGCCGACAGACGAACAAGTGAGTGACTATTCACTTCACTCATACCCAGCGGTTCGCCGGTGACATCCGCTTTATTGCGCACCACGGTAATCGGCAGTTTCGCTGGCAGACGGGCAATAAAATCAGGCCAGATCTCCGCCGGGTCAACGGCATCGGTAGTGGTGCCATCCACCATAAACAGTACGCGATCAGCTTGCTCGATCTCCTGCCAGGCGCGTTCGATACCAATGCGTTCCACTTCGTCGCTGGCTTCACGCAGCCCGGCGGTATCGATGATATGCAGTGGCATACCGTCGATATGAATATGCTCGCGCAGCACGTCGCGGGTGGTGCCGGCGATATCGGTGACGATTGCCGCTTCGCGTCCGGCCAGCGCGTTCAACAGGCTTGATTTCCCGGCATTTGGGCGTCCGGCAATAACCACCTTCATCCCTTCGCGCAGCAGGCTACCCTGACGCGCTTCGGCGCGTACGGCGTCCAGATCGGCGATAACGTCATTCAATTGCGCTTCGATTTTGCCATCGGAGAGGAAATCGATCTCTTCGTCTGGAAAATCAATCGCCGCTTCGACGTAGATGCGCAGGTGAGTGAGTGCTTCCACCAGGTGATTTACGCGGGCGGAAAATGCGCCCTGCAATGAATTCACCGCTGAACGCGCCGCCTGCTCAGAGCTGGCATCAATCAGGTCGGCAATTGCCTCAGCCTGCGTCAGATCGAGCTTGTCATTGAGGAATGCGCGCTCAGAGAACTCACCAGGATTGGCGATACGCAGCCCTGGCAGCGTCAGGATGCGTTTTAACAGCAGATCAAGGATCATCGGGCCGCCGTGGCCTTGCAGCTCCAGCACGTCTTCACCAGTAAAAGAGTTCGGGCCGGGGAACCACAGCGCGATGCCCTGGTCCAGCGTGGTGCCGTCGACATCCATAAACGGCAGATAGTCGGCATAACGCGGTTTCGGTAGCTTGCCCAGCACTGCTTGCGCCACATCGCGTGCTTTACTGCCTGAAATACGCAGGATGCCCACGCCACCGCGTCCCGGTGGAGTTGCCTGGGCGACAATCGTGTCGTTGTGGTTCATGGTTTATTTTCCGAAATCTCAAAATAAGAAAGGCGGTCAGTTGACCGCCTTCCGTAGAGCTATGACTTACTGTCAGGAGCTTTTCTTCTCGCGGCTATGCAAACCACGTTTCTCCAGACCACGGTAAATCAGCTGCTGCTGAATAATGGTCACCAGGTTGCTGACGATATAGTACAGCACCAGACCGGACGGGAACCACAGGAAGAACACCGTGAAGATGACCGGCATAAAGGTCATGATCTTCTGCTGCATCGGGTCGGTCACGGTGGTCGGCGACATCTTCTGAATGAAGAACATCGTGATGCCCATCAGGATCGGCAGGATGTAGTACGGGTCTTGCGCGGATAAGTCATGGATCCACAGGGCGAACGGCGCGTGGCGCAGCTCAACGGAACCCATCAGCATGTAATACAGCGCGAGGAAGATTGGCATCTGAATCAGCAGCGGGAAGCAGCCGCCTAGCGGGTTCACTTTCTCCGCTTTGTACATCGCCATCATTTCCTGGCTCATGCGCTGTTTATCATCACCTAAACGCTCACGCATCGCCTGAATTTTCGGCTGCAGCATGCGCATTTTCGCCATGGAGGTGTACTGCGCCTTGGTCAGCGGGTACATGATGCCACGCACGATAAAGGTGATAGCGATGATGGAAAAGCCCCAGTTGCCTAGGAAGCTATGGATCCATTTCAACAACTTGAACAGCGGCTGGGAGATGAACCACAACCAACCGTAATCCACGGTCAGATCCAGGTGTGGTGCTGCAGCAGCCATTTTGTCCTGAATCTCCGGGCCTACCCACAGGGTGCTGTTTAGCGCGGTAGTCTGGCCAGGCTGAACAATAACCGGCTGGGATTTGTAGCCAATAGCGGCCACGCCATTACCCAGATTACTGGTATAGAAGTTATTAGCACCGTTGTTGCTCGGGATCCACGCAGTAGCGAAATACTGTTGCAGCATCGCAACCCAGCCGCCATTGGAGCTGACGTTGAGGTTTTCGTTATCGGCGATGGTGTCGAATTTGTATTTCTCATACTTCGCGTCTGGCGTGGAATAAGCCGCGCCGCGGAAAGTATGTAACGCAAAGTTGCTGCTGCCGGTATCACGATGAGACGGCAAATTGATGGATTGCTTCAGCTGACCGAAGGCGGCCACTTCCAGCGGTTTTTCGCTGGTGTTCTGCACGTTATAGCCGACGTTCACCGTATATTCACCACGTTTCACAGTGAAAACTTTGGTGAAGGTGTTGCTTGCCGCATCGGTATAGGTCAGCGGGATAGCCAGCTCGTTCTGGCCATCAGCCAGCACAAACGCATCTTTTTCCACGTTATACAGCGGACGTGGGCCATTCGCCGGATTATCCGGGCCATCACGACCTGTCAGGCCGCTCTGCGCCTGATAGATAAACTGCGGGGTGGTTTCCAACAGCTGGAACGGCTCGCTGGAACCCAACTCTTTCGGGTAAGTCGGAAGCAGTGCCTGCTCAACATCACCACCACGGGTGTTGATGGTCAGCTCGAGCACGTCGGTTTTAACCGTAATCAGTTTCCCCTGGCCACTGGCCGGAACGCCCTGGTCGGCTGCGTTACCCGCTGCGGTGGTCGTAGTCTGCGTGGTCTGCTGCGCCGGAGGAGGATTTTTATCCTTCTCCCACGTTTGCCAGATCATGAAAGACACGAACAACAAAGCGATGATAAAAAGATTGCGTTGCGAATCCATCGTTAGTGTTCTCTGGTTTTAGAAGGTCCTGGCGGGACGGGATCGTCTCCACCCGGGTGTAAAGGGTGGCATTTTAATACGCGTTTCACTGTCAACCAACTGCCTTTTATCACTCCAAACCTGCGCAATGCCTCAATTCCATAGTGAGAGCAGGTTGGAGTGAAACGGCAGTGCGGCCCGAGTAGCGGACTAATCAGGCGCTGATAGACCCGAATGAGGGCTATCAGGACCCTTGAGCCAGGCGACAATGGCGGCGCCATAATTTTTCCAACGCTTCCGAGAGAGCACGGTTATCGAGGTCGGCAACCCCTTTCTTCGCCACCACCACAAAATCCATTGCCGGCAGTTCATGCTGGCGTAAACGGAAACTTTCACGCGTCAGACGTTTAATCCGATTGCGTTCATGGGCGCGTTTGACGTTTTTTTTGGCGACGGTAAGACCGATACGGGGATGCCCCAGCGAATTCAGGCGGCCGAGGATGGTGATTTGCGGCGTGCCAGCCCGTTGTGGCTGCTGGAAGACGAAAGTGAAATGAGTGGGAGTTAACAAACGTAACTCCCTGGGAAAAGCGAGCTTAACCACTCAGGGGTTAGCTTTATTACTTGGAAACGGTCAGACGTGCGCGGCCTTTAGCGCGACGACGAGCCAGAACCTGGCGACCATTTTTAGTAGCCATACGAGCACGGAAGCCGTGAGAACGGTTGCGCTTCAGTACAGACGGTTGAAAAGTGCGTTTCATGGCGGTTTCTACCTAAACTTGAATAAATTCACTGACTTTTGCGTATGCCTGAACGGATATCGAACGACTGGCGCGCAAGCCATGGGTAATTAAAGAGGCCGGATTGTAATAATTGTACACTCCGGAGTCAATTCTCTTTCCTTATTGCGCTCCTATTTTTGCACAGATCCGCACAAAAAATAAGCACCATTCGACGCCCGAAGAAGAGCATGACGCGCCGGGGGCAGAATTATACGGAGCCAACAGCAAAGCGCAAGGATCCTCCAGGATCTTCATTAGATCGTTTAAGCAATAAACCGTCGTTACTCATTAAATTTTCCAATATGCGGCGTAAATCGTCTCGCACCTCTTGTTGGATCGTTTACACTTACCCGATTCCGAATCGCCCTGTGGATAAATAGTGAAGAATCTGTGAGAAACACAAGATCTCTGGCGCGGTTTACGCTATGATCCGCGGTCCCGATCGCGATCCAGGATCGTGAGCAGGGCAAAAAAACCGTAAATAGCGGTTCGCACGTCACCCGGTTGGGTCTTATCGACGTGTGTCAAAAAACATTAATGTTTCTGTCTTTACTATTTATCGATTTTCGTTCGAGTGGAGTCCGCCGTGTCACTTTCGCTTTGGCAGCAGTGTCTTGCCCGATTGCAGGATGAGTTACCAGCCACAGAATTTAGTATGTGGATACGCCCATTGCAGGCGGAACTGAGCGATAACACGCTGGCTTTGTATGCGCCAAACCGTTTTGTCCTCGACTGGGTTAGGGACAAGTACCTTAATAATATCAACGGGCTGCTGAATGATTTCTGCGGTACGGATGTTCCGCAGCTGCGTTTTGAAGTGGGCTCCCGCCCTGTTAGCCAGACCCTGAAAGAACCAGCCGTTGTCGCTGCGCCCGCGCAGGCGGCGCAAGTTGTTGTGCAGCGTGCGGCACCTGCGGCTCGCTCTGGGTGGGATAACGTCCCCGCTCCGGCTGAACCGACCTACCGCTCAAACGTTAACGTGAAACATACCTTTGATAACTTCGTTGAAGGTAAGTCTAACCAGCTGGCTCGTGCGGCGGCTCGTCAGGTAGCGGATAACCCCGGCGGTGCGTATAACCCGTTGTTTTTATATGGCGGAACCGGTCTCGGTAAAACGCACTTGTTGCACGCTGTGGGTAACGGCATCGTGGCGCGAAAGCCCAATGCTAAAGTGGTGTATATGCACTCCGAACGTTTTGTCCAGGACATGGTAAAAGCCCTGCAAAACAATGCGATCGAAGAGTTTAAACGCTACTACCGCTCCGTTGATGCCTTGCTGATCGACGATATTCAATTCTTTGCCAATAAAGAACGATCCCAGGAAGAGTTTTTCCACACTTTTAACGCCTTACTTGAAGGCAATCAGCAGATCATTTTGACGTCGGATCGTTATCCAAAAGAGATCAACGGCGTTGAGGATCGTCTGAAATCCCGCTTCGGTTGGGGGTTAACGGTGGCGATCGAGCCGCCGGAGCTGGAAACTCGGGTAGCGATCCTGATGAAAAAGGCCGACGAAAACGATATCCGTCTGCCGGGTGAAGTGGCCTTCTTTATTGCTAAGCGCCTGCGCTCTAACGTGCGTGAACTGGAAGGGGCGTTGAACCGTGTTATCGCCAACGCCAACTTTACTGGCCGCGCGATTACTATCGATTTTGTCCGTGAGGCGCTACGCGATTTGCTGGCGTTGCAGGAAAAACTGGTCACCATCGACAATATTCAAAAGACGGTGGCGGAGTATTACAAGATCAAGGTAGCGGATCTGCTGTCGAAGCGTCGATCCCGTTCGGTAGCCCGCCCGCGTCAGATGGCGATGGCGCTGGCAAAGGAGCTGACCAACCACAGTCTGCCGGAAATCGGCGATGCATTTGGTGGCCGCGACCATACTACCGTGCTACATGCCTGCCGTAAGATTGAGCAGTTGCGTGAAGAAAGCCATGATATCAAAGAAGATTTTTCCAATTTAATCAGAACATTATCTTCGTGACGCTATGAAATTTACCGTTGAACGTGAACATTTATTAAAGCCGCTGCAACAGGTAAGCGGCCCGCTGGGCGGACGTCCGACATTGCCTATCCTCGGTAATCTGCTGCTGCAAGTTACTGAAGGCGCTCTGTCGCTGACCGGCACCGATCTCGAAATGGAGATGGTGGCGCGCCTTGCGTTAGTCCAGCCGCATGAACAGGGAGCGACCACCGTACCGGCGCGTAAATTCTTCGACATCTGTCGCGGTCTGCCAGAAGGCGCAGAAATCGCCGTGCAACTGGAAGGCGATCGTATGCTGATCCGTTCCGGGCGCAGCCGTTTCTCTCTTTCTACTCTGCCTGCTGCGGATTTCCCGAACCTGGACGACTGGCAAAGCGAAGTGGAGTTCACGCTCCCGCAGGCCACCATGAAACGCCTGATCGAAGCGACGCAGTTTTCAATGGCGCATCAGGATGTGCGTTACTACTTAAACGGTATGCTGTTTGAAACCGAAGGCGAAGAGTTGCGCACAGTCGCGACTGACGGCCACCGTCTGGCGGTCTGCTCAATGCCGATTGGCCAGGCGCTGCCGAGCCATTCGGTGATCGTGCCGCGTAAAGGGGTGATTGAGCTGATGCGTATGCTTGACGGCGGTGACACGCCGCTGCGCGTGCAGATTGGCAGCAATAACATCCGCGCGCACGTCGGCGATTTCATTTTTACGTCCAAGCTGGTGGATGGTCGTTTCCCGGATTATCGCCGCGTGTTGCCGAAAAACCCGGATAAAACCCTCGAAGCGGGCTGTGATTCGCTGAAACAGGCGTTTGCCCGGGCGGCGATCCTCTCTAACGAGAAATTCCGCGGCGTGCGTCTGTATGTCAGTGAGAACCAGATCAAAATCACCGCCAACAACCCGGAGCAGGAAGAAGCGGAAGAGTTTCTCGACGTCACCTACGGCGGGAGCGAAATGGAAATCGGCTTTAACGTCAGCTACGTGCTGGACGTACTGAATGCACTGAAATGCGAAAATGTGCGTATTCTGCTGACGGATTCGGTTTCCAGTGTGCAGATTGAGGATGCGGCGAGTCAAAGCGCAGCCTATGTTGTTATGCCAATGCGTTTGTAGTGATTAAAAGGGGCTGGTTTACTTGCCATTTCGCCTTCCGGCAGTGCTCGAAATGCTTACGTACTTCGTGTACGCTCCGCTTTCTGTGCGCTGGCGGTAGACGAACCGGCTGCGACACTCACGCCCCTGGACTGATACTCTGAACTATGTCACTGACCCGCCTTCTTATTAAAGACTTCCGTAACATCGAGAATGCGGATCTCGCGCTCTCCCCTGGTTTTAATTTCCTGGTCGGTGCTAACGGCAGCGGCAAAACCAGCGTTCTGGAAGCTATCTATACGCTTGGCCACGGACGGGCGTTTCGCAGTTTGCAAATCGGCCGCGTGATTCGTCATGAGCAGGAATCTTTTGTTCTGCATGGGCGTTTACAGGGCGAAGAGCGGGAAACGGCGATTGGCCTGACTAAGGATAAGCTCGGTGACAGCAAGGTGCGCATTGACGGCACTGACGGCCACAAGGTCGCGGAGCTGGCGCTACTAATGCCAATGCAGCTGATCACGCCGGAGGGGTTTACTTTACTCAACGGCGGTCCCAAATACCGAAGAGCGTTCCTTGACTGGGGATGCTTTCACAACGAAGCCGGTTTTTTCAACGCCTGGAGCAATCTTAAGCGTTTGCTAAAACAGCGTAACGCCGCGTTGCGCCAGGTGAGCCACTACGCGCAGCTTCGTCCGTGGGATAAAGAACTTATCCCGCTGGCCGGGCAAATCAGCCGCTGGCGTGCGGAATACAGCGCCGCTATCGCTGAAGATATGGCGGATACCTGCCAACAATTTTTGCCGGAATTTTCCCTGACATTCTCTTTTCAGCGCGGCTGGGAGAAAGAGACGGACTATGGCGACGTGCTGGAGCGCAATTTTGAGCGTGATCGCATGCTGACCTACACCGCGCACGGCCCGCACAAAGCGGATTTCCGCATCCGTGCGGACGGCGCGCCGGTAGAAGATACGTTGTCGCGCGGGCAGCTAAAACTCCTGATGTGCGCGCTGCGTCTGGCGCAGGGCGAGTTTTTAACGCGCGAAAGCGGACGACGCTGTTTATACCTGATAGATGATTTTGCCTCAGAACTTGATGACGCGAAGCGCGGGCTGTTAGCCAGCCGCTTAAAAGCTACGCAGTCGCAGGTTTTCGTCAGCGCTATCAGCGCTGATCACGTGATGGACATGTCGGACAAAAATTCGAAGATGTTCACCGTGGAAAAGGGTAAAATAACGGATTAACCCAAGATTAAATGAGCGAGAAACGTTGATGTCGAATTCTTATGACTCCTCCAGTATCAAAGTCCTGAAAGGGCTGGATGCGGTACGTAAGCGCCCGGGTATGTATATCGGCGATACGGATGACGGCACCGGTCTGCACCACATGGTATTCGAGGTGGTAGATAACGCTATCGACGAAGCGCTCGCAGGGTACTGTAAAGATATTGTCGTTACTATTCATAGCGATAACTCCGTCTCCGTACAGGATGATGGTCGTGGTATTCCGACCGGTATTCACCCGGAAGAGGGTGTTTCTGCTGCGGAAGTGATCATGACCGTTCTGCACGCAGGCGGTAAGTTCGACGATAACTCTTATAAAGTTTCCGGTGGTCTGCATGGCGTAGGCGTTTCTGTGGTTAACGCCCTGTCGCAGAAACTGGAGCTGGTTATCCAGCGCGACAACAAAGTTCACCGCCAGCTTTATGAGCACGGTGTCCCGCAGGCACCGCTGGCCATTACCGGCGATACCGAAAAAACCGGTACGATGGTGCGTTTCTGGCCGAGCTATGAAACGTTTACCAACGTCATTGAATTTGAATATGAGATTCTGGCTAAGCGCCTGCGCGAGCTGTCATTTCTGAACTCTGGCGTTTCTATTCGCCTGCGCGATAAGCGCGACGGCAAAGAAGATCACTTCCACTACGAAGGTGGTATCAGAGCGTTTGTTGAATACCTCAACAAAAATAAAACTCCGATTCACCCGAATATTTTCTACTTCTCCACCGAAAAAGACGGTATTGGCGTCGAAGTTGCCCTGCAGTGGAACGATGGTTTCCAGGAAAACATCTACTGCTTTACCAACAATATTCCGCAGCGCGATGGCGGTACTCACCTTGCGGGTTTCCGCGCGGCGATGACCCGTACGCTAAACGCCTACATGGATAAAGAAGGTTACAGCAAGAAAGCCAAAGTCAGCGCCACCGGCGACGATGCGCGTGAAGGCCTGATTGCGGTCGTGTCTGTGAAAGTGCCGGATCCGAAATTCTCCTCGCAGACCAAAGATAAACTGGTCTCTTCCGAGGTGAAAACGGCGGTAGAACAGCAGATGAACGAACTGCTCAGTGAATACCTGCTGGAAAACCCGTCCGACGCGAAAATCGTGGTAGGCAAAATTATCGACGCAGCGCGTGCGCGTGAAGCGGCACGTAAAGCGCGTGAAATGACCCGCCGTAAAGGCGCGCTGGATCTTGCTGGCCTGCCTGGCAAACTGGCGGATTGCCAGGAGCGTGACCCGGCGCTGTCCGAACTCTACCTGGTGGAAGGGGACTCCGCGGGCGGTTCTGCGAAGCAGGGCCGTAACCGTAAAAACCAGGCGATTCTGCCGCTGAAAGGCAAAATCCTGAACGTTGAAAAAGCGCGTTTCGACAAGATGCTCTCTTCGCAGGAAGTGGCGACGCTTATTACTGCGCTGGGCTGCGGCATCGGCCGCGATGAGTACAACCCGGATAAATTGCGTTACCACAGCATCATTATCATGACCGATGCGGACGTCGATGGTTCGCACATCCGTACGCTGCTGCTGACATTCTTCTACCGTCAGATGCCGGAAATCGTTGAGCGCGGCCATGTCTACATTGCACAGCCGCCGCTGTACAAAGTGAAGAAAGGCAAGCAGGAACAGTACATCAAAGATGATGAAGCGATGGATCAGTACCAGATCGCTATCGCGCTTGATGGCGCAACCCTGCATACCAACGCCAGTGCGCCAGCATTAGCCGGTGAGCCGCTGGAAAAACTGGTGGCTGAATACAACGCTGTGCAAAAAATGATTGGCCGCATGGAGCGCCGTTTCCCGCGCACCCTGCTGAAAGAGCTGGTGTATCAGCCGACGCTGACCGAAGCCGACCTCTCCGACGAACAGAAAGTGACCCGTTGGGTTAATGCTCTGGTCACCGAGCTGAACGAAAAAGAGCAGCACGGCAGCCAGTGGAAGTACGATGTGCGCATCAATAGCGAGTTGAACCACTTCGAGCCGATCATTCGCGTACGTACTCACGGCGTCGACACCGATTATCCACTGGATAACGAGTTTGTTGTCGGTGGCGAATATCGTCGTCTCTGCGCGTTGGGTGAAAAGCTGCGTGGCCTGATCGAAGAAGACGCCTTTATCGAACGCGGCGAGCGCCGTCAGCCGGTTGCCAGCTTCGAGCAGGCGCTGGACTGGCTGGTGAAAGAGTCTCGCCGTGGCCTCGCTATCCAGCGTTATAAAGGTCTGGGCGAAATGAACCCGGATCAGCTGTGGGAAACCACCATGGATCCGGACAGCCGCCGTATGCTGCGCGTGACCGTCAAAGACGCGATTGCTGCAGACCAGCTGTTCACCACGCTGATGGGCGATGCAGTTGAACCGCGTCGTGCCTTTATCGAAGAAAACGCCCTGAAAGCGGCGAATATCGATATCTGATCCGCTGTTTCCCCTCTCCATCCGGAGAGGGGAAAACCTAAAAGAGGCACTTCCCGCCCCGTTTCTATCCCCCTTTTCCCGCCATCTCCGTGCTGTTTTTTGAGCAGAATCGCGTTAGCATGAGCCTGGAAATATCTCATCTGGGGATCTCATGGCTATTAAACTTATTGCAATCGATATGGACGGCACGCTGCTGCTGCCGGACCACACTATCTCTCCCGCGGTTAAAAACGCCATCGCCGCTGCGCGCGAACGCGGCATTAACGTAGTGCTGACCACCGGCCGGCCTTACGCGGGCGTACACAGCTACATGAAAGAGCTGCATATGGAACGGGAAGGGGATTATTGCATTACCTATAACGGCGCACTGGTACAGAATGCCAGCGATGGCAGCACCGTCGCGCAAACTGCGCTGAGCTATGATGATTATCGCTTTCTGGAAAAACTTTCCCGCGAAGTGGGTTCTCACTTTCACGCGCTGGATCGCAACACGCTCTACACCGCTAACCGCGACATCAGTTACTACACGGTGCATGAATCTTATGTCGCCACCATTCCGCTGGTGTTCTGCGAAGCGGAGAAAATGGATCCCGCAATTCAGTTGCTGAAAGTGATGATGATTGATGAACCAACCGTTCTCGATCAGGCCATTGCCCGTATTCCGCAGGAAGTAAAAGAGAAATATACCGTGCTGAAAAGCGCGCCATACTTCCTCGAAATCCTCGATAAACGCGTGAACAAAGGCACCGGCGTAAAATCGCTGGCCGATGCGCTGAATATCAAGCAAGAGGAGATCATGGCGATTGGCGATCAGGAAAATGACATCGCGATGATTGAATACGCAGGCGTTGGCGTGGCGATGGATAATGCCATCCCGTCGGTGAAAGAGGCGGCGAATTTCGTCACCAAATCAAACCTGGAAGACGGTGTTGCCTACGCGATTGAGAAATTTGCCCTGATCTAAACCGCAACATGCGCAAGGGCGTTATGCCCTTGCCGCAGTTGTCGGTTTCTCTGCTGTAAGTGGGATATGCGCAACACCGCTTTTCATGATCCATTTGCGTAACCATGGTGTTGTCAGAACGCGATTTTTGATGATTTTTCCCAGCAGTTTTACGCGTAAACCCCGCGTTTTTCGGCGATAGACGGTATTCGCGTTATCCGGCGTACTACAAAGCACGCCACTGAGGATTTCGGCGCTATCGAGCGCATAACTGATGCCTTCGAGCGAGCTGGCGCTGATAAAACCGGCCGCTTCACCGATCAAAAATGCATTCTCTTTTCCGCAGACAAAATTGCCCCAGCGCGACGGGCATAACACCGTACATTTCTCGCTTTTCACCACCTCGCCGAAGCGGAAATCAAACGCCTCCAGCCGCATTTTCAGCGCCTCAAAATTTTCACGGCTGTTTTTCAACGCAAACGCGCCGCCAAAAATAAAGTAGCCATCTTTACTGATGCTCCATGCATAACAATCGGTGGTCGCGTTATCAAAAACACAGGAGTAGAACGGCTGTGGATGTCGGTCTTTAAGCCACTGTTGCAGCGCGACATATTTGCGAATTTCATGCGCAGGGTAGAGTACCCGTCTCACCATTGAGTTTGCGCCGTCTGCGCCCACCAGATAACGGCATGTCACAGTGGATTCCGCGCCTTCAGCGCAAAAGGTCAGGTGCCAGAGGCCGTTTTCGCGCCAGATTTTTCGACACAGCGCATCGTGGTAAACGTTGATCGAGGGTGGAATCAACGATTTCATCCACAAATCAAACGCGTGGCGATCGATATTCAGGTAACTGCGCTGGTAGTTTCGCGTAAAGCCACTTTGCACATCGACCGTACGCACGCTAAAAATCTGTGGATCGGCCATCACCTGCACCGGGAGTGTAATACCTGCACGGATAAACGCCCGCTGCGCATCGGGTGCCAGCAATCCGCCGCAAGGTTTTTTAAAGCCGCGATTGCCCTGCTGCTGCTTTTTATCCAGCGCGATAACGCTCAGGTTCCCGGCTAACTGTCGCGCCAGCGCCGCGCCTGCTGGCCCCAAACCGATTATTGCCACGTCAAAATGCTGCATCATTTCCTCCTGTGTTGAGGGAGGAAGGCTAAACCGTGTCTGTGAAGAGACCGTGAAGTGCAGAGTAGGCGGATCCCGCGCATTGCGATACCCTGAGGCGACATTATGACTTCAGGGTCTTTTCATGAAACAGCTCACCTTTGCCCCGCGCAATCATCAACTTACCAATATCAACACCTGGACTGCGGACAGTCAGTGGCTGGTTTTTGATGTTCGCCCTTCCGGCGCATCGTTTACCGGCAAAACCATTGAGCGGGTCAATGTGCGCAACGGTGACGTTGAGGTGCTGTATACCGCAACAAACGGTGCGCATGTAGGTGTGGTGACGGTGAACCCTAAAGCGGAAGAGTATGTCTTTATCCACGGCCCGGAAAACCCGGACGCCAGCTGGCAGTATGACTTTCACCATCGGCGCGGCGTGGTGTCGGCAAAAGGCATCACGCGAAACCTTGATGCGCTGGACATTACCGCGCCTTACACGCCCGGTGCGTTACGCGGCGGCACACATGTGCATGTGTTTAGCCCGAATGGCGAGTTTGTGAGCTTCACGTATAACGACCATGTATTGCACGAGCGCGATCCGGCCCTGGATTTACGCAATGTCGGCGTTGCGGTGCCGTTTGGCCCGGTAACGCCGCCTTGTACTCATCCACGCGAATATAGCGGAAGCCACTGGAGTGTTTTGGTCAGCCGCACGACGCCCGTGCCGCAACCGGGCAGCGATGAGATCAATCGCGCGTATGAAGAGGGTTGGGTGGGCAACCAGCATCTGGCATTTATCGGCGATACCTTATCGCACAGCGGTGAAAAAGTGCCGGAGCTGTTTATTGTCGCGCTTCCCGGCGATGAGCGGGGCTGGAAAACACCGGGTGATGCCCCGCTGGCGGGCAGTGAACAAACCCTGCCTGCGCCGCCAAAAGGTGTGATGCAAAAACGCCTGACGTTTACCCATCACCGCCGCTATCCAGGATTAGTGAATGTGCCGCGTCACTGGGTGCGCAGTAATCCGCAGGCCACGGCAATCGCCTTTCTGATGCGCGACGACAATGGCATTGTGCAATTGTGGTTGATAAGCCCGGACGGCGGCGAACCGCGCCAGTTAACGCACACGGCACATGGAATTCAGTCAGCTTTTAACTGGCATCCTTCCGGTGAGGCGCTGGGGTTTGTGCTCGATAATCGCCTGGCGATGTGCGATGCGCAGCATGGCGATATCACCTTTTTGAGTGCCGATCATGGAAACCCACCGTCGGCGGATGCGGTGGTGTTTTCACCGGACGGTAAGCAGTTTGCCTGGATGGAAGAGGTGGACGGTTTCCGCCAGCTATGGGTGACGGAAACCGGTTGGTAATTTAATGCGCCGGCATGGGGGCGGGTGGGATCACCGAATCGGTCGCAAGCGTGGCTTTCTCGCTCTGTTCCACCCGCGATTTGAGAGAATTATCGCGGCGGAAAAGATCCCACGGCAACAGTAAGGTATCCAGGATGGCGGTAAAGGGCATATCCAGCGCCACCAGTGATTTAGTGCCAATGCCGGTGTCATCATCAGACAGCATCGCCGAACTGGCGCGTGTGCCGGGGTACGTTCCCTCTTTGCCGCCAGTATGCGACATCACGCTTGAACATCCCGACAACACCATCCCGCTGAGCAATGCAGAAACTATCAGAATCGTTTTCATTTTCGATTTGTCATCGTTGTTTATAGGTTGAATGCTGTCCGGGGGGTTATAGCCTCCCGAACGAGAAAGCGACAGCATTCGAGCTCCGCTCTGTGGCGGCATTCGCATTTTAACCATTTGTGCTGCAATCCCAGTCTATGCGTTGTGCCAGAAAGTGCAAAAAAAAGTCCGAATTGTGGGCTTGAAAACCTCTCCTTTAGCCACATTTTAGGAATGTAGCCCGGGAACATGCCGGAAGGGTGTTCGGCTACGTTAGCTGCCTGTCCATTGTGGAGGGCATAAAAATCTCGCTGATTTCAGGAGCTTTAACTATGCGTAACTTCGATCTTTCCCCGCTTTATCGTTCAGCTATTGGTTTTGACCGTCTGTTTAACCTACTGGAAAACAACCAGAACCAGAGCAATGGCGGTTACCCTCCGTACAACGTCGAGTTAGTGGATGAAAACCACTATCGCATCGCTATTGCTGTGGCTGGTTTCGCTGAAAGCGAACTGGAAATCACCGCGCAGGACAACCTGCTGGTGGTGAAAGGTTCCCATACCGACGAACAAAAAGAGCGTACTTACCTTTATCAAGGTATCGCCGAACGCAATTTCGAGCGCAAATTCCAGTTGGCAGAGAACATCCACGTCAAAGGCGCCAACCTGGTCAACGGCTTGCTGTATGTCGATTTAGAACGCGTGATCCCGGAAGAGAAAAAACCGCGTCGTATCGAAATTAACTAATTATGCAGGGTCGCGACTGGCGGCCCGTCCCAAACATGCTCGCCGACAGGGAGCATATGTGAGTTTACGTGCTCGCAGGTATTCACTCGCTTCTTAGAAGGAGAAACACAATGCGTAACTACGATTTATCCCCGCTGCTGCGTCAATGGATCGGCTTCGACAAACTGGCTAACGCCCTGCAAACCACCAATGAGCAACAGGCATTTCCGCCCTACAACATTGAGAAGGGCGATGACAATCACTACCGCATTACCCTCGCGCTGGCCGGTTTCCGCCAGGAAGAGCTGGATATCCAGCTGGAAAATGGGCGTTTAACCGTCAAAGGTACGCCGGAAAAACCGGCCAACGAGCCGAAGTGGCTGCATCAGGGGCTGGTGATCCAGCCGTTTAGCCTGAGCTTTACGCTGGCCGACTATATGGAAGTCTCCGGCGCGACTTTCACCAACGGTCTGCTGCATATCGATCTGCTGCGTAATGTGCCGGAAAGCGCTGCGCCACAGCGCATTGCCATCAGTAATCGCCCGGCGTTAAACAGCTAACGGTCAGTAACGAAAAGGCTCCGCATGCGGAGCCTTTTTTGTTTATGTCCGCACGCTCTGCAAGAAGCGGTGACGCCAGGGTTTCAGTACAAAGAAAGCCAACAGGGCGCAGAGAATATCCAGCGTAATGGCGCAGCCAAACACCAGATCCCAGCTACCGGTTTTCTGGTACAGCAGTGCCGCCAGCGGGCCGCCGAAAATCGAACCAATTCCTTGTGAGATATAGAGCCAGCCGTAATTCGCGGTGGCATGCTGCGTGCCGAAGGTGTCGGTGAGCGTGGCGGGAAACAGGGAGAAAATCTCGCCCCAGCCGAAAAATACCACCCCGGAAAGCAGCACAAACAGCAGCGGATCATCTTTGCATAGCAACCACAGCGCCATTGCGCAGCCTTCCAGACCAAAGGCGATAAACATCATGTTTTCCCGGCCAATCCGGTCAGAAATATAACCGCACACCGGGCGTGTTAGCCCATTCATAAAACGGTCGATGGTCATTGCCAGCGGCAGCGCTGCCATGCCCATTACCGTTACGGCGGTGATGCCGAAATCCTCAGCGAAAATGGCCATCTGCGACGTCACCATCAGGCCCGAGGTCGACATCATGGTCATCATTGCAAACATCAACCAGAACAGCGGTTTTCGCAGCATCTCTTTCGGCGCGAAGCTTTTGTCGCTCATCTTCAGGTTGCTGGTGACGTCTTCTGTACGGATGCTGTGCGGCGCCCGCAGCCCCTGGCTGGCGATAAACCCGATTACCGCCATCAGCAGGCCAAATTGCCACAGCGTATTCTCCAGCCCTTTAGCAGCCAGCGATTGGGTCACCGGGAAAGTCGTCAGGATCGCGCCCATACCATAGCCGGCCGCCACCATCCCTGTGGCAAATCCGCGTTTTTCCGGAAACCATCGCACCATCAAGCCAACCACGCCGATATAGACAATGCCGGTGCCAAGGCCACCCAGTACGCCGTAATAAAGATAGAGCTCCGTCAGGCTGCTGATAGTGGCAGTCAGCATCCAGCTTACGCCGCTCAATACCGTGCCGATGGCAATCAACCGCCGTGGGCCAAACTTATCAATTAACCGCCCCTGAAATGGGGAAAAGAAGGTTTGCAGAATAATCAGCAGCGAAAAGGTGAGCTGGATTTCCGCCAACGGCACGTGAAGTTTTTCCATAAATGGCCGCGTCAGCAGGGCCCAGACATACTGCGGGCTGGAAATGGAAACCATGCACAATAAGCCCAGCGCCAGCTGCATCCACTTTTTCGGACTTGCTACTACCACGTTGGTCAATGTTGTATTTGTCATTCTGCCACCCTGTTGTTAACAAAAGTGGTCTTTTGCATTAACTATGCCATAACCTATTGTTGCGACAGGAATTGCGCCGATGCTTAGCAGGCATAGGGTTTGAGCAGCGCTACTGATAGCGATACCGCTGAACCCTGCTGCCTTGGTTCGGGGCAACCGTCTTTTACTGGTGCAATTTTCGCCACATCACGAAGCAGAGAAAATCCCTGCGCTTTGTGCGGTATCACCCATACAGCTATTACGGGTTCTGCCAATATTCCTGTAGTCATCATGTACAGGGAAAAGATCATGAGTGATATCGCGTTAACCGTAAGCGTTCTGGCACTCGTTGCTGTCGTTGGGTTATGGATAGGTAACCTGAAGATTCGCGGCGTCGGGTTTGGCATTGGTGGTGTGCTGTTCGGTGGGATAATCGTCGGCCACTTTGTTGATCAACTGGGCATTCCATTGAGTAGCCCAATGTTGTTATTTGTGCAGGAGTTTGGCCTGATCCTGTTTGTTTATACCATCGGTATTCAGGTGGGGCCGGGCTTCTTCGCCTCATTGCGCGTCTCCGGACTGCGGCTGAATCTGTTCGCTATTCTGATCGTGCTTCTCGGCGGCCTTGTCACCGCCATTTTGTATAAGCTGTTCGCCATTCCGTTGCCGGTGGTGCTGGGGATTTTCTCCGGCGCGGTAACCAATACTCCGGCGCTCGGCGCAGGGCAACAAATCCTGCGTGATTTGGGCATAGCAGGTCCGGTACTGGATCAGATGGGCATGAGCTACGCGATGGCGTATCCGTTCGGTATCTGCGGGATTTTGCTCAGCATGTGGTTACTTCGCGTACTGTTTCGCGTCAATGTAGATGAGGAAGCGCGTAAGCACGACGCCACGCTCAGTAACGGTACATCGCTGATTCGCACCATTAATATTCGCGTTGAAAATCCGAATCTCGACAAGATGGCGATTCAGGATGTGCCCATCCTCAACAGCGATAAAATTATCTGCTCGCGCTTAAAACGCGGTGAGTTGTTGATGGTGCCTTCACCGGGCACGCTGATTGAAGCCGGAGATTTGCTGCATCTGGTGGGGTTACCGAAAGATCTGCATAACGCTCAACTGGTTATCGGCCAGGAAGTCGACGTCTCGTTGTCCACGCGCGGTACCGACTTGCGGGTAGAGCGCGTGGTCGTCACCAACGAAAAGGTGCTGGGCAAGAAAATCCGCGATCTGCACTTTAAAGAGCGCTACGACGTCGTTATCTCGCGCCTTAACCGCGCCGGGGTTGAGCTGGTGGCCAGCAGCGACGCCAGCCTGCAGTTCGGCGATATTCTCAACCTGGTCGGGCGGCCCTCGGCGATTGACGCAGTGGCCAATGAAGTCGGTAATGCGCAACATAAACTGCAACAAGTGCAGATGCTGCCGGTGTTTATCGGTATTGGCCTCGGTGTGTTATTAGGATCGGTGCCGGTGTTTATTCCCGGTTTTCCTGCAGCGTTGAAATTGGGCCTGGCCGGTGGACCGCTGATTATGGCGTTGATCCTTGGGCGTATCGGCAGTATCGGCAAGCTGTACTGGTTTATGCCGCCTAGCGCCAACCTGGCGCTTCGGGAACTAGGCATTGTGCTTTTTTTAGCGGTGGTTGGGCTGAAATCGGGCGGGGATTTTATCGCCACGCTAACTCACGGTGATGGGGTGAAATGGATGTGTTACGGCATTTTTATTACTGCCGTTCCGCTAATAACCGTCGGTTTGTTGGCGCGGATGCTGGCGAAGATGAACTACCTGACTTTATGCGGCATGTTAGCCGGGTCGATGACCGATCCGCCCGCGCTGGCCTTCGCTAACGCGTTGCACCCCACCAGCGGGGCGGCAGCGCTCGCGTATGCGACGGTCTACCCGCTGGTGATGTTTCTGCGCATTATCACGCCGCAATTACTGGCGGTGATCTTCTGGGGTATGGGCTAACGGCGTTTCCGGGTGGATGCGCCGCAAATGGTAATCCACCTGGTAATCGCGGGTGTTACGAAACATCACCGAGTAGTTAAGAAACTCGCCGCTGTCGCTATACGAAAGGGAGGTGATGCGCAGCAGCGGTGTTTGCTCCTGTATGTTCAATGTTTGCGCCAGTTGCTTATCCGCCAGCACCGGTGTCAGGCTCTCATAGTTGCCGCTAATCGTTATGCCGCACTCTTTTTCGATGTAATCAAACTTTGACCCTTCAAGGTG
Organism: Kosakonia quasisacchari; assembly: GCF_004331415.1. Classification (GTDB taxonomy): domain Bacteria; phylum Pseudomonadota; class Gammaproteobacteria; order Enterobacterales; family Enterobacteriaceae; genus Kosakonia; species Kosakonia quasisacchari. The sequence continues at coordinate 62,110 of NZ_SJOP01000025.1, forward strand.
CGCCAGCGAGAGCGTGCGGAACAACTTCACTGGCATATAGCTATCTTCCAGCATCAGCGGTTTGCCCTCGACATAGCGAACCCGGCGCGAGAAGTAGATACGTTCATTGACTTGAATGCGTAGCTGGCTGGCTATCGCCGGTGGCGCAGGCATCACTTCAAACAGCAACACTTTGCTGTGCACCTCTTTGCCTTGTTGACGCAGCACTTCCACCAGCCCGGTAAGGTTGGTTGTTTCATGGTGCACATCCTTGCGCGCCACAAAAGTACCGCTGCCGTGACGGCGCACCACCAGCCCCCACACCACCAGCAAATCCATCGCTTTTCGGATGGTCATTCGCGCCACGCCGAACTCCTGCGCCAACGCTTTTTCACCCGGCAAGGGACTACCGACATTGTAATCCGATGAATTCAGCCGCAGACGCAGCCGCTCGGCTATTGATTTGTAGATCACCTGTAGCCCTCTTTACGCCTCTTCATCAGAACATTTATCACAGACATGTCCAATTTTTATTCGCAAAGTAGACCTGAAGGGGCGAAATAAAACCATGAAAGGGATCACGGAACGCAGCGGCGTGTCCTGCCGGCAGGAAGATGAATTCTTATGCTCACTTCAGGCCACTAAAACATAACAAGGCTTCTCCCCCTACAGGTTGTTTCATGAGGATTTAAAAATGCTCAGTCAAATACAACGTTTCGGCGGCGCAATGTTTACCCCGGTGCTGCTTTTTCCCTTCGCTGGCATGGTGGTGGGCATCGCCATTATGCTGCGCAACCCGCTTTTCGTTGGTGAAGCATTAACCGCGCCCGATAACCTCTTTGCGCAAATTGTGCACATTATCGAAGAGGGCGGCTGGACCGTGTTTCGTAATATGCCGCTGCTGTTTGCCGTTGGCTTACCGATTGGCCTGGCAAAGCAAGCGCAGGGGCGCGCCTGCCTCGCGGTGCTGATCAGCTTTTTAACCTGGAACTACTTTATCAACGCGATGGGAATGACCTGGGGTCACTTCTTTGGCGTGGATTTCTCCGCTGAACCGACCGCAGGCAGCGGTTTAACGCTAATTGCCGGGATTAAAACGCTCGATACCAGCATTATTGGCGCGATCGTGATTTCCGGCATAGTGACCGCCATTCATAACCGTTTTTTCGAGAAGCCATTACCGGTCTTTCTGGGGATTTTCCAGGGCACGTCGTTTGTGGTGATTATCGCCTTTCTGGTGATGATCCCCTGCGCGTGGTTAACCCTGCTCGGCTGGCCGAAAGTGCAGTTGGGCATTGAATCCTTACAGGCTTTTTTACGCTCTGCCGGTGCGCTGGGCGTGTGGGTTTATATCTTCCTGGAACGCATTCTGATCCCGACCGGTTTGCACCATTTTGTCTATGGCCCGTTTATCTTCGGCCCGGCAGCAGTGGAAGGTGGCATCCAGGTTTACTGGGCGCAGCACTTACAAGAATTCAGCCAGAGCACTGAGCCGCTGAAAACCTTGTTCCCGGAAGGCGGGTTTGCGCTGCACGGGAATTCCAAAGTGTTCGGCTCTGTCGGTATCGCGCTGGCATTGTGGTACACCGCCGCGCCGGAAAACCGCGTCAAAGTTGCTGGTCTGCTGATCCCCGCCACGCTCACTGCCGTACTGGTGGGGATCACCGAACCGCTGGAATTTACTTTCCTGTTTATCTCGCCGCTGCTGTTCGCCGTTCACGCGGTACTCGCCGCGTCCATGGCAACGGTGATGTACAGCTTCGGCGTGGTCGGCAATATGGGCGGCGGCCTGCTCGACCAGTTCCTGCCGCAAAACTGGATCCCGATGTTCCATAACCATGCGGCGATGGTGTTCACCCAAATCTCCATTGGCCTGTGCTTTACCGCGCTCTACTTCGTGGTTTTCCGCACATTGATTGTGCGCTTTAACCTGAAAACCCCGGGCCGGGAAGAGAGCGAAATCAAACTCTACAGCAAAGCCGACTACAAAGCCGCGCGCGGGCAAACCACGGCGGCAGCCGCAAATACCCAGGTCGGTCAGGCAGCCGGTTTCCTGCAGGCGCTGGGTGGCAGCACGAATATTGAAAGCGTGAATAACTGTGCCACCCGGCTGCGTATCGCACTGGTCGATATGGCGAAAACGCAAAGTGATGACGTCTTTAAAGCACTGGGCGCGCACGGTGTGGTCCGTCGCGGCAACGGCATCCAGGTGATTGTCGGCCTGCATGTTCCGCAAGTACGCGACCAGCTTGAATCTCTGATGAAAATCCCCTTAACCCCCGAACCATCTACCATGACAGAGGCTGTATCATGAAAAAATTCTCCGTTGTTATCGCCGGTGGCGGCAGCACATTTACCCCAGGTATCGTTTTGATGTTACTGGCTAATCGCGAGCGTTTTCCGCTGCGGGCGCTGAAGTTCTATGACAATGACGGCGCGCGCCAGGAAACCATCGCCGAGGCCTGCAAAATCATCCTTCGGGAACAGGCACCGGATATCGAATTTAGTTACACCACCGATCCGAAAACGGCTTTCACCGATGTCGACTTTGTGATGGCGCACATTCGCGTGGGTAAATATCCGATGCGCGAGCAGGATGAGAAAATCCCGTTGCGCCATGGCGTTGTTGGCCAGGAAACCTGTGGCCCTGGCGGCATTGCTTACGGTATGCGCTCCATTGGCGGCGTGCTGGAGCTGGTGGATTACATGGAACAATATTCGCCGAATGCCTGGATGCTGAACTACTCCAACCCGGCTGCGATCGTGGCGGAAGCCACCCGCCGCCTGCGTCCGCAGGCCAAAATCCTCAATATCTGCGATATGCCCATCGGGATAGAAGGGCGCATGGCGCAGATCGTGGGTCTGCAAGATCGCAAACAGATGCGAGTGCGCTATTACGGACTGAACCACTTCGGCTGGTGGACATCGATTGAAGATTTGAACGGCAATGATTTGATGCCGAAATTACGCGAATATGTGGCGAAAAATGGTTATGTGCCACCGGCAAAAGATGAGCATACCGAAGCGAGCTGGAACGATACCTTTGCCAAAGCGAAAGATGTGCAGGCGCTTGACCCGGATACGATGCCGAATACCTATCTGAAGTATTACTTCTTCCCGGATTATGTGGTGGCGCACTCCAATCCTGAGCGTACACGCGCCAATGAAGTGATGGATCACCGTGAAAAACAGGTGTTTGGTTCCTGTCGCGCCATTATCGAAGCGGGTAAATCGTCGGCCGGCGAGCTGGAAATCGACGAACATGCGTCGTATATCGTCGATCTGGCAACCGCCATTGCGTTCAACACCCAGGAGCGGATGCTGCTGATTGTGCCGAACAACGGTGCAATTCATAACTTTGATGCCGATGCGATGGTAGAAATCCCCTGCCTGGTAGGTAAAAACGGCCCGCAACCGTTAACAGTTGGCGATATCCCGCATTTCCAGAAAGGGCTGATGAGTCAGCAGGTCGCCGTGGAAAAACTGGTGGTGGATGCGTGGGAACAGCGCTCTTACCAGAAGTTATGGCAGGCGATCACACTCTCAAAAACTGTCCCCAGTGCTACTGTCGCCAAAGCCATTTTGGATGACTTAGTCGACGCGAATAAAGCGTTCTGGCCTGAGTTGCATTAATCCCCGCGACCGGCATCGCCAGGATGCCGGTCCTTCTGAAACGTGTCGAAAAAACTCACCGTATCCGCTACTTTGTTGACCAGTACACCAACAAGGAGCACTGATGAAAATTTCACGCGTTGGCGAAGCGCCGGACTACCGTTTCTCGCTGGCGAACGAACGTACTTTTCTGGCGTGGATCCGCACGGCGCTCGGTTTTCTGGCTGCCGGAGTCGGTCTGGATCAGTTAGCACCGGAATTTGCCACACCGTTGATTCGCGAAGTGTTGGCGCTGCTGCTGTGTCTCTTCTCCGGCGGGTTGGCGTTGTATGGTTATTTGCGCTGGTTAGGCAATGAAAAAGCGATGCGCCTGAAAGAGGATTTGCCCTACACCCGTGCGCTGCTGGTGATAAGCGTTATTCTGCTGGCGGTTGCGCTGGTGGTGATGGTGCTGGTTTTCTATGGTGGATAACCGCAAAGCGCGCCGCGAAAAAGATCCCGGTTTGCAGCCGGAACGCACGTCGCTGGCGTGGCTACGCACGTTGCTCGGCTACGGTGCGCTCATGGCGCTGGCGGTTAAGCATAACTGGCAGCATTCGGGGATTCCGTTTTGGATAACGCTAGGGGTGCTGCTGTGCGTGGCGCTCTTGCTTTGGCGTTACACACATAAACGAATCTTAATGGATGTGAACAAAAGTGATTTCGTCTTATCCGGCGCGGTTCGTGACAAATTATTGATCTCCCTCGCGGTGCTCTCCCTCGCATTACTGTTTGCTGTAACGCATATCCGTCAATTACTCTTGATTTTCTGAGGAACACCGCATGCCAGGCTGCCACGTTACGGCCAAGCCCGCCAGTTCTCGCTGCAATCTTAACTGCCGCTACTGTTTTTACATTGAAAAGCAGCAACAAGAGGTCATGGATGATGCCACGTTGCAGGCGTTTATTTGCCAGCAGATCGATGCCCAACCGGGCAATGTTGTGCCGTTTGTTTGGCAAGGTGGCGAACCCACATTGAGCGGGCTGGATTTTTTTCATCGGGTCGCCGCGCTACAGACGCAGTTTGCCAACGGCAAACGAACGGAAAATACCTTTCAAACTAACGGGATCTTGCTAAACGATGCCTGGTGCCGCTTTTTTCGTGAGCACGGCTGGGTGGTCGGTATCTCTATTGATGGCCCGGCGCAGATGCATGACGCCTGGCGCGTCAGCCGCAGCGGCAAGCCGTCACACCATAAAGTGGTCAACGCGATTCAATTGCTGGCAAAACACGGCGTGGAATACAACGTGCTCTGCGTCGTCAACAATCTCAACAGCCAGCAACCGCTGCGTTTGTACCAGTACCTGCGCACGCTCGGTACGCCGTTTTTGCAGTTTATTCCGCTGGTGGAACAGGATGGGCAGGGGAATTTAACGGCGGAATCGGTGAGCGGCGAGGCGTGGGGCCGTTTTCTGACCACGGTTTTTGATTGCTGGGTGCGCGAGGATATCGGCCAGGTTTATGTTCAGCTATTTGATTCAACGCTGGGTGTATGGAGCGGCTACCCGTCGCAAATATGTACCTTCGGCCATGCGTTTGCGCTGGAGGCGAACGGAGATATATATCCATGTGATCACTACGCTTACCCGGATTACCGGCTTGGCAACCTGCACCACATTCCGATCAAAGAGATGAATCTCAGCCACGAAGCTATCGCTTTTGGGCAGAGCAAAAAAAATACCCTGCCCGATGCCTGCCGCCGCTGCGATGTGCTGCGCTTTTGCCAGGGTGATTGCCCGAAGCACCGCTTTATGCAGGGAAAAAGTGCGTTATGTCACGGCTACCTTCACTTTTTCAGCCATACCGCGCCGCATATGCGCGTCATGCGTGACCTGATTAAACAGCGGCGTTCGCCGATGGAGTTGATGTCTTTTTTGCGCAACCACCGCTGAATTAGCGCGCTTTCGCCAGGTACTGCGCCATCTCTTCTGCCGGAACCATACCACCGCCTGTCGCCCACACCAGATGGGTGGCTTGCGCCAGTTGCGCCTGGCTAAAGCCGTGAAGCTGATGGTAGTGGCTCTCTTCACTGATCTGCTTCGGACCCGGCATGCCCGCCAGCGCCGACGGTTCCAGCAGAATGTTCTCTTCCTGCGCCAGTAATGCCAGCAGGTTATAAAGCGTTTGGTCATCAACGGTGTAAAAACCGTCCAGCAGGCGTTCCATCGCGCGTCCAACAAAACCCGACGCGCGCCCGACGGCCAGACCATCGGCAGCGGTCTGGTTATCGATACCTAAATCCTGCACCGCAATGCCATCATGCAGGCCGGTGTATACGCCAAGCAGCATGCACGGCGAATGCGTCGGTTCGGCAAAAATACAGTGGACATCATCGCCAAAGGCCAGCTTCAGGCCGAACGCAACACCGCCAGGGCCGCCGCCAACGCCGCAGGGGAGATAGACAAACAGCGGATGGTTTTTATCGACCACTTTACCGATGTGGGCAAACTGATCTTTGAGCCGTTGCCCGGCGACCGCATAGCCGAGGAACAGCGTGCGGGAGTTTTCATCATCAATAAAAAAGCAGTTCGCGTCCGCTTGCGCCGCGCAGCGGCCTTGCTCAACGGCAACACCGTAATCTTCGGCATACTCCACCACGTCCACTCCATGGCTGCGTAGCAGCGCTTTTTTCCAGGCGCGCGCATCGGCAGACATATGTACCGTCACGCGAAAACCGAGGCGCGCGCTGATAATGCCTATCGACAGCCCCAGGTTACCGGTCGAACCGACGGCGATACTGTACTGGCTAAAAAAGCGGGTGAATTCAGGCGAGAGTAAGCGGCTGTAATCGTCTTGCGGCGTCAGCAGCCCGGCGGCGAAGGCCAGTTTTTCCGCGTGGGTCAGCACTTCATAAATGCCGCCGCGCGCTTTGATAGAACCAGAAATGGGCAAATGGCTGTCTTTTTTCAGCCACAGCTCACCGGTAATGCTTTGTCCCAGACGGCGCTGCATCGCCGGGATCGGCAGCACGTCGGACTCAATGATGCCGCCGCTGGCAGCGGTTTCTGGAAACGCCTTCGCAATAAAGGGCGCAAAGCGAGTCAGGCGGGCGTGCGCATCGCTAACATCTTGCTGTGTCAGACCAATATGCGGCAAAGCCTCGGCAACCGAGGTAGTATTAGGGTTAAACCAGCGCGTTTCTTGCAGGTCAATAAGTCTTTGTACCAGCGGGTCGTGCTGGATGCGTTTCTGGAGGTCGGCGTTTTTCATCGGTTCTTCATCATCGAAAGCGAATGGTTAAAGAAAACAGGAATACGCCGTCGGTGCAAGTGTGCAGACGTGGTGAGAATTTATTACGTTTTGCCGCTACACGTTGTGGCGTAAAGCATGCTAAATACATGTATTCGCCCCCAATTTTCACAAGGTTAACTGTGTTAAAGCCACTGATTGCTGTTGCTATGCTGCTGGCGGGAACCTCTGCGTTTGCCGCTGATACCCCGCTGACAGCGGCGCATTACGCGCAGCAGCTGGGGGTGGGAATGGATGTCGATTGGGCGCGTACCGACCGGGGAATTCGTGAATTTGACCCGCTGGTGGTGCGTGATTTCTACGAGGCGGGCATCCGCCATGTGCGTATTCGCGTTGCCGATAATATGACCGAAGCGCGCCTGATCCATCTGCGAAAACTGGTGGAAGCCTGTGAAGCGTATGGCGTAATTCCGATTATTGCTTACCAGGCCGATAGCTTTAAAGCCGATCCCGACGCAAAAAATGAAGCGCAACTGGTGGTGTGGTGGAAAACCGTCGGCAGCTTTTTTGGCACCGATCACCCGACGCTCGGTTTTGATGTGATTTATGAACCGGCCGATAAACTTAATCACGACCTTTCTGCGCTGAATCGCGCCTATGAAAACGTTGTCAGAACGCTCCATGATATTGATCCGCAGCGCATGATTTTTATCGCGCCGCGAATGCGCGCTGCTCCTGAAGATCTGCCCTCGCTGAGGCTGCCACCGCATAGTCAGAACTTCCTGCTCGCCGAATGGCACATCTTTCCCTGGGGACCGCTAAAAGCGAACGGGAAATATCCGTGGACATCCGGTACGGCGGCGGAGAAAGCCGCCATTCGCGCGCGTATCAACACCGCTGTACGCTGGCAGCAGAAAACGGGCCATACCAGTTGGGTTGGCGGTTGGGCAGTCGGCGAGTCAATGAAAAGCGCGCCAACCGAGTCGCAACTGGCGTTTGCCCGTTTTATGGCCTGCGAACTGAATAAGGTGAAAATCCCTTATGCGATTAACACTGATGCGCAATTTTATGATGGTGAAGAGGGCGCATGGCGACCCGCGCCGGAACCGTTACTGAAGGTAATGATCGCGCCAGATTGCTGCAAGCCCGACGCGAAGCCGGGCCATCATGAAGTTAAACCGCCGGTTCGTGGCGAGCAAAACGCGACGCCAGCGGCAGCCAGCACAGCAGGATCAAAAGCCCGGCCAACGTCATCAGCATCCCAAGACTAAACTGGCTGTTCTGCGGCAGTTGTGACGAAAGCCATGCCAGCCCGCCGGAGCCGATATTCTGCAAACCACCGACCAGCGCCCCCGCTGTTCCCGCGAGAAACGGGAAAGGCTCCATTGCGCCGCTGGTTGCCAGCGGGAATAACATTCCGGCACCGAAGAAGAACAGCGCGGCGGGAACTACCAGCGTCCAGATGTTCATCACACCCAGAAAACCGGGGATCCACATCAGAATACCGGCCGCCAGGCAGCTAATTACCGATTGCCACATCAGCGTGGTTAAACGCTTATTCTGCCGCCCGGCAAACCATGCGCCGAAAAACGCCGCGGGAATCGGCAGGATAAACAGCACGCTCACCGTCACGCTGTTCAGGCCGAGAACGCCACCCATCAGCACGCCGGAACAGGCTTCAAACACCGCAATCCCTGCCAGGCCGCCAATCAGCATCAGCAGATAGCAGTTAAACGCGCCGCTACCGAACAGCGTTTTATAGCTGGCGATAAGCCGGATGCGTGGCGCGTCCGTAGGGCGGGTTTCCGGCATCCAGCGCGCCATGCTGTAGGTGACAAACGCACACAGTACCAGCAGGAAAATAAAACAGGCGCGCCAGTTCACCAGGGTGTTCAGCACGCCGCCAATCAGCGGAGCCAGTAACGGGCTAACCAGAATCCCCATGTTCAGCAAGCTGTTAGCGTGGCGCAGATCCGTACCCGCGTAAAGATCACGCGGCAGGGTTCGCGCCATCACGCCACCGACGCCCGTACCAATGCCCTGCAAGGCGCTGGCCAGAATTAACACCGTCAGGCTGTGCGTGGAGGATGCAATCAGCGTCGCCATCATAAAAATAGTCATCCCGGCCAGGATAACCGGTCTGCGCCCAATTCTGTCCGCCAGTGGGCCATAAAACAGCTGCGAGACGCCATACGTCAGCAGATAAGCCGCCATCACGCTCTGCACCGCGCCTTCACGCACGTTTAAATCGTGCGCCATACCGGCAATCGCCGGAATATAAATGGTTTGCGCCATTTGTCCGACGGCAACCAGCAGCACCAGCATCAACAGCAAATTGACGTTTCTTTGCCTTTTCATTTCGATGATTACTTTAAGAAAATTGGATATTAAAGAATATATGGCTGCAATAGAGCCTTAATGCGGGAGGAATCTATCACAGACAGATGACAGAACCACTATGCGGCACAGCAATGGTCATGCTGCGCCAGGCAGGTTTTATAAACGATTTTCGGCAACTTTTATTGCCAGTGTGCATTATGCAAGACGCAGTAAAATTGCTCCGGCGGCAATACCGCAGGCAGCAACGATACGCAACCCGGCGACCTTCTCCTTCAGCAACAAACAGGCCAGCAGCGCACCGAAGAGAATCGAGGTTTCACGCAGTGCCGCCACCACCGCCAGCGGCGCTTGTGTCATTGCCCACAACGCCAGCCCATAAGATCCCATCGTGCCGATACCGCCGGGTAATCCCTTTTTCCAGTTCGCTACCAGATAGCGTGTCACTTCTTGCCGACGCGCCAACATGGCCCACAGCAGCAGACAGAAGCCATTCATGAAGAATGTCCACAATGTGTAGCCGAGCGCCGAACCCGCGAGGCGCACACCGGTGCCATCCACCAGCGTATAACCGGCGATAAAGCAGGAGTTGAGTAACGCCAGCCAAATGCCTTTACGCGACTGGCTGCGGCCATTGAACGCCATGCCGAGAATCGACAAACAGATCACCGCAATCCCGCCCCATGCCATGTTAGAGAGCGAATCACCAAGCCACAGCACGCTGATTATCGCTACCAGTAGCGGCGCAGTGCCGCGCATGAGCGGGTAGGTCTGGCTCATATCCGCTACCTGATAGGTTTTGGCGACCAGCACTGTGTAGATCACCTGCAAGGCACAACTGGCAATGAGATAAGGCGCGCTGGCAAGAGTTGGCTGGGGCGAAAAAGGCAGTAAAACCAGCGCGATTAACGTGGCGGAACCACTGACGGCAATGGCCGAGTAGAGCTTGTCGCTGCCCGCTTTCACAATCGTGTTCCAGCTGGCATGCAGCAGCGCGGCGAATAGCAGGATGCAAAACACAGAAATGGTCATAGCGGCATAAGTGGGTGGAATGTCACCAAAATGTAACATGGCGAGCGCTATGGAACCAGATAACACCCGTGCCCGCAAACGGCACGACATGCGTTTAAAAACGCATTGCGAAAAATGAACGGTTTTATAAAAAAGCGCCACCAATAAATCGTAGCAACCCCAAGTCACTACTCACCAACAAAGGAGAAAACGTTATGGCCGGAGGAGCTTCAATGGGAGCGTCTTTAGCTTCCATGGGACAACTGGATATGGTTTCCGCCGCAACAACGATGATGAACGCCCAAGCGCAGTCAGCCAAAATGATCACCGATACCATTAACGGCATCACCAGTTCGTTCATCGATTCGTCAACAAAAGCGCAAAACTCAATGCAACAGGCGGGTAAAGCCATTCAATATTAGATGGCTTCAATAAAATAGCACTGTGCGATAAAGGAGTATTCTATGTGTTTTATTACCAGAGCAGCTTTAAATATGGTAAGCAACCCACAGGTTGTTTTTCAGCAAAACAACAACAGCACCAATAACGTGTTAACGCGCTGCGGTTCCACCCCTAAACCGCCTGAGAATAATAATACCTGCTGTAAACCAGACGATGGCAAAAACTGTAATAAACCCAATAACGACTGGAATAATTGTCATAAACCAAATAATAACTGGGATGGTGGCAACCGCCCTGATAATAATTGGAATGGTTGCAATCGACCAGGCAATAATGGGAATAACTGCTCCGGTTCAAATAACCACCATCGGCCGGGCAATGACCGAAATGATTGCAATACCGATACTAAATCTATCCTACGCCAGTTATCTGATATGTTAGAAAAGCTCTCCAGGCAGGCGGGACGGGATTTAAAATCTGCCTCCGGTAGCAATGATCCGTATGACGTGCTGAAAGCCAATCGTTCGATGTCAAACTATTATTTAAATAATCAGTTTGTCTCGAAAATGATCAGTAAAATGACCAACAGCGTGGAGAGAATGACAAACCTACAATAACAATAAAAACCCATTATGTTAATAAGAGCAATTAATGCCATTGCCCTGTTATTCCTGGTGGTTTTTCTCTCCGGATGCCAGGGTGAACTGGCGTTATATCAGGGGCTTGCTGAGCCAGCGGCTAACGCCATCGTTGCAGAACTCAAGGACAAAGGTATTGAAGCCGCGAAGCATTCGGATAAAACGGGTTATTCCGTTTCGATAGCCATGTCCGATTTTCCTGAAGCTGTGAAAATATTACATTCCGCAGGATTGCCCTCCCAGAGCTATGTTAGCCTGGGAGATGTTTTTCGTAAGGAAGGTATGATTTCTTCACCGCTTGAAGAGCGCGTTCGTTATATTTATGCCTTGTCGCAGGAACTGGAGTTTACGTTATCGCAAATAGATGGCGTCATTATGGCAAGGGTGCATATTGTCCTGCCGGAACGTATCTCTGCGGGCGAGCCAATCCAACCCGCCTCAGCGGCGGTATTTATAAAATATAATCGAGATATTCATGTGGAAAAATTGCAGCCTGTTATTAGGCGTATGGCGCTCAGCAGTATTCCGGGAATGGTTGATGCCGATGATAAAAAACTGTCTATTTCCTTTATCCCCACGGCGGAATATAAAACGCAAGGTGGTGCGCCGGAAGATAAAAAGCCAAACACAATGATATTGTATTTTCTGGGTTGCCTCTGCTTACTTGCATCGTTTTATTTCTTTATACAGAAAAAATAAAACCCATTTCATTAAAGGGATTTTCATGCTGCGATGGATTCACTGGTGGCGCGATGGCTGGCGTCATAAACGTCATCACAGTTGGCCGTTGCCGGAAGAGTTGCACATTATCCACGCGGTTATCACTCATGCTGAAGCACACCAAAGGTACTGGATTGATAGCCTTTTTGGCGTCAAACCTACGGCAATTCCTGAACCAACAGAGGCGTTTATTAACGTCATTGAGCTCTTACAACACCAGCGTGTTTTATTATTTGAAGTTCTTTTTTGCGTCTGTGTGGATCACCCACAATCGGCTTATCGTTTTATGCCTTCAGGTGCTTTGCAATGGTGTCGTCGGTTGGCTATGGGGTTAAAACCTGGGCTGTGGACACCGCCTCTCTCTTCCGATCCGGAAATTACCGGAATCATCTTGCTTCGTGGCTGGGTGGGTGAGCCGGTCTGGTCGCGAATGCGTTTTTCTCTGCCGAAAGAAAAAGTGGAAGAAGTCGAGCGCCAGCCAGTAATCAATCTTGCCGCGCATAAGGTTGCCACGCTATGGATGGCGGTCATCGCCTATATGCAGAACCATCTCCCAAGGGAAAACGGCCATGTTAACGGTGCATAAAATTAATCTGCTCGCCGGGACTTCTCTTGTGCAACAACCGGTGCTGCGTAGAGAAGAGGTAGCGAACTTTTTTGTCGCGCAACAGGCGTGCGACATAGCCAATCTGCGCGCCAGGGAGACGATAAAACATGCGCAATTAGCGGCAGAGCGGATTCGCCATCAGGCGTATGAAGAGGTGTCGAAGACACTATGGAAACAGGCACACGTATTGCTGGATGACTGGCAAAAAGAGCGGGAAGAGATGCGTAAGCAGACTGTCGAGTGTGCAAAACAGTTGCTTACTCAGGCGCTGCGCCTTGCGTTTGCCAGAGAGCCGGCGAAAGCACGCATACAAGCACTTCTCAAACAGTTGCAAAAACACCCTGAAGCTAATCGCGCGGCAATGTTAATCGTTAATCCGCGGCAATATGACCAGGCCGAACAATGTTTAAAAGCGCAAGGCGATCTGCTCTGGACGCTGGTGAGTGATCCTCTGCAGGCCAAAGACGAATTGTGCCTGAAAAGCGCGCACGGGAAATATACGATCGGTTGGCAGACATTAACCGAACGTTTTCTTTCTGCCATAGAGGAGCGCGCTTTGACCGCCACGGGAGCAGATGAAAGCGAAGGGGACAAACCGGTTAATCGCTGAGCCATTACGACAGCGGTAATGGCTCAGTATATTTTGCAGGCGTTAATAGATTTTGGTTATTTTATTCGGCGTAACCTGGTCATTGGCCAGATGAACTTCATCGAACGACCAGGCGTAATCGCCAAATCTTTCCAGCTGATTGACGCTGCGCAGACCAGCGACATATCCGGGCTGCATGGTGTTTGCCAGTTCCATATATTGTTCATTGTGTTCAATATTTTCCCGAAGTGAGACGCCGGGTATGCCTTGCGCGTCAATTTCATACAAATGAAAACCATTGATCAGCTCGCCCCGGCCAAAACGTTCTGCTCCCTCCCGTGTTCGCGCAACGAATACCACCGGGCCGGACATCATCTTTTCTACACCGGCAAAGTAATTTCCGTCCCTGAAGCCCACGTTCTGTGGATCGCCACGCCGGTCGACCCGATCTGCCTGCTCAACGCGGTACAATTTATTAAAATCCCTTCTCTCAATGTAGCCACGATCGTTCAGATAGCTTCCTGATGGCAGCTGAATGTTATCTGCCCAGGGGTTGAAATTGATCGCATCGTCGGCGTAAGGCGTGTGCCCGGCTCCGGATGTCGCGACGGAAGATGGAGTGCTACTCCTTGAACTATTTCCTGAGCGCATTTCGGCAATTGATGACTCACTTTCCGCACCAGGTGTTGACGGCCGGGAAAGGGGAGAACTTCTGCCCTCTGAGCCAAACAGGGATGCGCCAGGTGTTCGCGGGAGAGCCGTTGCGGAATAGCCTTCTGATATTGCAGGTGAGAAGGGGGTAACAGGTGTTGGCGCACGGCTGCTCGCCGGTGTGAATTGCGGCGTACCGGGCGTTGGTGGAAGGCTGTTTTCCGGCGATCGGCTATCCGGCAAGCGGCGGGGCATACTCAGATCAAGAGGGTGCTCCGTTTCTGCTGTGTCGCGCGCTGTCGACGGGCCTGGTTGTGAATCAACGTCCATCGGCGTTGGACGGGATGTTGATGCTGGCCGGGAGACACTGAGGTTGAGTGGCCGCTCGGGAAGGTCTGCGCGTGGATTGCCATACATTTTGCCTGCTGGCGAGTTGACA
>NZ_SJOP01000026.1 GCF_004331415.1 Kosakonia quasisacchari
CGTCTGGCAGGGCGTTTCCACCACCTGGGGACGCAGCGAGCGGGAAAACAGCAACGCGGGCTGGGACGTGCCGCAGAACCTGCGCTTCCAGGGTCAGTACCTCGACCGCGAAACCGGACTGCACTACAACACCTTCCGCTACTACGACCCCTGCGGCGGACGCTACACCCAGATGGACCCGATAGGGTTACTGGGTGGGCTGAATACTTATACGTATGTGGTGGATCCGCTGGGATGGGTGGATCCGCTGGGGTTGGCAGGAGAGGATGTTACAACTTTCTATCATGCCGGGGATATCAAGGGGATGATAGATCCTTCATTTGGTAATGGTCTGAAGGACTTTGATCCCTCTGGAAAAGGCGGATTCTACGTAACGACAGACCGAGCCCAAGCCGAAAGATGGGCACAGATGAGAACAGACAGGAATATGTCGATAACTCAATTTGATGTACCAAATTCAGAATTAGCCAAACTTAATATTAAAACATTTACTTCGGCTAATTCTGAGTGGGCTGATTTTGTTGCAAAAGCCCGTGCCGGGACTTTAGTTCATTCATATGATGCAGTAAGTGGCCCTATGTTATTAAATCTGAGAGATTTTAGACGAGGAGCTTCACCTAAAGCAGGTGGCACTCAGTTAGCTATATATAGCAAGAATGCAGCAGCAATTTTTAACAAGTTTAAGAAAGGGTGTAAGTAATATGATTAAAAATAATCAATTGAAAGATGGTTTAGTATTCGTAAACGAGGAAAATCCAAGCGAATCCGTCATGGTTAATTTCTTTACTTGGGTAAACCTAATTAAAGGAGTGATGGTATTCTATGGGAAAAAGACAGAAGAGGAAGCTCAAACTATAATTAGTAATGCACCTCTGTTATCCATTCCACCAAAAAATTATTTTGAGGCTTGTTTACTAGGGCATGAGGACGAATACTATTGGGCTATGGTCATGTCCCATGGCGATCGATATTTTGAAAAAGGATTTAGCTATACAGCACCAGATGATTATTTTGAATGGGAAAGTAAATATATAAAAGATCATAACCTTGAAAAGAATACATTGATCTTTAATGATTAAATAATGTTTTGTTGAGGCCGGTCTTTATTAGCCGGTCTTATATTTTTGGTGCAGCATATTTGATGTGAGAAAAAATATATTTTAATAATGAAACTAATGTATTTTTCTGCTGCTGTGTCAGATTGACAACTTCTAATGAAGACAAAAGCAATATAATTTTGGAATAACCTACTTCAAAGCATCGGATATCCAAATGATATTCATTACGTGAAGCAGATATGTCCTATATAGTTGATGCTGTAACGTGATGGAATGAGACGGGAAGATACTTAGGACCAAAATCCAAACTGGTTCGATCATGGATGTTAGATTCGAACAACTACTATTTAGATCATTATTCTATAAACCGATCGCAAGGTGCTATGCTTGGACAAGTGTACCTACCTCCGATCATATCGCCATAGTAAACTTAAGGAGTGACATTTATGCTTGGGATGAATCCCTTGATCATTGCTAAGATTAATGATGCAAATAATTCTTATAAAGATGGTGATATTGACGGGGCTGTAAAAAAATTAACTACTATTTTAAATGAATTAGACGAGTCGCCGGAGGGGCGGTATCAGAGCACTGAGGCACGATTAATTGCCATGAGTTTATATAAAATCTTTTTTGTTAAAAAAGATTTTAAACAAGCAAAAACATGGGCTGAAGAAGTGTTCAAATTCGAAATCCCTGAAAAAGCAACCTCGGAATTAATTAATCTTGGAGCTGTCCATTTCAAACTAGGCGAGCTTGATGAAGCATATAGTTGTTTCTTAAAGGCGTATGAAAAAGGAAAGTATCGTGCTTTTAAAGAAGAGGATAATGAGTACTGGGAGTTTTTTAAATCCAGAAATAGCTAGTTGTTAAGCCGGAGAGATAATTATATCTTTCCGGCGGTTGTACTAATAAATATCTCACTTGGTATCTATGATCCCATCAGAGTTCAGCGTTGCTTGGCAACATTATTCCCGTAGTTTGTGCTTTCCGTTAGTGCTAGTAATAAAAGATAAAAACTTATTAAAATTGTACTGATATTTCATCAGCCATGACGATGAACACCGCATCAGCCAGGTAATTATTGAAGGCGACGCGGAGTTCACCCGGGCCGAATACCGCTATGACGCGCTTGGTCGCCGCACGGAAAAACAGGTGTGGCGACGCCATACCCGCAACGCGGAACGCACGCAGTACGCATGGTCGGGTTTGCAGATGGTTGGCGAGTGCAGCGATAGCAACCCGGACGCCGCCGTGCAGTATATCTACACGGAAAACAGCTACGAGCCGCTGGCCCGCGTCGACAGCCGGGGCGAACACGCGGAGGTTTACTGGTATCACACGGAGCTGAACGGTCTGCCGGAAAAAGTGACCGACAGCAGCGGCGATATCGTCTGGCAGGGCGTTTCCACCACGTGGGGACGCAGCGAGCGGGAAAACAGCAACGCAGACTGGGACGTGCCGCAGAACCTGCGCTTCCAGGGCCAGTACCTCGACCGCGAAACCGGACTACACTACAACACCTTCCGCTACTACGATCCCTCCGGCGGGCGCTACACCCAGATGGACCCGATAGGGTTACTGGGTGGGCTGAATACCTCTACGTATGTGGTGGATCCGCTGGGATGGGTGGATCCGCTGGGGTTGGCAAGGATAGGTTGCTATCAGCCTCCAGAGCGAGATGTTTTCTACAGGTCTATGTCTGAACGAGATTATAATGTTCTAAAAACTACAGGGCGCATGCCGGGCACTACAGAGACGACAATTTCGCCAACCCGTGAATTTGCTCAAAATTATGATGGCATATTAGTGAAGTTTTCAATGAAGCCAGGCACGACTAATGCTTTGGAAAAAATAGGCATACGGGATAATTCTTCATTAACAGCAAATACATATCCGGAAATGCTTAGCCCAGCCAAGACTAAAGGTTGGGGCAGCCAATATGCAAGGTTTAAAGGAGAGGGAGAGCAGATTAACATTGCGCTAGGTAGGGAAGGTGGAAATGCTTTGAATATTTTTAATGACGGAATTAACTCATTTGAGGTGTTACCGAAATGACATTTAATAAAAGAGATTTAATCTTATCAGTAATCAATAACAAACCTCTCCGGCCCGGTAAAATTCGTGATGAGGAATTCTTAACTAAATTTTTAAAGGAAGGGGAAAGTTTAGATGAAGAAATATTTAGGGGTTTAAACTATTCCTTGAAAAATAAGGATGCTGTTTCATTGGAGTTGAATTTATATTTAGGTTTTCACTTCGGTTTTTCAGTGAAAAATAAAGATACTCTGGCTTCTTTATTACAAGAGGAATGGCATGAGAAACATGCGGATGTTTTAAGAGCTTTGTTAGCTTTGAAAGTTAATGATTTTACAGTTGTAGAGGCGATTTATAATTGCGCTATAACGGAGTTTGATTATTTGAGCGATGACAGGGAGGATGGCATATTTACTCTTGCTTCAGATTGTATTTATGCGCTGGCTAAAATCGGAACATCAGATGCAGTCCAAAAATTGAAGTTATTATCTGAAAGTAAATGGGAGGAGATAGGAGAAAAAGCTGTCGACGTTATGAGGGGTTATAACTTACAGTAAGTTTTTTTGAATATAAATTGGAGTTGTTTATTCTTATAATATACTTATTAATAATAAAGTTAAGGATTTTAAAAAACATATTAATATGCTTATTTTTGTATGCCAATCAAAAGGTTGGCATGATAAATAAAATAATATACTTTCTGAGTATATTATAATTTTAAATAGCGAAAGTATTAACCATTAACATGGTAGGGGGGATGGCTTTATATAATGAATCTCTAATTGCGGAACACGTTTGTGTTGGATCTGTTGGGATAATGGGATCATTGTAGGCTGACTGTCTGCTTTGTTCGTTAGGTTAATGGAACGAACATTTACGGTACTGACCAGGTAGACAAAACTCCGGGGCATAATCAGTTTTCTGAAGTTATTGCAAATAAGCTTGCAATGTCTGGAAAGTTCAAAGAAGTATACTTAAACCGCTCTTATAGCTTTGCTAATGGTAAAGGAATCTCTGCAAGGCGGCCTGATGTAATGGCGATTGATATCAATGGCAGAGTCCACTCGATAGAGTTAGCATCGAAAACAGATATGGGACGAAAATTACCCACCTTAACTTCGCGTAATGAAACAGCGATGAGTAATCTTCCTGTAACGAAGCAGGGTGAGATCATTGTTCTTGAACATCCTTATAATGCATCTGAGATAAAATCGATTCTGGATAATCTTATTTCAGGTATATAGGTGATATATGTATACAGGTATTTCATTATATGGCACAGAGCAGACAAATGCATCGAGTGCACTTTCACTAGGCGTATCTATATTTGAATCTTTAGATTTCTCCATTGTAGGATGCGGATATAATAAATATCTTAAAAATGGAGATCATAAGGAAGATCATGACCTTGTAGACGTCACTCTCTCTGAACTAGAGAATGCTATTTCTAGCGGTGAAGTTAACTCTTTTAGAATATATGATGAAAAAACAGGGTATACCCCATGGTTTGCATCATTTGGTCTTTCAACGAATGACTTCGGTAGTTTTCATCACATTGATATTCAGTTGCCTATGGTTACTGATGAGATTGTTAATTCAATAATAAGGAAAATAACATCATCAGTTTCGTTCGAATATGGAATTGTATATAAATGCGATAAAGCTAGTAAGGCATTTTATTACTCTACGGGTGATAACTTGGTTTCGATATACCCTTATGAAAACCCGTCGTTGTTTAAAAGGGATACTCCAGGGCGTTTCAATGGAGTCGAAACTTACAGACATTCAAAATTACGGATGATATATCCATTTAATTTAATTAACAGACAACATTTAAATATCCAGATTGATAGTCTGACACTGTATAAATGGATAATTGAAAATAACTTTGGCGAATTAATTAAGCTTAATGATGAATTATGGTGCTGGGCCATAGATGAGCAGCTTATTGAACCAGCAAGTAAAATTCTTGGTGATGCCGGCGTTCTAGTTTCGTGGAAGCAGGGTTTTTCAAAAAATTAGTTAAAGTATTATAAATATTTTTATTTTTCAGATGGATTGGGAATATATATTTCCCAATTTATTACTGTGAACTCGGGGCATGCTTATGCAACGTTTAATATTTAATCATTTGTGGTGCTTGGTAAATCGTCTAATGCACGTACTACAATTATCACGGCTTAATGTTGAATTAAGAGGTGGATTCATTGTTATATAAAACTCATCCGAATGTTGAGATATTTCTATGAATAATACAACTGAACAATTGTACGTTATGGAGTATTTGCCAGATGATGCGGGTTCTCCGTATTTTATGGATAAGGAGTGGATCCCTGAATTGCCGGATTATGATATTTTTACTGCTCCGCCAAGTGAAACTGAATTTTCTCCGGCATATCGTCTAAGAGCGAGTACCACACAACTTGATGGTGATTTTCTGGTTAATGATAACCTGGTTTCATTTGATTTTTTGAAACTCTGTGAAGAATCTCAGGTACGTAGCATTCATATTCCCGTTGAGGTCTCACTCCTTAAAAAGAAAAAACCTAAGAAAGAATATTATTTGTTTTTTTTACTAGATTATATTGAAATTCTTGATAAAGAAAAATCTAACTATACGATTTCTCAGGACATTGAATCAGGTTTACTGAACACACCAGAAGCTCGAGGGCTGGATAAAACATATTATGACACGATTGATTTATTTATAGTGAGAAAAGAATTAAAAAATAATCTCTTTTTCTGTCAGGAGTTATCAAAGCCAGTATGCTCAAAATATTTTAAAGAACGGTTTGAGATGTTCAATTTAAAAGGAGTTGAATTCAAGCCTATTGATGAGAGTTTTAAATATGATGCTTGGGCTGGTTGGTGATTATTAAATAACAATATCTCGACTGCTTTTAGTATTACAAATGGTCGTTTTGATAATTTATTAAAAGCGACCTAACTAACAGAACAGTGGGTTACCCGATTACAATGAAGAGAGCAGTGTAGTGGCATACTGCAGAGTTGTGCTGTTACATGGATGAAAAGGTGTTACGGGGCCACTGTCTCGCTCTTGCGGGTAAAATAAATATTATCAAATAAGTGCCCTAGGTTTACCGTGGAATTAATGTATGAATGATGACTTGTTCTTGAAAATCGCACAGGCAATTACGGATAGCGGTGAAGTCCACTATGGTAGCGGACCTGCAACGGAAGATTTGATCAGCTCTTATGAAGTTTCTTTAGGAGTCCCTTTTCCTGAATCTTATAAAACGTTTCTCAGAAAATATGGAACGTTAACGTTCAATGGCCTGTCATTTTATGGAATATCAAAACAGGGGCTATCAGCTAACTCTGCACCCGACGTTAAGTATGTAACCTTAGAAGCAATGAAAGCAGGTGATATAGATCATAATATGGTGAAGGTATTATCTTCAGGTTATGGTCCGTCATTTTCTATCGATACCTCCATTAAAATTAAAATGGAGAGTCTGCCGTAGTAGAAACAGAATTATCATTTAAAAGTGATGGAAGTAAAAACATTGTTGCTTATAGTTTCGCAGGATTTTTACTGCAAGAAATAGAAGCATCTTTAGAATAATAAATCTTCTACATGCAGGGTGGGAGGAATAATTCATTGCTCACATCTTTATTTTTTTGTGGGGAAGGGTTAATAACTTATGAAGTTTAATCGTGAAATTGTAATTTGGTTGGGTTATGTCAATACCATTGTTTATTGTCTAATAAACCCATCTTTTATTATAAAGTTTTAAGTTTTATAATAATGTTAAGTGCTTATATGAGCATAAATTTCCCCCCTTGGTTAAAAAATGGAAATGGCGCCTTTGTAATAAATTTTCTGTTCTCTTGTTCGCCTTATCTTATGGATGTCCCATCGTGATGGGATTTGAATCTCATATGCATATCGAAATCCCAATTAAATATCATAAACCCGCTCCTCCGGTAACAATTCAAGTGCTTCGCTGATGCGGTCATTTTCCACCAAATCATGAATTTTTGCGGCAAGTTCCGTAACATCGGTAATGTTCACAATCCATTTCTGGCAGTAATCGGCGACTGCCTGATTACGCAACCCTATCTGAATCGTGCGGTAATTCTGTTTGTTCAAACGAATATCACGCTCCGGGTCCCACTGGATAACCACATCCGACGCTTTTATTTTATTTTTCCATTCGGTTTCTTCTGTCCCGGAGTTCCGGTGATGGCTCAATATTCCCTGGTTGAGAATTTGCCTAAACCCTTCATGGCTCAAATCGATAGCCAGGATTCGGTGCTGATTTGGATCTTTCTTCCCCCAGCCGGAGCGGTACATCATCCACAAAAAAGAGGGTTTAATCCATGTCATGCGGGTCATACTGAAAGGCGGAGAGACGAAGGTACCATGCTCAAGCGCGCTGTCTGCGATGGTGTCGGCATAAGCCTGGTAAACGCGGATAAAATCGTTGTTGTAGAATGCTCTTAACTGCTTTTCGGCAGTCAATTCTTCTGTCTGGTCTTTTTTCATTATTAGTGTACTCATCCTAAGTGAACATATTGCCAGGTCATTCTATCACAGCGCTTAACGCCGATGGCATGCATGATACCGAAGTATAAAAATGATTAGCGTTCGAATTATAAAGTTGTTATGTAAGGCACATTCCTTCTCTTTTAATGTAACAAATTACATTCAGCATAAAAAAAACTAATCGAGACTTTCTGGCTACGGACAATGTTGCTGATCGCAATTACGCCGCAAACTGTTTTGCATTCGATGTGATTGATAGCATAAGCGATACTTACCTCTATCAGAAACTCCTTACCATGCATGAAACTCATGGCACTGACAAAATGCGTTCGAAACGAGACGGGTTGACCTACCAATAACCATAGTTTTTATAATGAAAATAGAGTCTATACGATTTGTCGGATGTTATTTTATGGACAGAACAGCCGCTATTCGATGAAAAAATATTTATAAAAGAAAAGCTAACGTATGCACTACACTCCATAGAAAGCTCCTCTTCTCCAGGGAATTGATAAAAGAAATTATTTGCATGTAGTACTGATTCATCCTGGATCTATTTAATTTTATATATCGTGCATCAGAGATGGTTTATGGTTACAGAAGGATGGTTATGGTTGACTTTAACGCGGATATTGTGAGCTTTATATCGTTAGGAAATGTTCATCTTGGAGAGTCTATTGATCTTTACCTTGATGATATTTTTAATAATTATAATGTGGAAATAAAAGAGTATTCTCTGCCTGCTCCGTCCAGTGAAATACGCTATGCCTATTCTGTGCAAAATGGCACGTTAATAATAGCAACCACCACGGATGATATTATTGTTTCAGTCGGCTGCAATGAAAAATATGTCGGGAAGTATAAAAACAAATTATATGCTGGAATTACCATGAAAGAACTTTCTCAGCGTAGCAAAGACCTGCGTATTCTGAACGGCGCGCTGATTGTTGACGAGGATTATGGTCTCTCGTTTACGCTGCCGCCGCCATACGATGAGATTGCAGATTCCCTTGAACAAATCCCGCATGATTTATCGCTGAATGAAATTTATGTGTGCGATCATTCGGGCTGGATAAGCAAATAATAAACCTCCTTTTGAAAACTCCGTTGATAATGATGTCTGAGGCAATTCAGCGCCAGGGGCAAAATCAACGGGGTTTTTACATTGATATTTACAACGCCATCGAGCCCCACTGATACACGATATTATCGACTACCAATCGCAGCTGGTTGACCAGGCTACAACTCCTTCAGGCGCATGGGTGCAGCAGAAGAGATAGGAAGACCAGGTTTTAGCGCCAGCGCTGCGAGCGTGAGATGAAACGACATGCTTTTTCAGCTAAAACATCAAAGCTGGCGTCAGGCACGCTGACGTCGGTAGCTCCTTACCCTATACTGCGGAAAACAAAAGAAAATAACCGCTTCGCTACATTTACAGGGTAAAGAATGGATACGGCTGAATTCTTCGGGCAGCTCGCGCAACAACTGCTGCTCTCTGCACCGCTCTTTTTATTGATTGCGCTGGGATATTGCCTCGGGCGCTTCGCCGGTTGGCCTGAATCGATTAATGAAGGCCTTAACCGCTTCTGCTTTAATGTGGCTATTCCATGCATGTTATTCAAAGTGATGAGCAAGTTCTTTGAAAGCCCGCCAGTGGATATGCGGCTGCTGATTGCCTACTTCGGCACCTGTTTTATCATCTATGTGATTGGGCGCATCGCGGCGAAAAGCGTGTTTCGTATGGACGCGGTTTCTGCCTCGGTGTTCGGTCTGGCGGGCATTTTCTCCAATAACGTGATGCTGGGCATTCCGGTTGCCATCATTTTGCTTGGCGCATCGAGCCTCTCGTCGGTGGCGTTGGTGCTGGTGTTTAACAGCCTGATTTTATGGACACTCGTGACCGTGTCGGTGGAATGGGCGCAAAACGGCAGTTTCTCGGTGCGGGGAATTGGCAAAACGCTGGTGAGCGTGCTGCGCAACCCAATTATCATCGGTATCTTCAGCGGGTTCGCCTGGAGCTTGTTGATTCATCGCCCGCTGCCGACGTTCCTCGATAGCCCGGTAAGCATGGTGGCGCAGGTCGCCGCGCCATTAACGCTTATCACCCTCGGCATGAGCTTGTCGCGCTACCAGATCCGCAGAGGGTTGCCTGAAAGTTTGACCATCTGCCTGCTAAAACTGATTTTGATGCCTGCTTTGATTTGGTTGATTGCCTGGTTGCTGCATCTGCCGCGTGAGGAGAGCCAGGTGGTGGTGCTGTTGGGATCGATGGCGGTGGGGATTAACGTTTATCTGATGGCGCAAAAATTCCAGGTGTTGCAGGGCGCGACGGCGACCAGCATGCTGCTTTCCACGCTGCTGTCGACCGTGACCACGCCGCTGTTTATGATCCTGATGACGCATTTCTATCCGAACTGGCCCTGAGGCCAGCCGGAAAATCATCAAACAATATCATCCACCACGCCGCCGTCCACGCGCAGCGCCGCGCCGGACGTTGCTGAAGCCTGTTTTGAACAGACATAGACCACCATATTCGCTACCTCTTCTACCGTGGCGGCGCGCTGGATAACCGAGCTGGGGCGATGCGCCATCACAAACTCTTTTGCCAGCGTTTCCAGCGATTTACCGGTCTTTTCCATCTCTTCTTTCATCATTCCGGCAAAGCCGTCCGACATGGTGGGCCCTGGCAGTACGCTATTGACAGTGACGCCACTTCCGGCGACAGCTTTCGCCAGCCCGCGCGCCAGCGAAAGCTGTGCGGTTTTCGTCACGCCGTAGTGGATCATATCCGCCGGGATATTCAGCGCCGATTCTGAAGAGATAAACACCACACGTCCCCAGCCCTTTTCCACCATCGCGGGCAGCAGTGCACGCGAGAGGCGCACACCCGACATCACGTTGGTTTGCCAGTAATTTTCCCAGGTCGCATCGTCGGTGGCGTAAAAATCCTGCGGGCCGTAAATCCCGGCATTATTCACCAGAATATCGACCTCACCGCTCGCTTTCAGCAACGTTTCCACGCCCTGCGCCGTGCCGAGATCGGCAATCACGGTGCGCAACTTCGCACTCGGTACCTGTTTTTCCAGCGCTGCTTTTGCCTTATTCACCGAACCTTCGCTGCGCCCGTTAAGGATCACTTCCGCGCCGCTTTCCGCCAGTCCTTTGGCAATCGCAAAACCAATACCGCCCGTCGAAGCGCTGACCAGCGCGACTTTACCGTCGAGAGAGATTTTCATTGTCTGCCCTTTAATTGAGTGGATTTAACAAATGTATTAAGGCTAGCAGTTGAAGCGGGAAGCGCGTTGCCAATTGT
Source organism: Kosakonia quasisacchari (assembly GCF_004331415.1). Classification (GTDB taxonomy): domain Bacteria; phylum Pseudomonadota; class Gammaproteobacteria; order Enterobacterales; family Enterobacteriaceae; genus Kosakonia; species Kosakonia quasisacchari. The sequence continues at coordinate 10,919 of NZ_SJOP01000026.1, forward strand.
TGCTCGCATCGCGCGCATTCTGGCTTATACGGTTCTCTGCATTACATTGCTGATTTTATTGCTTCCCTGCTATGAACCGCGCCAGGAAGATAACGGCTCTTCTCCTGGCAACATGGACAGCCAATGCTCGCAATCAACACACCGCAAACCTGGTTTCATCACGCGGGTATCCGCCACGAAGCGGGGAAATATCTTGCGCCTGTGACTCGGCATATTTTGATTATCACCAGTGCGCAGGCGTGGGCGCGGGTCAATCCGGCGCTGGAAAACAGCCTGCGCGCGCACGGCGTGAAGTGGCAAACCGAAATCATGACCGGATACTGCACCGACGAGCGGGTGGCGCACTATGCAAAACAGGCGCGTAAGCTCGGCGTGCAGTGGATTGTTGGCGTGGGGGGAGGGCGGGTGCTGGATACCGCCAAAGCGGTGGCGGATGCCATTGATGGCGGTGAGTCTGTCACCCTGCCAACGGTGGCGTCAACGTGTGCCGCCTGGTCGCCGCTGGCGGTGTTTTACACCGAAGAAGGCGGGCAAATCCGCAGCCAATTATTAAAAACGCTGCCGCGGCTGGTGCTGGTAGACAGCGAAATTATCGCGCAGAGCGATGTGCGTTATTTAAAAGCGGGCATTATCGACGCGCTGGCGAAATGGTACGAATTTCGCCCCTATTTACAGCACTCGCCGGATAACCTGGCATTGCAGTTAAAAGTACAAACCGCCCGGCTGGCGGTGGATATTTACGAAAAACACGGCGCGCAGGCGTTGCGGGATAACAAAGCGCAAAGTGTGACGCCTGCGCTGGTCAATGTCATTGACGCCAATATCGCCATCGCCGGGATGGCGAACAGTATTCGCGGCGAGATCCCAACGCCTGGCGTGGCACACGCCATTCATAACCGCCTGACTTATGAACCGGCACTGCGCGACTGGCTGCACGGCGAGCGCGTAGGATTCAGCCTGCTGGTGCAATCTTTCCTCGAAAACGACAGCGATACGCCGGATGTCACGCTGCTGGCGCTGTTACGCCAGTACGATGCGCCGTTGACGCTGGCACCGCTAAAAGAGATCCGCCTGGCGGTGATCCAGGCGGTGGCGCGTAGTATTCACTTTCCGCGAGCGGCGGCGGAATATCTGCCGTTCTCGCTGGAGCCCGCGCGCATTGAGTGGGCGCTACGCCAGACCGAGCAGTTTTTTACCACCCGCTACGCAATATAGCGTTATTTTTCGGCGGCGAGACACTGCAAATGGCCGTGACGCACGCCGCGCTGGGCGATAACGTCATCGGCGAAGTGTTGTACATCGCCCATTTTGCCTTTTAGCACGGCGATTTCGAGGCAATCGTCGTGGCTGATATGCACATGCAGCGTGGCGACAGATAAGTCGTGGTGATGGTGTTGCGTGGCGACAATGCGGCTTGCCAGATCGCGCTTCTCATGTTCATACACATACGACAGCACCGCGTAACCCTGCTGTTCATTATCCTGCACGGACTCCTGAGCCAGCGCGCTTCGCAAAATATCCCGCAGCGCTTCCGAACGGTTGTGGTAACCGCGCCGCGCGCTAAGGTTGTCCAGCGTATCGAGCAGGTCATCATCCAGAGTTATCGTCACGCGTTGCATGGTTGCGTCCTTTGTAATGAGAGAGGGAAAGCGGGCAGTACCGCTTGTTGCAGCGCTTGCCCAGCCGGAGAGAGAAAGCGCAACGGTGACGTCACATCGAGCGTTTCCACCAGTGCGCCGGTCTCCATCACCAGTACGCGCTGGCAAAAACGTTCCACCAGCCGCAAGTCATGGGTGATGAACAGGCAAGCGACGCCGGAGCGCTGTTGTAGCCGCTGTAAGAGCCGGATAACGCCGGCTTGCAGCACCAGATCCAGGCTGGAAACCGCTTCATCCAGAATCAATAGTGTCGGTTCCACCGCCAACGCCCGCGCCAGGCAAACACGCTGCAACTGCCCGCCGCTCAGCTGCGGGGGGCGTTTATCGAGCAGCGAAGTATCCAGCTCGACATCTTCCAGCAATTGCCGGATGCGTGTCTGCTGCTCTGCTTTGGGCAATTTCAACAGATGGCGCAGCGGTTCGCACAGAATCTCGCGCACGGTTTTACGCGGGTTCACCGCGCTGACCGGATCCTGAAACACCATCTGAATATCACGGCGAAACGCCTGGCGGGCGCGGGCGTTAAGCTGTTTCAACGGTGTGCCCTGCCAGCGCACTTCGCCTTCATCTGGCGATTCCAGCCCAACCAGCAGCCGCGCTAGCGTACTTTTCCCGCAGCCGCTGCGCCCGAGCAGCGCCACGGTTTCCCCGCTTTTTAACTGGAAAGAGATATTGTCCAGCACAGGTCGACGGTGGTAGGTGTGAGATACACCGCTCACATCAAGAAGGTTCATTGCGCCAGCTCCAGTCCATACAGTGCCAAATGGGCCGCGACTAATTCGCGTGTAATAGCATGTTGTGGCGCACTGAACAGGGTTTCCACTGCGCCCTGTTCGATAATGCGCCCGTTATCCATTACCGCGACATCATCCGCCAGGCGCGCTACCACGCCCATATCGTGAGTCACCAGCAACATGCCGGGCTGACGCTCGCGCATAATCTGCGCCAGCAAATCCAGAATGCGCGCCTGTGCCACCACGTCGAGATCGGTGGTGGGTTCATCGGCCACGATAAACGGCGCATCGCTCAGCAGCGCCATGGCGATCATCATGCGTTGCAACATGCCGCCACTCATCTCGAACGGGTAAAGTGTGAGCACGCGTTCGGCGTCCTCCAGCCCGACATCCTGCAAGGCCGCGAGCAATGTCGCGTTATCGCCTGATTTACCGAGTGCCTGGCACGTTTCCCGCGCATGACCGGCCATGGTGCGCAGCGGGTTAAAGGCGCTGCGCGGGTTTTGCATAATGGTGGCAACCGTCGTACCGCGCAGCGCTTGTGGTGTGACGGGCTGATTATCCGCCAGCAGTCGACCTGCCGTTTGCCGCACGCCCGCAGGCAGCACGCCGAGCGCCGCCGCACAGGTCAATGATTTGCCGCTGCCGCTACCGCCCACCAGCGCCAGCACGCGCCCGCGTTGCAGGGTTAACGACACCTCCTGCACCAGCGGTCGTTCCGCGTGCAGGGTGATATTTTCCAGGCTCAGTTGTGCAGGCATCAGTGGGCGTGCTCCGTTTCCAGGTGAGGATCGAGATGGTCGCGCAGCGCATCGCCCACCAGGTTAAACGCCATCACGCTGATAAACAGCGCCAGCCCCGGCCACACCATTTGCAGCGGCTGCGTCCAGATATATTGCCGGGCGTCATTGATCATCACGCCCCACTCCGGTGTTGGCGCGGTGACGCCAAGCCCGAGGAATGACATCCCGGCGACGTGCAGCATCATATGGCCGATATCCAGCGTCGCCAGCACCAGCAGTGATGGCACCACCGCACCCGCCAGATGATCGCGAAACACATGCAGATAACTTGCGCCACTTAGACGCGCCGCCAGCACATACTCGCGGCTGCGCAGCGAAATCACCAGACTGCGCACCATGCGCGCGTACCAGGCCCAGTGCGAAAGCGCGATGGCGATGATCACGTTGGTCAGGCCGGTGCCGAGTACACCGACCATAAAAAACGACAGGATCGAGGTGGGAAAAGTCATAAAGATATCCGCCACGCGCATGATGGCCTGATCGACGCGCCCGCCGAGCAACCCGGCACAGCCACCGGCGCTTAAACCGAGCGCCAGCACCAGCAGCAGACACATCATCACCGAGCCCAGCGATACGCGCGTAGCCGCCATTAAGCGTGAGAAAATATCGCGCCCCAGATGATCGGTGCCGAGCCAGTGTTGGCTGCCCGGCGGTAACAGACGTGCGGGTAAATCGATGGCTTGCGGATCGTAAGGCGTCCACCACTGGCAAGTCAGGGCAATTAACAGCAGCAACAGCAGGATCAGCAGCGCGAAACGCACCGGCCAGCGGGCCGTTTTCACAAAGTGCATCAGTGCGCTCCTTCATGGTGGCGAATGCGGGGATCGAGCGCTGCGCTCAGCAGATCGACCAGCAGATTGCACAGCACAAAAACCATTACCATTACCAGCGTAAAGCACTGGATCACCGGATAGTCGCGATTGAAGATTGCCGACACGGCATAGCGGCCAATACCGGGCCAGGCGAAGATGCTTTCGATGATCATCGTGCCGCCAATCAGCTCGCCAATATGCATGCCCAGCGCGGTGATCACCGGCAGTGAGGCGTTACGCAGAATATGCCGCCGCTCGGTCTGTTTGTCGCTTAACCCGCGCAGCCGCGCCCACGTCACGTGGCGTTGCCCGGCGGCTTCCAGCATGCTGGCGCGTAGCAGGCGGGCGTTGATCGCCAGCGACATAAAAGCAATTGAAATCGCTGGCAGGATCAGATGCTGCCAGCCGCCATAGCCCATGGCGGGCAGCCACTGCAAATGCACGGAAAAAAACATTACCAGCAGGAAGGCCAGCCAGAAGTTCGGCATCGACACGCCAAGAAACGCTACCGCGCGCACCACAAAATCAGGCAAGCCATCGCGGTGGCGCGCCGCCCAAATACCAAGCGGTACAGAGGTGAGCAGAATCAGCGCCAGCGCCGCGCCAGCGAGTTGCAATGTTGCGGGCAGAAAATGCAGCACATCATCAAGCACCGGGCGCTGCGTGGCATAAGAGATGCCGAAATCGAGATGCAGCGCGCGCCACAGCCAGTGGAGGTATTGGCTGGCGAGCGGTTGATCCAGCCCCAGTTGAATGCGGGTCGCGGCAATCATTTCCGCCGTTGGCGGCAGGTTCGACAGGCGCAGATAATCCATCGCCGGATCCCCTGTGCCCAAACGCAGCAACAGGAAAATGACCACCGACGCGGCGACGATCATCGGGATCAGTAACAGCAGACGGTACAGTAAAAAGCGGCTCATTGCGCGGCGTCCGGGGTTATCTGATCAAACGGGATCTCCGAGGCGATAGGGGCAAACGGAATGGTGCCGAGCTGCGGTTTTGCCACCACCATCATCGAGATATAACTGATTGGCAGATAAACCGCGTCGTTGTGCAAACGGGTGAGAATATCCCGGTACAGCGCCTGGCGCGCGCTGTCATCGCTGGTGGTCAGCACTTCGCCAATTTCTTTGTCGATAATCGCTTTGTCCGGCAGGCCTAACTGCGCCTGGTAATCGGCATGCGACGGCACGCGCATTGAACTCATAAACGCATGCGGATCGTACGGTGCGCCCCAGGTGCGGTTGAAAATCATGCCGAAACGGCCATCGCGCTGTCGAGCATAAATACTGCTCTCTTCTTCGCCAATTAATGCGACATCTACGCCGATCTGCTGCAAATTAGCCTGAATGATTTCGGCCATCGATTTACTCAGTGCATCGGTGCCGATATAAGCCAGTTCGATATGCAACGGTTGCCCGGCTTTTTCGCGGACGCTTTTCCCTGCGGGAAGTTGCCAGCCTGCTTTATCCAGCAGCGCACGCGCCTGCGCGGGATCGTACTGGCGCGGTTTCAGGCCGATATTGGCATACGGCACGGAAGGGGCGAACAGCGTGTCGGCAACTTGCTGTGTGCCATACAGTGCGCCATCAATCAGCGTTTTTTTATCCACCGCGTAGTTCAGCGCCTCGCGCACGGCTAACTCGTTTGTGGGCGCATGCGTGGAGTTCAGTGCCAGCATTACCGTCTCCATTGGCGCAGAAAGCTGGGTGCGCCAGGCCGGGTTCTGGCTGAAACGGGCAAACGTATCCAGCGGCAGCAAACCTTCGTTGCCGTAAAGCAGATCAATATCGCCTGTTTCAAACGCCACCGCGCGGCTGGTTGGGTCGGGGATGACTTTGACGATAATTTTGCTAAGCGCCGGTTTCGTACCCCAGTAGTGTTCATTACGCACCAGCACGTCGTACTGGTTCAGCTTCGATTCCTGCAAAACCCACGGCCCGGTGCCAATAGGCGCATTAATGCCGTTCAGGGTTTCGTGGTTTTTAAACTGTGACGGGGCGATAAAGCGGAACGGGCGGGGCAGAGCAAGCTCTTGCAGGAAAGGGTAATAGGCGCTTTTCAGGGTGATTTGTAACTGGTTGGGACTAAGGGCTTTGACGTCGGTGATTTGGTTGGCAAGTTCAAGCCAGGCGTGGCGCTGGCGATTATCCAGCACGGCGCGGAAGTTCTCCGCAGCGGCGGCGGCGTTAAACGGCTCGCCGTTAGAGAACGTCACCCCGTCGCGCAGGGTGAAGACCCAGGTTTTGCCGTCCTCCGAATGCGTCCAGCTTGTCGCCAGCCAGGGTTTCACGCTGCCGTCGGCCTGATATTTCACCAGTGGTTCATAAACCATGCTTTGCGCGAACATCTGGTTTGGTGTGTAAAGATGCGGGTTGAGCGGGCCAACATTCACCGGCCATGCGGTAGTTAGTGTGTTTTGTGCCGCGAAAACGGCAAAGGATGCGCAGAGCAGAAGCAGAGCGCCAGCTTGACGATAGAAAGACACGTTCGGTTTCCTGACGAAAAGTCGGTGGCGAGAAAGTATGACGATTTTAGTAATTCATCATACGAATAGTATGTTCTGGATCAAAGGCCCTGTTTTTAACAAGGATTTATCGCATTTAGCGTGATGTGTATTGCTGGCTGGCGGGGGGAGCGCCCGGTACGCGCAAGGTGATTTATTCTCCGGGGTTATCGCTTTGGCTGGCGTAAGCATTGAGCGAGACGTACGACGCGACGTTAAAAAGCTGCTTGCAGATATTCAAGGTCAGAGCGCTACGCCTTAAACAGTTGCAACAGCATTTCCACTTGCTCATCAAGCGGCGCGAGGTCCTTTTTCACAATCAGGTGCAGCGGTGTGGCGCGGCGCGTACCGTGGCTGAGTGGCAGGGTTTTAAGCACGCCGCTGTCGAGCAATGGCTGAATGCGCTCCTCGGGTAGCCAACCGTAACCCACTTGATACAGCACGGCTTCCACCGCCGCATCGATGGTGGAGAACGTCCACGACTCCTGCGCCACCGGGCTTTGCCGGTTATTGCTTTCGGCAATGCGAATCAGCGGCCAGGCGGCGAGCATCTCTTCGCTCACCTGCATTGATGCGCACAGTGGGTGATCGCGGTGTGCCACGGCGACAAAATCAATGTTCATCAGCCACTCGCCGCGCCCGGTCATATCCTGGCGGCGGGTCAGGATCATGACATCGGCTTGCGCATGTACCGGTAATTCGCTGGAGGCGGTCTCCAGCACTTCGGTTAGCCGCACCTGCGTTTGCGGATAGCTCTGCTGAAACTGGCGCAAAATGGCAAACAGCCGCGCGCGGGGAAAAATGCTGTCGACGACTAAATCCAGCCGCGTGCGCATGCCATTGCGTAGCGTGACCGCGCGGGTTTCTACCCAGTCGAAAGCCTTGAGCAACGGTTTTACCTGGTTGAGCAGCAATTCGCCTGCTGGAGTAAGTACCGCGCGCCGCCCTTCCTGTACCAGCAGAGCAACGCCGAGCCGCTCCTGCAACAGCGCCAGGTTGTAACTGACCGATGACTGGCTGCGGTGCGTCTCTTCCGCCGCTTTCGCAAAGCTCCCCAGCTCCACCACTTTTTGCAGTAGCGTCCATTGTTCCAGCGTTGTCTTGTGCATAACTCATCTAAAAAATGAATGAATTTGATGCAAATATAGCGTTATTTATTCGTTTTTTGCAGGCGTACGATCATTTCAAACACCAGAGGAGATAAAAAATGAGCACCTTTGATAAACATGATTTGAGCGGTTTCGTCGGCAAACATCTGGTTTATACCTACGATAATGGCTGGAATTACGAGATTTATGTGAAAAACGCCACAACGCTTGATTACCGGATTCACAGCGGTATCGTGGCGAACCGTTGGGTGAAAAACCAGCAGGCATTCATCGTTCGCGTAGGCGAAAGTATCTATAAAATTTCCTGGACTGAACCGACCGGCACCGATGTGAGCCTGATTGTGAACCTTGGCGATCGCCTGTTCCACGGCACCATTTTCTTCCCGCGTTGGGTTATCAATAATCCGGAAAAAACTGTCTGCTTCCAGAACGATCACATTCCGTTGATGGAGTCTTACCGTGCAGCTGGCCCGGCTTATCCCACCGAAGTGATCGATGAGTTCGCTACCATTACGTTTGTGCGCGATTGCGGCGAAAATAATGACAGCGTGATTGACTGCGCTGCCAGTGAATTACCGGCCAGTTTTCCGCAGAATTTGTCATAAAAATTTCACGGTATTTAATATATTTTTATTGTAACGAGCGAAATAATTAATTGCATAATGATATTAATTTTCGTGTATTCGTTGATGTGCCGTTTAAATAACGAAGCTAACGCCTTTGTATACATTGCAAGGGCGTTAAATATTTCACTTTTTTGACATTCATCACGTTAAGATTTTGCTATTTTCATTTGTAACCTGTTGTTTGAAAAATATTATTTCATATCTGTTAAGCTTATCATTTCTCCCTTTTCTTAATCTTGTCCTAATATTCAATTGGTAGCATTCTACGACTAACCGTAACGAATAATAAATGCAGGAAACGCGCATTCATTATATTTTGGTTTAACTTCCATCCGCCATTTTACTCACTAGCCGCAGCGTGTCTTTGTGGCGGTCCGTTAACGCGTCAATGACGCCAAGGAATGATGATGAGTGATTTTTTACCGTTCTCGCGCCCGTCAATGGGGGATGAAGAGTTCGCAGCCATTCAGCAAGTGCTGGCATCCGGCTGGATCACGACAGGCCCCAAAAATCAGGCGCTGGAAGACGCTTTTTGCACACTGACCGGCAACCGCCATGCCATTGCCGTTAGCTCGGCGACGGGTGGCATGCACGTCACCCTGATGGCGCTGGGGATCGGGGCCGGAGATGAAGTGATTACCCCGTCGCTGACCTGGGTTTCCACACTCAATATGATTGTGCTGCTCGGCGCGACGCCGGTGATGATCGATGTCGATAAAGAGACGCTGATGGTCACGCCGGAAGCTATCGAAGCGGCTATCACGCCACGTACCAAAGCGATTATTCCGGTGCATTACGCCGGTGCGCCGGTAGATATTGACGCCATTCGCGCGATGGGTGAAAAGCACGGTATTCCGGTGATTGAAGACGCCGCTCACGCTGCCGGAACGTACTACAAAGGTCAGCATGTGGGTTCACGCGGCACCGCTATTTTCTCCTTCCACGCCATTAAGAATATGACCTGTGCGGAAGGTGGGCTGGTCGTGACGGACGATGAACAACTGGCAAACCGCATTCGCAGCCTGAAATTCCACGGGCTGGGCGTCGATGCTTATGACCGCCAAACCCACGGCCGCGCACCGCAGGCTGAAGTGATCTCCCCTGGTTTTAAATACAACCTCGCCGATATCAACGCAGCGATTGCGCTGGTGCAACTGGGCAAACTGCCCGCCGCGAATGCCCGCCGCCAGGAGATTGCGCAACGTTATTTGCAGGAACTGGCGGATACGCCGTTTCAGCCGCTGGCTTTGCCCTCCTGGCCGCATCAGCACGCCTGGCACCTGTTTATTATTCGCGTCGATGAGCAACGTTGCGGTATCTCCCGCGACGCATTGATGGAAACTCTGAAAGCGCAAGGCATCGGCACCGGCCTGCATTTTCGCGCGGCGCATACGCAGAAATACTACCGCGAACGCTTCCCCCTCTCTTTACCCAATACGGAGTGGAACAGTGCGCGTATCTGTTCACTACCGCTTTTCCCGGATATGACCCATGACGACACAACCCGCGTCATTCACGCGCTCCGCAACATTGCAGGGCGCTGATATGTTTAATTTACCGCCTGTAGAAAAAGTTTCTGTGGTGATCCCGGTCTATAACGAGCAAGAGAGTTTGCCGGAGTTGATTCGCCGTACCACGGAAAGCTGCGACGTGCTGGGCATTGATTACGAAATTTTGCTGGTGGATGACGGCAGTAGCGATAACTCCGCGCTGATGTTAAGTGAAGCGGCAGAACAACCCGGCAGCCATGTTGTCGCGGTGCTGTTGAACCGCAACTACGGCCAGCACTCGGCGATTATGGCCGGTTTTAGCCATGTCACCGGTGATTTGATCATCACGCTGGACGCCGATTTGCAAAACCCACCGGAGGAGATCCCGCGCCTGGTGGCGAAAGCCAATGAGGGTTATGACGTGGTGGGCACGGTGCGGCAAAACCGCCAGGACAGCCTGTTTCGTAAAATGGCCTCACGTACTATCAACCGCCTGATTCAGCGCACCACCGGTAAAGCGATGGGGGATTATGGCTGCATGTTGCGCGCCTATCGCCGCCATATTGTCGATGCCATGTTGCACTGCCATGAGCGCAGCACTTTTATCCCGATCCTCGCGAACACCTTTGCTCGCCGCGCGGTGGAGATCCCCGTGCAGCATGCGGAGCGCGAGTTTGGCGATTCCAAATACAGCTTTATGCGCCTGATTAACCTGATGTACGACCTGGTGACCTGCCTGACCACCACGCCGCTGCGCTTGCTCAGCGTGTTTGGCAGCGTGATTGCGCTGCTGGGCTTTTCGCTCGCCGTGCTGTTGGTGGTGCTGCGTCTGGCGTTTGGCCCGCAGTGGGCGGGGGAAGGGGTGTTTATGCTCTTCGCCATTCTCTTCACCTTTATCGGCGCTCAGTTTATCGGCATGGGGCTGCTTGGGGAGTATATCGGGCGCATCTATAACGATGTTCGCGCGCGTCCCCGTTACTTTATTCAACGTGTTGTTCGTCAGGAAAATGACGTTTCGCAAGAGGAAAAAAATCAATGAAAGCCGTTGTCTTTGCTTACCACGATATGGGATGTGTTGGTACACAGGCGTTACTGGATGCAGGTTTCGAGATTGCGGCGATTTTCACCCATCCCGACAGTGCCAATGAAAACCACTTTTTCGGCTCGGTGGCGCGTATTGCCGCTGAGCGCGGTATCCCGGTTTATGCGCCGGAAGATGTCAACCACCCACTGTGGGTCGATCGTATTCGCGATCTGAACGCGGATGTCATTTTCTCTTTCTATTACCGCAACTTACTGTGCGACAACATTCTTAATACCGCGCGGATCGGTGCCTTTAACCTGCACGGCTCGCTGCTGCCTGCCTACCGTGGTCGTGCGCCGCTGAACTGGGTGCTGGTGAACGGCGAAAGCGAAACCGGCGTCACGCTGCACCGCATGGTTTCCCGCGCGGATGCGGGCGCGATTGTCGCGCAACAACGCGTCGCCATTGCTGAGAACGATGAAGCGCTGTCTCTGCATCGCAAATTAGCGGATGCGGCGAAGAGCATGCTGCAAGGCGTACTGCCAGCCATTAAAACGCAATCCTTTAGCGAAACGGCGCAGGACGACAGCAAAGCCAGCTACTATGGTCGTCGCACGCCGGAAGATGGCCGTCTGGACTGGGAAAAACCTGCTCAAACGCTGCAAAATCTGGTGCGCGCGGTTTCTGACCCGTGGCCGGGTGCGTACAGCTTTGCCGGTACGCATAAATTTATCGTCTGGAAATCCCGCGTTCGTACCGATGTGGCTCCGGCTCGCGCGGGCACGGTGCTCTCTGTTTCGCCGCTGCTGGTGGCCTGCGGTGATGGCGCGCTGGAGATCCTCACCGGGCAGATGGAAAATGGTGTGTACATGCAGGGCGCACAACTGGCGCAGTCGCTTGGCCTGGTTGCCGGAGCGTTACTCACCAGCAAACCGGTAGTGGCGGTAAAACGCCGTACGCGCGTGTTGATCCTCGGTGTGAACGGTTTTATCGGTAACCATTTGACCGAACGCCTGCTGCGTGACGATAACTACGAGATTTTCGGTCTGGATATTGGATCGGATGCGATCAGCCGTTTCCTCGACAATCCGCGTTTCCACTTTGTTGAAGGCGATATCAGCATTCACTCTGAGTGGATCGAATACCACATTAAAAAATGTGACGTGGTGCTGCCGCTGGTGGCGATTGCCACACCTATCGAATACACCCGTAACCCGCTGCGCGTGTTCGAGCTGGATTTCGAAGAGAACCTGAAAATCATCCGTGACTGCGTGAAGTACAACAAACGCATCATTTTCCCGTCGACGTCGGAAGTGTACGGCATGTGCACCGACAACAATTTCGACGAAGACAACTCGAATCTGGTCGTTGGACCTATCAACAAACAGCGCTGGATTTACTCGGTATCAAAACAGTTGCTCGACCGCGTGATCTGGGCATATGGCGATAAGCACGGCCTGAAGTTCACTCTGTTCCGTCCATTTAACTGGATGGGGCCGCGCCTGGATAACCTGAACGCTGCGCGTATCGGTAGCTCACGCGCCATCACCCAGTTGATCCTTAACCTGGTGGAAGGTTCGCCGATCAAGCTGATCGAAGGCGGCAAACAGAAACGCTGCTTTACCGATATCAGCGATGGTATTGAAGCGCTGTTCCGCATTATCGAAAACAAAGACGGGCGTTGCGACGGGCAGATCATCAACATCGGTAACCCGGATAACGAAGCGAGCATTAAAGAGCTGGCAGAGATGCTGCTGGCCAGCTTTGAAAAACACCCGCTGCGCGACCGCTTCCCGCCGTTCGCCGGTTTCCGTGAAGTGGAAAGCAGCAGCTACTACGGCAAAGGCTACCAGGATGTGGAACACCGCAAACCGAGCATCCGTAACGCCAAGCGCTGCCTGCACTGGGAACCGACCGTGGATATGCGCCAGACCATTGACGAAACGCTGGATTTCTTCCTGCGTACCGTTGAACTGACGGATGAGAAATAAGCATGAAATACGTCGGCTTACGTATTGATGTCGATACCTTTCGCGGCACGCGTGATGGGGTTCCGCGCCTGCTGGAACTACTGAAAAAGCACAATATTCAGGCGAGCTTTTTCTTTAGCGTCGGGCCGGACAACATGGGGCGCCACATCTGGCGTCTGCTTAAGCCGAAATTTCTGTGGAAGATGCTGCGCTCGCGCGCGGCATCGCTCTACGGCTGGGATATTTTACTGGCGGGCACTGCGTGGCCCGGCAGGCTTATCGGCGAAGGCAACGCGGAGGTCATCCGCAAAACCGCGCAGGCGCATGAAGTTGGGCTGCATGCCTGGGATCACCACGGCTGGCAACGCTGGAGCGGCGTGTGGGATCAGGCGCATCTCGAAGCGGAAATTGAGCGCGGATTGCTGGCACTGGAACTGATTATTGGCCGGTCTGTGAGCTGTTCCGCCGTGGCGGGTTGGCGCGCCGATCAGCGAGTGGTGAAAGCCAAATCGAATTTTAATTTCCGTTATAACAGCGACTGCCGCGGTACTCAGCCGTTTCGCCCGCTCATCGCAGAGAACACCTATGCGGCGCCGCAAATCCCGGTAACGCTGCCCACCTGGGATGAAGCCGTTGGCATTTCGGTGGCGGCGGAACACTACAACCGTTTCATCCTCGACGCGATGCAGCGGGATAACGGCACGCCGGTTTATACCATCCACGCAGAGGTGGAAGGCATTATCGGCGCGGAAGGTTTCGATGAACTGCTGAGCATGGCGGCGCGCGAAGGTATCGCTTTTTGTCCGCTGAGCCAGTTGTTACCGGAATCGTTAGAGACGCTACCGGCAGGCAAAGTGGTACGCGGAGAAGTGGCTGGCCGGGAAGGCTGGCTGGGTTGCCAACAACTGTTGAGTCCTGGGTTATGAAATCCATTCACTATGGTCTGGCGCTGGTTGCGCTGTTCGCCCTCTACTATGTTGTTCCACTGGAATATCGTCTGCTCTGGCAGCCGGATGAAACCCGCTATGCGGAGATCAGCCGCGAAATGCTCACCAGCGGCGACTGGATTGTGCCGCATTTCCTTGGCCTGCGTTATTTTGAAAAACCAATAGCCGGTTATTGGATCAATAGTATTGCGCAGTGGCTGTTTGGCCATAATAACGTCTCCGTGCGCCTGGGCTCTGTTTTCTCCATCACCGTGTCGGCGCTGTTAGTGGGCGCACTGGCGTGGAAAATGTGGCGCGACAAACGTACTGCCGTGCTCTCGGCGGTGATCTTCCTGACGGCGTTTCTGGTGTATGGCATTAGCACTTATGCTGTGCTGGACCCGATGATCACGCTGTGGATGACGCTGGCGATGCTCAGCTTCTGGCTGGCTGCGCAGGCGACGACGCTGCGGAGTAAGTTTGGCGGCTATGTCCTGCTTGGCGTGGCGTGCGGCATGGGCGTGATGACCAAAGGTTTTCTCGCGCTGGCGGTGCCGGTGATTGGCGTACTGCCGTGGGTGATTGTTCACAAACGCTGGAAAGAGGTGCTGCTCTGGGGTTGGCTGGCCGTTCTCTGCTGCGTACTGACGGTGCTGCCGTGGGGACTGGCGATTGCGTCGCGCGAACCCGATTTCTGGCGCTACTTCTTCTGGGTTGAACATATCCAACGTTTTGCGCAGCAGGACGCACAACACAAAGCGCCGTTCTGGTATTACATACCGTTCCTGATTTTAGGTTCTTTGCCGTGGCTGGCGCTACTGCCCGGTGCGCTGAAAACGGGCTGGCTGGCGCGTAAAGAGGGCATGCGGGAAGCGTTTTATCTGCTGGGTTGGGTCGTAATGCCGTTGCTGTTTTTCAGCATCGCCAAAGGGAAATTGCCGACTTACATTCTGCCCTGTTTCGCGCCGCTGGCGATGTTGATGGCGCGTTATGCCATGCAAATGGCTCAAACCAATGGGCGCGTACTGCGCGTCAATGCGTGGATCAATATCGGTTTTGGTCTGGTTGGCGTGATTGCCGCGCTTGTGGTGTCGCCTTTGGGTTTCCTGAAACATCCGGTATGGACGCAGATTGAGATCTACAAAGCAGCGCTGGCGGCGTTTGCTTTCCTGGCGTGGGCGCTGGTTGGGATGTTTACCTTGCGTGCCAGTGCCGAACGTTGGTCATACGCCGCGCTGTGTCCGTTGGCGATTGCGCTGTTGGTGGGGATCGTTATCCCGGACAAGGTGATGGATTCCAAGCAGCCGCAATTTTTGATCAACTTTGTTAACGAGCCGCTGACGCCGAGCCGCTACGTGCTGGCCGATAACGTTGGTGTTGCCGCAGGCCTGGCCTGGGAGCTGAAACGCTCAGATATCATGCTGTTCGGCACGCGCGGTGAGTTAACGTACGGTATGTCGTATCCTGACGGCGAAGGGCGGTTTGTGCGCGAAGACGATTTCACCGACTGGCTGTCACAACATCGTCAGGAAGGGGTTATTTCACTGGTGCTGCACCAGTCGAAAAAGGATGACTTTACTCGCATGCCGATACCGAAACCGGACAACGTTTATGTACAAGGGCGTATGGTCTTTATCCAGTATTTTCCACAATGATGAGTAAGCCGCGATGACAAGCTGGCTCTGGCTCGCGCTGGCAAGCCTGCTCAGTTGCGTAGGCCAGTTGTGCCAGAAGCAGGCGACGCGTCCGGTGCCGATGGCCCAGCGGAGTAAGCATCTCGGCCTGTGGCTGGGGCTCGCGCTGATGGCACTCGGCGCGGGCATGGCGCTGTGGCTGCTGGTATTGCAGCGCATTCCTGTTGGCGTGGCATACCCGATGTTGAGCCTTAATTTTGTCTGGGTGACGCTGGCGGCACGTTTTCTCTGGCGTGAGCCAGTGAGCCTTCGCCATGCGTTCGGTGTGGCGCTGATTATCATTGGCATTGTGTTGCTGGGGAGCTCGCTATGAAGGGGCTGCACTGGGCATTACTCAGTGTGTTGCTGGTAAGCGGCGCACAACTGATGTTGCGCTATGCGATGGTGTCGCTGCCACCGGTGACATTCTCGTGGTCTTTTGTCTCGGTGCTGTTGCAACCGCAAAAAGGCACGCTAGCGCTGATGTTTGGTCTGTTTGGGTATCTGGCATCAATGGGCTGCTGGTATTTTGCCCTGCACCATTTGCCGCTGAGTAAGGCGTATGCCTTGCTGAGCCTGAGCTACATTCTGGTGTGGGCGGCGGCCATCTGGCTTCCCGGATGGCACGAACCGTTTTCCCTACGCGGCGCTTTGGGTGTGCTGGTCATTGTGGCGGGCGTGCTGGTTATTTTTCTTCCCCGACGATCTCGATCTGGTCGGCAGCGAGAGTAAAAGGCGTGGGAGTGCAGACCGCGAGACTTAGCCCCGTACAGTGAGAATGGCTAAGGTGTAGATTGAGAGGGTTGCAACTGTCTATGCTGACGATCTCCCAGGCGCTGCCGCCATGCTGTTTGATAATGGCCTCTTTACGTGTCCAGATGCGCCAGAACGCGTCCAGTTGCTGCGCGGGATGCTCCTGCTCGATTTCACGGTGTTCCGCCTGGCTAAACACCGCATTCGCCAGGCTACGCCAGTTACTACGCGGGCGTATCACTTCGATATCGCAGCCGACTTCGCCTTCATCGCTCACCAGCAAAGCAATATGATCGCCGCTGTGGCTCAGGCTAAACCATAACGGCAGATTGCCAGCAAGCGCGGGCTTACCCTGCTCTCCATAAACTATCTCCGGCAACGGGGAGAGCACGCGGTTAAGCAAAAGCCGCCCGGCAAGCCAGCTATTATGACGAGCGCCGGATGGCGCCGCTGATTTTAGCTCAGTTGGGATCTCCTGCGCGCACAACCCAGTAATAGTAGCCAGTAAAACACGATACATTGTTACGCCCAGCGTTTGATGATGATTGAAGTATTTATTCCGCCAAACGCAAAGTTATTGCTTTGCAGGAATTCACAATCAATATGTCTTGCTTCACCGCGGATATAATCCAGTTCGCCGCAATTTTCATCCGGTGTCGTCAGGTTTAGCGTAGGCGCAAACCAGCCTTCGCGCATCATTTGCAGGCTCATCCACGCTTCAAGTGCGCCACATGCGCCAAGCGTATGACCGAAGTAGCTTTTTAATGAGGAGATGGGCACCGTATTACCGAAGATGGCAGCGGTTGCCTGGCTTTCTGCAATATCACCCCGATCGGTGGCTGTGCCGTGTGCGGATATGTAGCCGATATCCTGCGGGCTGAGCCCAGCGATGTTAAGTGCCTGCTCCATACAAATTTGCATCGTCTCACGCTGGGGCTGAGTGATATGCGCGGCATCGCAGTTGGTGGCAAACCCGACAATCTCGCCATAAATGGTGGCACCGCGCGCTTTTGCATGTTCCAGCTCTTCCAGAATCAGCGTTCCTGCGCCTTCACCAATTACCAGACCATCACGGCGGGCATCAAATGGAGACGGTGTGGTTTTCGGCTCATCATTGCGTTGGCTGGTGGCGAAAAGCGTATCAAAAACGGCAGCTTCCGATGGACATAACTCTTCCGCACCACCCGCGACCATCACATCCTGATAACCGTGCCGAATGGCTTCCCAGGCGTAGCCTATCGCTTGGCTACCTGAAGTACAGGCGCTGGATGTAGGGATCACCCGACCACGCAACCCGAAAAACAGGCCGGTGTTAACCGCGGTGGTGTGCGGCATCATCTGCACATAGGTGGTGCCAGTGATGTTATTGGTGTGTTTTTCGGTCAGCATGGTCGCAAATTCGCTTACCGGACCAGTGCTGCCGGTCGACGAACCATACGCAATGCCGGTTCGGCCCTGGGTGAGTACCGGATCATCGATTAACCCGGCCTGCTCCAGCGCCAGTTCGCTGGCTCTGGTGGAGAGCAACGAGACGCGTCCCATCGCGCGGATGCGTTTGCGGGTGTAGTTTTCCGGCAGTACAAAATCATCAATAGGCGCGCCCAGCAGGGTATGCAGTCCATCATAAATTTGCCATTCCGGCATTTTCCGTACGGCATTCTCATAAGCCAGTAACCGCTTCGCAACTTCCTGCCAGTTTTGACCAAAGGCGGTAACGCCGCCCATACCGGTAATGACTACGCGACGCGTCATAGCATGCCTCCGTTAATCGAAATGACCTGGCGGGTAACATAACCCGCAATATTGGACATTAAATAGCTGGCGAGCCCGGCTACCTCTTGGGTTTGACCCATCCGTTTCATCGGGATCAGGGACATCGCTTCTTTCAGCGCCGCCTCTTCCATCTCAATCATGCCGGTGTCAATCAGGCCCGGAGCTATGCAATTCACGGTGATTTTGCGTTTCGCCAGTTCGATAGCCAGCGCTTTCGTCGCACCTATGATACCCGCTTTAGCTGCGCTGTAGTTGACCTGGCCACGGTTGCCCATCACGCCGGAGACTGACGAAAGCGTAATGATGCGCCCGCCATTGCGGGCGGCAATCATGGGCATAATGCAGGGTTGGATCACATTGTAAAAGCTGTCGAGGTTGGTATGGATGACCGCATCCCAGTCTTCTTCGCTCAGCGCCGGGAAGGCTGCGTCGCGTGCAATCCCGGCATTGCTGACCACGCCGTACCAGGCGCCGTGGCGGACAATTTCGCTCTCTAGCACCTCACGACATTGCTCGCGGTTACCAACATCGAAACTGAGCAGCCGTCCGCTTCCCCCAGCCTGTTCAATCGCGTGCAGCGTTTGCAGCGCGCCTTGCTCATCGCGATGGTAATGCACGCCGATCGTAAAACCGTCTGCGGCAAGTTGTTGGGCGATGGCGCGGCCGATGCCTTTGCTGGCACCAGTGACCAATACGGAACGATTCATGCCGTTTTTCCTTGAATAAAAAGTGACGTTAACTCTTCCTTTGTCGGCTGGAAGGTGTTGACCCTGCCCGAAGCCAGTGTGTTGGCCTGGGTCTTAATGGTACAGTCGAAGCTGCCGAAACGTTCATCCTGCATCAGGAGTCTGACGTGGATATCAAGCACGGAATTCGCTGGCAGCGAATTCGCCACACAGGTTAATTCTCTGGCACCCAACACCATACCGAGGGCAATACTTCCCTCACCGCGTTGCTGGCGATGCCAGCCCGACCAGACACCAATACTTTGCGCCATCAGTTCGAGCGCATACCAGCCAGGCAAGTGACCTTCGGCATCAATAAACGGTGCAAGGACACCTTGCTTGTCGACGGTCACGCGGCAGTGGGCGCAATCGTCTCCGACAGCGATGACCTCTTTCAGCAGGATCATCGGTGCCTCGTGAGGTAAATAGGCACCGGGCGCAAGGTAATGGCTCATGACACTCTCCCCAGCAAAATGCTGGCGTTGTTTCCGCCAAAGGCGAAGGAGTTCGATAAAATCACTGGGCGTGAAAGCGGCTGGGGGTCGCTTAGCAGGCCACACTCCGGCAAGGTTGTATCCTTCGGCGAATGACTGAAATCCTGAGGCGGCAAGGGAAGATCGCGCAGCAGAATCAGCGCGCTTAGTGCCGCTTCGGTGATGCCTGCCGCGCCGAGAGTGTGACCGGTCAAATGTTTAGTCGAGCTACAGGGAATACTGTCACCAAACAGCGTATGTACGACTTGCGATTCAATTTGATCGTTAAGGATCGTAGCGGTACCGTGCAAATTGATATAACCAACGTCGTCTGGTGTCAGGCCCGCTTGGGCGAGCGCCATATTTATTGCGCGAATCGCGCCTTCGCCTTGAGGATGCGGTGCGGAAATATGCCAGGCGTCGCTGGATTCCCCGCAGCCTAACAGCGCCAGCGGCTGCGGTTCCCGGGTCAGAACCATCAGCGCGGCGGCCTCACCAATAGTGATGCCGCAACGGTCGCGACCAAACGGCTGACATAATGTCGGCGAGAAGGATTCAAGACTATTAAAGCCGTTGATCGGCATCTGGCTGAGTGTATCTGCGCCGCCAACGATGGCGACATCCGCGAGCCCCGCGTTAATCAGGCGCTGACCATTAATGATCGCTCTGGCGCTGGATGAACACGCGGTAGAAACCGTAAATGCCGGGCCGTCGAGGGCCAGCCAGTGGCTTAAAAAACGCGACGGATCTCCTAGCTCCTGTTGCGAATAGCGCCATTCGAGGCTCTCTTCGCCGTTATGCAGGTAATGAACGTGTTTACCCCCTTCCTCCAGGCCTGATGTGCTGGTGCCCAAAACGACGGCAACGCGATCTCGTCCATAGTGGGAAATCGCCTCATTCACTGTCTGCTGGATCTGTTCCAGCGCGACCAGCAAAAGCTGGTTGTTACGGCTGCGATGCGCCTGCCACACCTCGGGCATCAGTGGAAGTTCTGCATCCACGCCGCCGAGCATGACTTCAGCATCGCCCTGTAACCAGCCTTTTCGGCTGATCATGCCCGGGGCGACGCCACGGCACAGATTGGCAGCGATTTCATCGCAGGTGTTGCCCAGCGCGTTAATCATGCCAATCGCGGAAATGTAGATCATCTCAGTCACCCAGATATTGAATGGTGATGTGGTATTTAAAGACGTGCTGCTCAATGCTAATCGGCTCGCGTTTGCCTTTGCGCTGCAGGTAGGTGATTTCCGTCACCAGCTTCCCGCGCGCATTGCGAAGCTCGCGTTTGTCGCCTGTGTCGGTGAGCGTCCAGCCTTTCGGTAACTGCGGCTGCCAGACGGCGACAGGCCAGTGGCTGATCATTACATCGGCCAATACCTGGCTTGCCGGTGGCAACTGCGGTACGACGATAGATTGCTCAGTATGAATACCGTTTTCGTCATAGGTGACGAGGAACAGGCGAATCCCCACGGACGAGAGCCCGGCGAGCGTGATTTTTTTCTCGTCGGCGGTCATCATCACCAGCAGCGACTGTGTTTGCCCATTAAAACTGCCGGTGAGTAGCTGCTGGGAATTGACCGCCGGGCTAATACCCGGCGCCGGTAACGTCACGCGCGTGCCGGGTTCCAGCCATGCTTGCGGGCGGGTGCTATCGGAGGAGTGCGTGGTGTGACTGCATCCGGTGAGCAGTAGGGCAGTGGCCAGCGCCATGCCAGTCCAGAGGGTGCGGTTCATCGTTTTCTCTCTTTTTTACCCGGCATTGCGAGCGGTGAAAGTAAAAAGGCGGTAAAAATGCCGCTTACCAGCACGATGCCAAAACAGCTAATCGCCTGGGTATCGCTGAATACCAGCATGCCCAACGTGAGGAGCGTTGTAACCATCGCCAGCGAGATCGCCAGCAGCGAGGTGAGTGGTGTGCCGCGTGGGTTACTGAAAAACAGCGTGTAGTTAATGCCAATCCCTAGCACCAGCACCAGCGCCAGCAGGGAGAAGAGGTTGACCGAATGACCGCTTAGCGACAATGCTGCCAGCCCGCAACCGAGTGACAACACTGAAGGGACAAGGCTGATAAGCCCCTTTTTCCAGCCGAGACGAAGCACGGCACCCGCCGCGATCACCGCCAGCGCAACACACAACAGGCCGGTTAACACCAGACGATAGAGCGCGAAAAGGCTGTCGAAAGCGCTTTTTCGATCCACCCAGACAATACCCGGTTGCGCCAGTGCCAGCGCACTTAACGCTGCGCTATCTTTTACGCCATCAACGGGCACCAGCACGCCGCTTTGCCCGTCTGGTATGGTCAGCCACAGTAAGCGCCAGCCTTCACTGGCAGGGTTGGCAAGCCATGCATCAACCGTGACCGTCATTGGGCTGAGATCGGGGGTAACCGCCTGCAAACCGGCACTTTGTAAGGTTTTAGCCACGGTGGGCGCGGCATTTTTTAGTAACGTCAGATCCTGCTGCTGGCGTGAGACCGAGTTGATCGGCACATAACGAAAACCCGAAATTGCGCCGTTCTCGCGCGCTTGTTCCAGACGTGGAATAAACGCTTCCAGACGTTCCAGTGTCTGCTGGGGATTTTCGCCATACACCACAAACCATTTCTGATCGACACTCTGTCCGGTGAGAGCAGTGATGGCTTTTTCCTGCGCAAGGATGTTCTGCGGTAATGCCTGTAACTGGCTGATATCGTCATTGATGCGTAGCGTTGACAGCCCGGCAAGAGAGACTACCGCCATTAGCAGTGGCAACCCCACCGACAGTTTTTTATTGCGCCGCCAGGCTGCCAGCCAGCGCAGTAACAGCACCATCGCAGGCACGGGACGCACCGGTAAACCACGGCACAGCCAGGGGTGCCAGAAGACGACAGTCAGGCAAGAGGCGCTGAGCCCGGTGGCGGCGAAAATCGCCATCTGACGAATTCCGGGGAAGGGTGCGAGCATCATGATCAGATACGCCACGACGGTTGTCGCCAGTGCCATCAACAGCGCATTTCGTACCTTTGCCAGGCTTTGCCATGGCGATGACTCTGCGCCATGCACCATACGTTCGGTGAGATAGTAAAGTGTATAGTCCGCAGAGATCCCGATGATGCTCATGCTCATCACCAGCGTCATCAGGTGCAACTCGCCGAAGACCAGCAGCGTCACTACCGTACCGGCCAGCGCGCCAACGGCGATTGAAAGCAGGCATAACAGCAGTGGGCGCAAGGAGCGGAACACGGCAACAATCAACAGCATGACGCCGACGATAGTTGCGATCCCCAACGTTGAAATGTCGCGCTTTGCCTGCTGGCTGGCGTAGTCGCTATAGAATACCGTGCCGCGTGATAGCAATTGCGCCTGTGGAAACTGCTTCTTGAACTGTGTTTCCAGCGAGCCGAGCGTGGCGACAAACTGGTGTGTTTGCTGCATATCGAAGGAGGAGCCTGCCAGCTCGCCGTGGAGCAGATACCAGTAGTTGCCGTCGTTGTCCTGGGTGACTAACCACCCATCCATCAACCGCAGTCGCTGCGTATTTTGCGCCATCGCCAATTGTGCGCCGCGCATCAACATTAGCGGATCGTTTTGCAGCTCTTTACCCGATACGCCGGAAAAGGCCGAGTAAAGCTGAGTCAGCACCCATTGTGCCTGCGCTTCGCCGCCGTTTTGCAGACGCGCGCGTGTTGCGCTATCAAGCAGAGCGTTACGGTGCTGCCAGAAAAATGCGCCCCACGCTTGCTGACTCTTTGTATCCATCGCGCCTTTCAGGTGATTAACCGCCTGCGATTGACCTAACAGCGTCAGCCAGTATTGCGCCACCTCGGGATTGGCCTGTTTACCAGGGCTGACCAACCAGACGAGTTGCTTATCGAGGCGTTGCATAAAGCCGTCATTCAATGCCGCAGGCAGCGCGCCCATGGTCTGTGCCGGGAGCATCGCCAGTACGCTGCTGTTCATTCGCGCTTTGGGAAGCAGCACGAGCAGCATACCCAGCATCACCAGGCATACTGCGCCCCACAGTAGCGCCGGGCGCGGGGAATTAGTGTGTCGTAAAACGTTGGCGTTCGTCATCAGTCAGCGTCGTGGGCGTGAGTCGGTGTTGAGAAAAAGCGATATCGGTGAGATCGCCCTGTTTATCATTCAGGCGGATGCTGTCGAGATAGTGATCTCCGGCCAGGTCGATGGAGGTGAATATTTTATCCAGCGGCGTGGTGATTGGGGTCAACTTCAGGGTCCAGCGGCCTTTTCCTGCATCGTTAAAGTCAATGCGGAAGTTCTGTTCCAGCACGGCGCGATCGGCCTGAAACAGTGCGCGCAGAAGATGGTTAAACTGGAACATTTGCGGGTTGTTTTGCGCAGTGATCACCTGGGGTGGCTGACCGTTAATGATTTGCACCATCCGCGAGTCATCAAGCATTAGCATCATTGGGAAAGGCGCGGTCTGATCCCACAACAATCCCTGCTCACGGGCGATAAGCATTTCGCCCTGCGATCGCAGTGGCTGCGGCAGGTCTTTAATGGTGCGAGTCTGGGTGAAATGTGCACGTACCACCGGTTGTTGGGTGAAGCGCTGCTGTAATTCCTCCAACGTCACCGCATTGACGAAGGGGGCGAACAGTAGGACCAGCAGAGGCCAATATTTCATGGTGTGACCCCCATACGTTCAAACAGAATGGCTGGGCTGACGAAGCACATCTCCCGGCTTTTCTCCTCTACCGCCACCTGAATGGTGTACCCGGTGGTGGTACGTTTGCCGCTGGCAGCGTCGATGATTTCATACGCGATTTTCAGCCGGTTTTCGAACTCTTCGATTCGGGCGCGTACGCGGAAGTGCTGTTCAAATATCAGTACATCGCGGTATTTCACCCGCGTATCCACGACCGGCCACAAATAACCCGACGTTTTCATCTGGCGGTAGCCGTAATCAAACTGATTCAGTAGCGCCTCACGCGCTATCTCAAAGTAGCGAAAATAGTTGCCGTGCCAGACAACGCCCATCATATCGACGTCGTGAAAGGGAACGCTTAGCGCAACCTCGGCTGTAAAACGGGGATCGTTTAACACCTGTTACTCCTTATCCGTGGCTTGCGGTGCGTGGTCAGGCAACCGCCAGAAATCAAAAAAGTTAAACCAGTCGAGTGGTGATTGCAGTGCGTAGTGTTCAAGGCGTGCAGCGTAGTTGTCGACAGCCGCTTGCAGCGATGCTTGTCGGTTTGCGCGAGGCATGGGCAGCGGATCGGCAAAATGTTCGCAATGCAGGCGCAATTTGCCGTTTTGACGCAAGGCAAACATTAACAGCACCGGGCAGCGCAGCGCCGCTGCCAGAATAAATGGCCCTTGCGGGAAGGGGGCGGCGTGGCCCATAAACGTGCTCCAGCACACCCGCCAGTCGCCGCCGCGCTGTGGGTTAACCGCAATACGATCGCCGACAATGGCCACCCATTCGCCCCGATCGAGCTTATCTTTCAGCAGCATGGCGGTATCCGGGCCAATATGTGTTACCGGGATAAGGTGTACTCCGGCTTCGGGAGCCATCTCTTGCATGATCTGTTTAAAACGCTGTGCATTTTCATGAAACACCAGCGCATTGATCACTTTGCTGTTATGTAATTGCGCCAGCGCGCGGCAGGCTTCAACATCGCCAAGATGTGATGCCAGCAAGAGCTTGCCGTTGTTATCGTCCAGCCCCATCGCGACTTCAGCGCCGGGTGCGAATTCAACGTCATGGCCTAACTGGAGTTCGCCGCGCCAGCCTGCCACTTTATCCAGCATGGCTTCGGCAAAACGCAGAAAGTGGCGATAGCTACTGAGCTTTGCTGGTGACGGCAGTCCGCGCAGCGCCTGGCTGGTGCGCACACGCGCCAGCCAGAGCTGAGATGCCCGCCGCGCGTTACCGGCGCTAAGCCAGTAGACGGCGACAACAGGATAGAGCAGCAGCGAGAATGCTCGGCGTCCAAGCACTCTCCAGACCAGTAACATAAAGCGCATACCCCATAATCCCTTCCTCTCGTGCTGCTGCGCCCAGTGCGTATCAGCGCGGCGAAACAGCAGGGAAGGAATGCGCGGCAGCATGCCGAAGAATAAGCGGGTATGCATCAGCGAGATGCGAACATTGTCTTTCAGCGCATCAAAGTGAGAAAGACCGTCCTGCGGATACGTTACGCGTGTCGGGACAAAGTAGCTGGGAGTTCCCTGCCAGTAGAGGCGAACCATCACTTCTGTGTCGAAATCCATACGCTTACCCAGCGTGACACGTTCAGCAAGCCGTAGCGTGGAGGTGATGGGGTAGACGCGAAAACCGCACATGCTGTCTTTCAGTTGCAAAGACAATGTTTCTATCCACACCCATACGTGAGTGACCCAGCGGCCATATCGCCGCGAACGGGGAATGGAGTCATCATAAACAGGCTGGCCTGAAATCAGCGCCTGCGGATGTTGCCTCGCCAGATCCAGTAATTTGGGAATATCTTCGATGGCATGCTGCCCGTCAGCATCGACCTGCACGGCGTGCGTAAAACCCGCGCGGGAGGCATTTTGCAAACCCTCGATCACCGCCTCGCCTTTACCGACGTTTTGCGTAAGCCGCGTCAGGGTAAGTGTTTCATTTCCTGCGGCCAGTGTTTCCAGCACCCGGCGCGTTGCCTCATCACTGCCATCATCAACGATAAAACAATGCAGGCCTGTCGGTTGCAGGCGTTCAACCACGCGCGGCATCATTGCGCCGTGGTTATAGCAAGGAATGACCACGCAAGGATTAAAGGTTACTGACATAGGCGAATTTTCCCGCTGCTACAGGTATGGCGTTCTTCGCCCTCATGGCGCAGGTAGCTGAAATTCAGTTGCTGCTTCTGTTCCTGCCAGTCGAGTTGCAACGTAACTCTGTTTCCCGGCAGCAATGGGGCCTGGAATTTAACGTTTTGAATGCTGTGGAAGCGGTAGCCGGGGACGAGTATTAACGTGGCGTAATGCATCACCCAGTCAAGCTGCGCTACGCCCGGCAACAACGGCTGAACCGCGAAATGTCCGCGGAACCAGAACAGGTCCGTCTCCAGTTGGATATCGATTTCAGCGTGTGTCGGTGACACCAGACGGTGTGCAATTTCATGAGGTTTCATGAAAAAACTCCTGTAGTTGAGCATAAACACGCTTGTTCATACTGTTGACGGGGATTTCTTCCAGGATGCGCCAGTAACGCGGCACCGCCACTGGCTCCAGCCAGGGAATTAGCGCTCTTCGCCAGGCAAGCTCCATTGCTTTGTTGTCACAATTAAGCCACTGACGGCGTGCCTCTTCTTCCAGCACCAACAGCACGCCGACCCCCTGGCGCCCGCCACGGGAGACAGGGAGAGCCGCCGCATCCCGAATGCCCTCCAGCGCCAGCACGCGTTTTTCAATTTCGCTGAGCGAGATGCGCTTCTCCTCGATTTTAACGACGCGGCCCCGACGCCCGGCGATGTGGAATGTCCCGCCGTTATCGAAGATCAGGTTATCATCAAGCAACAGGCCTTCCGGTTCAGGAATAATCGGCGAATATGCGCGAAATGCGCCACCTTCCGGCACTATCGAAACCCCCGGAAAAGGTTTCCACGGGATGCTATCTTGCTGGCGATGCCGCCAGGCCAGAATGCCTGTTTCGGTACTGCCGTATATTTCATCCGGTTGAACACCGCACCAGGCGGCGGTTCCCTGTACATCTGACCACGGCAGCATACCGCCAGCCGAGAGAATGATTGCCATCGGCGGCGGTGTGAGCCGGGGATCAAGGCGTTTTAGGAAAGCGGGACTGCTGATAAACGCATAGTGATGATGGCTTTCCAGCGCAGCCAGTTGCTCTGCGTAATAGAGCATTGCAGCATGAAGTGGCAGCCCAAGCGACATTGGCAGAAAGATGCGGAAGGTTAGCCCGTATAAATGTTGCGGCACGACCGAAGCTACGACGCGACAGCCCGCCAGTTGGTCACTAAAACGCGCGGCGAGAAGCGTTGCTTCGCGATCGAGACAGGCGATCGGTTTGACAACCCGGCGCGGCTGCCCGGTCGAACCGGAGGTAAACAGTTCGATAAACGCCCCTTCGCGAAGGGGCGGAAACACGGGATCTTTCGCGGCGCGTGGCGCGCTCGCCTTTACTACACAATGTGGGCCTTCCCAGCATAAGGGCTGATCGCTGAGTACTCCTTGAAAGAGCGTTTTTTGCTCGGCCAGCAATGTTTCTCGGCAGTGTCCTGGAATAACGGGTGTTTTCCCGGCATGCAGCGTGGCCAGCAGCGCAACGATAAAAAGATAGCTGTTTTCAAAGCACAGCGCCCAGCGTTCATCGTCCTGCGTCTGTAGCCATGCCATAAGCTGAGCGACATCGCTGCGCAGGTCTTCCAGCGTCCACGTCCGAACGCCAAGCCAGGCGATGGGAGTATCATTGGCCCGCGAATGGCTTAGCCAGTCGGCGAAAGGAAGGGTTTTCATTGCATCTCTCGTTTTATCAGCTGGCGGCGTATCAGCCATTCACCTGCCATTAACAAACCCATCAGCAGGTAGGAGATCATGCCATTCCAGAGCGTCCACAGACGCATATCGCCATACAGCGCTGTAAATAGCGCGATCCCGCCATTCAATACGAAAAAAACACACCAGATTTGCGTCACGCGGCGGGTATAGCGTACGGCTTCCTTAGGAAGATCGGGGGTGCGCAGGCGAGCCAGACGCTCAACCAGCGGCATTGCGCTCCACAGTGAACTGCCAAATACCAGTAACATGATGAAACTGACGGCGACCGGGTAATAGAGCAGGAGTTGATGCGTTTTCAACAGCCAGCTTGCCGCGCACAGCGCGATACCGGTCAGGGCAACGCTGCGCGTGACAAAGCGCATCGGCGCAAGCCCCTGACGGGCTCGCCGCAAACGGAAAAGCAACATGACGGCCATCAAAGGGAGCAGCCAGTGCAGAATGTTATGCGCAAGGCCGAACCCGATCACAAAAGGCCAACAGAGCATCAATAACGCGGCGAGCAGTTTCAGGCCCATTTCCAGGCGAGGTCCGTACACGGTGGCTTATTCTTCCCGCAGCAGATGCTCTACCGCATCGACAACATCCTGTACGGTGCGCACTGCTTTAAACTCTTCTGGTTTGATTTTCTTACCGGTCTTTTTCTGAAGATGCACAATCATGTCGACAGCATCAATGCTGTCGAGCTCCAGATCTTCGTACAGGCGAGATTCGGGAGTAATATCCTGCGGATCGATTTCAAAAAGTTTGATAAGAAGAGCGGAAACTTCCTGATAAATTTCGTTTTTCTCGGTCATAGCGTATCCGTTTTTATGCGCGTTGGGCCTGAATAAAAGATGCCAGCGTGGCGACAGAATAGAAATGCTGGCGCATCTCTTCGCTTTCCGCTGAAAGCACCACCGCGTATTGATTTTTGATCGCCAGACCAAGTTCGAGCGCATCGATAGAATCCAGCCCCAACCCATCCCCGAAGAGTGCACTCTCGGTTTCGATGTCGTCGGCGCTGAGTTCATCCAGATTCAAAGTGCTGATAATAAGATTTTTAATTTCAAGATAGAGCTGTTGCATCATCCGTTCCTAAAAAGGTGCAAAACCTGATGTTAATTGATGCAGAAGATGCCGGTTGAGCTGTCTTGCCGCCAGTGCCGGTTCTTGCGATTCCGCATCATAAAATTGTTTTATCGCCACGCGCTCCCGCACCTTAACGGTAAAGAGAGGCTTGCATGGTGGGACGTCATACCATCGGCTGTGTTTGTCCAGCAGATGTTCACTACAGTGGATAACCACGATGCGTAAATCACAACCGCAGCGCACGGCAATATTCGCCGCGCCGCGTTGCAGTGTCATTTTTTCGCCGGGACGCGTACGCGTTCCTTCCGGGAAAATTAAAATAGTTTCGCCGTGCCGAAGGCGCTCTTCACAGGCGGAGAGCAGCGTATCCGCCTGGCTGTTGATCAAATAATCTGCCGCTCTAATCACCCCGCTAACGAAGGGGTTATTGAGCAGGGCGCCTTTGACCAGACAGTCTGTTTCGGGCATCACAGAGGCCAGCAGAACGTAATCGATCAAGGTGGGATGATTGGCAATGACCAGGCAACCGCGCTCGCCGCGCAGCGCGTCAATCCCTTCAATTCGGTAATCCAGCGCGCCAGTCAACTTTGCGGTGTTTAAAAACAGGCGAAAGCTGGCAGCAATGCTGCAGCGCGCCAACATGCGTCGCTTTGCTTTGTTACGTACCACGAGGATCAGCAGGTTAAACCACACCAGTGACAGCAACAAACCACCAATGCCGAACAGTGCAAAACACAACCCAGTCATGAGTAAACGCCATAGCCAGTTAATGCGGCTCATGCACGGCTCCAGCGCCAGTTGAGACGCTCGCCGGCAATGCTGAATTCAGACTCATTAAGCAGATAATGCTGCAAAAACTGCATACTTTGCGGCAAATGGGGTTCACCGTTCCATATCGCGGATTCGCTGACGCACTGTAAGGTATCGCCCGCTTCGATAACGAGCGCAACCGCATAGGCCCAGGTGGGCATATCCGGGTGCAATCTTGGGTGATAAAACGCCGGAAGCGTGCCGTCGAAATCCACCATCAATACGCGTTTATAGCCCGCCTGTAAGAAACAGATCGCTTCACACAGCCCTTGCTGAAATGTATCGAGCCCGGCTGAAACAGAGGAGGATGCAATCGGCTGTTGCATGGCGATAGTGAGGTTACCCACCGCGGAGTTATGCACCGACATAGCAAAATCGGTAGGGGATATATCCTGGTCTGCCGCCAGCGCCTGAAGAATGCGATAGTTGCGTTCCAGTTCACCATGACGGCTGCTAAACACAACGGCATCCACCGTATGCTGGCGCATCAGCGTTATGCCACATTCAACAGCCAGTCGGCTGCCTGAACTGAGGCGACGCGCGGTCATCATCGGCAGCGCGGCGAGTTTCGCCTGCGCAAGTGCAGGATCAATAGCGCCACTACCCAGCGACCATTGCTGCCACTGTGTCGTTTCGCTCAGACCTGGCGCTCTGGCCAACCAATCCGTAATGTTTAGTGCAAATTTCATCAACGCGTATCCGCGAAAAACGGTTTTTCCAATGATGCCGGTAAGGCATCATGGCGGCACAGTCGCCGCCCTGTCTTATTTTTTAAGACATATCAATAAGGTATGTCCCACCCCGAGATTATCGAGGCGTTTTTCAATGCTGAATCCGGCCATTTCCAGGTAGCGTAGAAAGTTCTCCGCGCTGTAGAAACGACTGTTACCGTTCGCCATACAGGTAAAATATAGTGACGTTGCATTCAAGCTGAAGGCAGCAGCATCAAATTTTTGGGCGTCCCAGAACAATTCCATAACACACAGTCTGGCACCCGGCTTCATGACCCCAGCTATTTTACTCAAGATGCCAACAATTTGTTCTGGAGAAAAGCAATCCAGGAATTGACTCATCCACCAAATATCCGCTTCACCAGGCAGCGGCGCTTCGCTAAGCATATCGACTGGATGAAAGTGAATCCGTGATGAGAGGCCTTCGGCATCGACATTTTTCTGCGCCAGTGCAATTTGTTCAGGCAAATCTAATAGGGTTACCGTGACATTTGCATCATATTTGCAGCAAGTCATCGCCCATTTTCCGGTATTGCCGCCGACATCGTACAGGCTTACAGGCTGGCTGGCGAATATATGTGGCAGAGCCGCCGTAAATGCCGCATCGGAATAATAGTGATCAAACGCGAACCAACTATCCCGTGCCGGGTTGGGCAATTGCGATAAAGCCGGATAAATCGTTGGCCAGTCGCCAAATACACGCAACCCTGCGGGTTTGCCTTCTTTTAAGGCATCCTCCAGGAAATACAGCCCCTGGTAACAAACATCCTGCGAGAAATCCATATTGACCCGCGTCATCGGATCGTGCAGCAGGAAATGTCCTATCTTCGCGATATAAAAACGATCTTCACTGTGGGTGATAATCCGTCCACTCAGCGCCATATCAAGCAATACGCTGGCGGCATAGGCATCAGCTTCGCAGCCTTCGACAATCTCATCGAGTGTTGCGCCCTGCTTGCCTTGCTTATCCAGGAATTCCAGCAACCCAAATTTACGCAGACAAACCGCAGTCTGAAATAACATGGGTGCAAAGGCAATACGCTGCGCTTCAGTTATCGCTTCCAGCGCGCTGAAGGGATCTTGTTCATACATGGTGTGCACAACCTTAATTAAGAGCACATTGATTATCGGACCGTTCCCGGTCCGACTTTAGGCCGGATGACAATTAAAGCGCAGCACCTGATGCTAAATTCAGCTGAATATCTTTGTCGAGGTTGTTAACCCAGCGGTTGTAATTCTTATGAATTTTACCGTCTGAGGCTTTCAGATTCATACTGTTTTCATAGTTAATTGAATAGCTATTTGCAGAATAGTTAATACGAATTTCTGCAGTATGATCGCGGCTTTGCATGCGACCTTTGATCACGCCCGGGCCTGCATCAGTCATGATCCACTGGCGTTGTTGGCCGGCTTTCAGAATGGCAGCACGTACCTGCGCCTGAGAATGGCCTGCACTGACCGGGGTGTTAATATTATGAATACTGGTAGTACGCGCGCAACCCGTCAGCGCACCTACGACAGCAATCGCAGTCAGTAACTGAACAATCTTTTTCATGAGAACTCCGTATCAAATAAATATAAGATTGGTGACACATTTAATAACGCAAACTAAAGCGAAATAATGACGTTGTTCTGAATGTAAATGGTACCACCTTGATTTTTATGATGGAATCATATGAATTGACAGAACGAGAATGAATTCGCGGATGGTAAAATACCATTATGCTTTGCGCAACGGTAGCTTTTATTAGAAATCGATAACCGAATTGATGAGTAGATCAGATAACCACATAGCGCTTTGGTTAATATTTAGCTATTTAACGTCGTTATATGTTTGTTATATTTATTATCTCATCTTAAGGTAAATTTTCGCGATTTATCTCATTCAAGATTTGAAAATAAAAACGCCCACAATCAGATGGGCGTTTTTATTTTCTTAATTCTAACAGTTATGATTACGGATATAAAACTACCCCGGTTGGTAGGTGTTTTATCCCGGCAGGCGGCTTTTCGGTCTGCCTGGCCCCAGTAAAATCGCCAGCTTGCTGCCGCCGGTGGTGGTTTCCATCCAGATTTTACACACGCTGGTTAGCGGTACTGACAGCAGCATTCCTACCGGGCCAAGCAGCCATCCCCAAATCAATAAGGATAAAAACACCACCAGCGTCGACATCCCTAGGCGGTGGCCCATCATGCGGGGTTCCAGGATGTTGCCAAGCAACATGTGCACCACAAGGAACAGGCCGCCCACCAGCAAACATTCGTAAGTGCCGTTAAACAGCAGCGCCTGGATCATTGGCGGAATGGCGGAAATTACCGAGCCGATATTGGGCACGTAATTCAGCAGGAACGCCAGTACGCCCCACATTAGCGCAAACTGTACATCCAGAAACACCAGACCGACCCAGACGATCAGGCCTGTCCACACGCTCAGCAAAGTCTTCAACGCCAGATAGTGGGAAACGCCTTTCAGCGCGCGGTGCAGCCCGGCGATATGAATTTGCGGGTTATGCAGCGCAAAGCGCAGCTTATAAGGCACATGGCGCACTTCAAAGAGCATAAACACCACGGTCATCACCAGCAGAACAATGCTGGCCATTGCGTTCGAGAGCTGGGTCGCCATCGTCGTGGCAAAGCCCATCAGCCGCTCGGAGTCCATCCGTTGCAGCATACGTTCTGGCGACATATGCAAACGAAGAAACGGCATCGCATCCTGTAACTGCATAAATTTCTTGGTGAATTCACGGTTGTACTTCGGCAGCAGCGTCATGAAGTCGTTGACTGACGCGGCAAGCACGCCGAGTAACGCGGTGAGAAAAACCAGCATCACCAGCACCACAATACCGATCGCCACCGGGCGCGAAATACCGCGCCGGATAAACCAGGTGACCAGCGGATTGAGAACAATCGCGAAAAACAACGCCAGAAGAAGCTGCACAATAATGTCGGCCGCAGCATGAATGCCGGCCAGAATAATCACCAGCGAAGCCAGCTTTAACAGAATATGTAAACCCGCCCGATCGGGTTGAGGATGTGTCATGGTAAATTCCTTTTGTTATCGGCCCGTTAAGTGTAGTGCCCCGCCGCACCTTCGCCCGCCAGAGATATTCTTAAAGTGAATGCTGCTTTCTGTTTCATCACGTGGTAATAGTGAAACTCTGTTGTGAAAACCTGAGTAAAACTCGATGCCTGAAAACGCCGCCCAACCGGCGCTAAGCGGATTGCGCCTCAATCTGCGGATTTTGTCCGTCGTTATGTTTAACTTCGCCAGTTATCTCACCATTGGCCTGCCACTGGCGGTGCTTCCCGGCTATGTCCATGACGTGATGGGTTATAGCGCGTTTTGGGCAGGCTTGGTGATTAGCCTGCAATACTTCGCAACGCTGCTGAGTCGTCCACATGCCGGGCGCTATGCCGATCTGCTGGGGCCGAAAAAAGTGGTGATCTTTGGTTTGTGCGGCGCGTTTCTCAGCGGCCTGAGTTATCTGCTGGCGGGCGTAGGCGGTACGGCGAGCGTGCCGGGTTTACTTCTGCTGTGTCTGGGGCGCGTGATTCTCGGTATCGGTCAGAGTTTCGCTGGAACCGGTGCGTCGCTCTGGGGTGTGGGTGTGGTGGGGTCGATACACATCGGCCGGGTGATTTCCTGGAACGGCATCGCCACCTATGGCGCGATGGCAATCGGCGCACCGCTCGGTGTGGTCTGTTATCAGTACGGCGGACTGCAGGGGCTCTCGCTGACAATTATGGGCGTGGCGCTGTTGGCAATACTACTGGCGTTGCCACGGGCGGCGGTGAAAGGCAGTAAAGGCAAGCCGCTGCCATTTCGTGCCGTGCTGGGGCGCGTCTGGCTGTACGGGATGGCGCTGGCGCTGGGTACTGCTGGTTTTGGCGTCATCGCCACGTTTATTACCCTCTATTACGATGCCAAAGGCTGGGAAGATGCGGCGTTTGCTCTCACCCTTTTTAGCTGTGCCTTTGTTGGCGCGCGTCTGCTGTTCCCGAATGGAATTAATCGCTTCGGCGGTATAAATGTGGCGATGCTCTGTTTTGTGGTCGAAACCCTTGGGCTGGTGCTGGTTGGTCTGGCCGTGGAGCCGTGGATGGCGAAGCTCGGCGTATTCCTCGCCGGGGCCGGTTTCTCGCTGGTATTCCCGGCGTTGGGTGTGGTCACAGTCAAAGCGGTGCCGCAGCAAAACCAGGGTTCTGCGCTGGCAACGTACACGGTGTTTATGGATTTATCGCTGGGGATAACCGGGCCGCTGGCGGGGTTGCTGATGGCATGGGCGGGTGTCTCGGCTATCTATTTCGCCGCGGCAGGACTGGTGATAACAGCCTTACTGCTGGCCTGGCGGCTGAAGTACAAGCCGGTGGTGAGCGAATAGTAAAAAGGGAACCTTCAGGTTCCCTTTTTCATGTTCTGCGCGGCCTTATTTCACCACGATAGTGTTGATAATGTTTTCCGCCGTGGTCTGCGCTTGCTGCTGGTTATCCGCTGGCAGCGTCACCTGGATGGTCAGCAGTTTGTCATCAACTTTACCCAGCACCACAGAAGACCAGGCAGTCTGGCCTTTGGCAGAGATAATACTGTCGAGCTGTTGCAGAGTCTGGCCTTTCAATTCGATGGATTTGTTAGTGACCACCTGCAACTGCGGGTCGCGGCTGCGTTGTTGCTCTTCCAGACGTTTTGCCAGCGCGCTTAACTCTTCTGTAGTATTGTCGCCGACAATCACAATCACCGCTTTCTGACCGGTGGCATCGGAATATACGTGCATATTATTGGACTGCGTGCCCAGTTTGCCGCTCTGATCGGTCATATCTGCAGGCAGCGAGAAGCTGAGTTTACCGTCGAGCAGGGTTACCGGTTGACCGCTGGCGTTGCTTTCGGCGGCAGCGCCCTGAACGGGCTTTTTGCTGTCGCTGTTATCACAGGCAGCCAGCCCAACAACCAGCAGGCCGATACCGACATATTTCACCAGATTGCGCATTGACTTCTTCCTTTCAATAAACAGCCATAACGGCTCATCGGCGCATCTTATCACATCTGATAAGCCGTACCTTTAACTCGCCTGTAACGCGCTAATTTCAGATTTGTCTGCCAGTCTTTTCAGCAACATATTCAACAACACACCGTACATCGGCAGGAAGAAAGCGATGCTGATAAGCACTTTGAAGCTGTAATCCACCAGCGCGATTTCCGTCCAGTGCTGCGCCATAAAGGCATCCGGGCTGTGCCAGAAAGCGATAAAGAAAAACGCAGCGGTGTCGCTGGCGTTACCAAACACGGTGGATGCGGCGGGCGCGAGCCACCAGCGGCGATTCTGGCGCAGGCGGTTAAAGACATGCACATCGAGAATTTGCCCCAGTGCGTAAGCCATAAAGCTTGCGGTGGCGATACGGGCGACAAACAAATTGAAGTGCATCAGCGCGCCGAAACCTTGCCAACTGCCCATGTAGAACAGTGAGGAGATGACGTAAGAGGCTAATAGCGCAGGCACCATCACCGCGAAGATAATTCGCCGGGCCAATGGCGCGCCGAAAATACGCACGGTTAAATCCGTTGCCAGGAAGATAAACGGGAAACTAAATGCGCCCCAGGTGGTATGGAAACCAAAGATGGAAACCGGCAACTGTACCAGGTAGTTACTGGAGATGATCACCAGAAGATGAAAAAGCGAAAGCCAGAACAGCGCCTTCATGCGCTGCGCGTTTGAAAAATGCGTCATATTGTGACCTTTTTGGTAAATGGGGTGAGGGAACCCAGTACTTTTTATGCTCTGACAAGCAGAGCCGCCGCATAATACTGCAATCTGAGTGGGATGCAATGGTTAATTTTAGCGCAATCGTTAACCTCGCTTGCGTCACAAAAAAGGCGGCGTAAACTAATGCGGTTTTTTCCCTTGCGAGATGAAGATGACCGATCCGTTTTCCACCGCCGACCATACGCTGGATGCTCAGGGCTTACGCTGCCCGGAGCCGGTGATGATGGTGCGCAAAACTGTGCGCAATATGCAAATTGGCGAAACGTTGCTGATTATCGCCGACGATCCGGCAACTACCCGCGATATTCCCGGCTTTTGCCGTTTTATGGAACATGAGCTGGTCGCCGGGCAAACCGAATCACTGCCGTACCGTTATCTGGTGCGTAAGAACCATTAATCTTTGGTGCGCAACAGGCGCAGCGCGTTGGCTGTTACCAGCACCGTTGCGCCCGTATCTGCCAGCACCGCCAGCCACAGACCGGTAATTCCCAGCAGCGTTGTCACCAGAAAAATCGCTTTCAAGCCGAGCGCCATGGCGATGTTCTGGCGAATATTGCTGTGCGTGGCGCGCGCCAGGTGAATCATCTGCCCAAGGCCGACCAGCCGGTTATGCGTGAGCGCGGCGTCGGCGGTTTCCAGCGCCACATCTGTCCCGCTACCCATTGCGATACCGATAGTTGCGGCTTTCATCGCGGGTGCATCGTTAATGCCGTCACCGACCATCGCCAGCGGCGCTTGCTGGTTGAGCGCGCGTACCGCATCGACTTTATCTTCCGGCAGCAACCCGGCGCGAAAATCCAGCCCCAGTTCACCCGCAATCGCCGCTGCGGCGCGTGGGTTGTCGCCGGTGAGGATCACGCCTTGTACGCCGAGTGCATGCAGGGCGGCAACGGCTTCTTTGGCGTCGTCGCGCAGCGTATCTTGCAAGCCGATGGAACCGATAACCTCGCCGTCGCGCTGCACCACCACCACGGTTTGCCCACGGCTTTCCTGCTGCGCGATCTGTGCCAACACGGTGTCGTGAAGTGCACCTTGCGGCAGTTTGTCCGGCGCGCTGATAAGCACCCGCTGCCCGGCGATATTCGCCTCAATACCTTTACCCGCCAGCGCGCGCTGCTCTGTTGCTTCAGGAATCATCAGCTTACGTCGCTGTGCTTCCTGCACAATGGCCAGCGCCAGCGGGTGGGTAGAGCCCTGTTCAATAGCGGCGCTGAGCGCCAGCAATTCCGCTTCTTCTGTACCGGCTAATGGCGTGATCGCGGCGACTTGCGGTTTGCCGACGGTCAGCGTGCCGGTTTTATCAAACGCCACCTGACGAATGTCGCCGAGCTGCTCTAGCGCTGCGCCACCTTTAATCAACGCGCCGCGACGTGCCGCTGCCGCAAGGCCAGAGGTGATCGCCGCTGGCGTGGAGATAACCAGCGCGCACGGACAGCCAATCAGCAACAACGCCAGCCCTTTGTAGATCCACGCCAGCCACGGTTGCGCAAACAAAAGCGGTGGTACGATGGCGACCAGCAGCGCCACGGCCATAATGGCCGGGGTGTAGATACGGCTGAAACGGTCAATAAAACGCTCAATCGGCGCGCGGCGCTCTTCTGCTTCTTCAATCAGTTTCAGAATGCGGTCAATCGCGCTTTCACCCGGTTTAGAGACCACTTCAAGCTGCACCAGACGGTCAACGCTGGTGGCACCTGCGGGCACGCTTTCACCTTGTGTGCGCTCAACCGGCACGGATTCGCCCGTTAAGGCGCTTTCATCAAAGCTGGCAAATGCCGAGACCAGCCGACCATCCGCAGGCAAACGTCCGCCCGCCGGAACTTCAATAACATCACCCGGTTGTAGCTCGCTTGCCGCGACACGCTGGCGCTCGCCGTTGCTCAGGCGAGTTGCTGTATCCGGTTTTAACGCCATTAACGCGCTGACACCGCGCCGCGCACGGCTGGCGGCCCAGCCTTCAAGCCGCTCGCCAATTAAAAACAGCAGCAGCACCATCGCTGCTTCTGCCGTCGCGCCAATGAACAGCGCGCCGATGGCTGCCACGCTCATTAAGGTTTCGATGGCGAACCAACTGCCGCTTTTCATTAAGCGCAGCGCCTGGCGGGCAATCGGCCACAGCCCGACCAGCGTAGTAGCGATAAACGCCGTCTGGCCGAACGGGTGGTTAATCTGTTCCAGTCCCCAACTGAGCACCATCATCGTGATTAAGATGAGAAGCGGCAGGTTTTCGCGCAGCCGTGAGGTTTCTGGCGCAGGTGCACTTTCACTGCGCAGTTGATACCCGGCCTGTTGCACGGCGTGTTCTACGCGCTCACGCACATCTTTTTGCGCAATGACAATAAGTTTTTCGGTAGCAAAGGTGACCTGAACCTGGCCGATGTCTTCAACTTGGCGCACAGCATTTTCCACTTTGCGGGCGCAGGCGGCGCAATCCATGCCGGAGACTTGCCAGCTATAGCGTTCGCCCTCGGCAGCAATTTCAGGTATTTCGCGCTCTTCGCAGTGGTCGTCGGCGCAGCAGGACGCGGTTTTTTCTTCTATCGGGCGCAGTTTAACCGCCGCGAATTGCGGCGCTTTTTTCAACTCAGGCGATGTGTTGGGGGTTGGCATAGCATCCTCCGGTGAATGATAATTTTCTCATTAATCGGAGTATGCACTCTGGAGTCGACTCCAGAGTCAAGCCTTTTAAATATACAACGAACGGACAATCAAAAAGTGACCGGCGAAGTAGCAGGCGGAGGCGATGGCGTTATCGGCGCTAAAGCGTTTGCGGTAGTGGCTACCTAACCAGACCACGTTGCCAATCAGCAGCAACGATGCGCCAACGAAAGCCGACAATGCCGGGCTGGTCGGACGGAAAAACCACAGCTCGCCTGCCAGCCACACCATTACCAGCGTCATGGCGATAAAGGTACAGACCGCCATACGCAACTCTTCGAGGCGCGACCAGATCACGGCCACCAACAGCGCGCCGATAATCAGCAACGCCACCGGCAGCGGCCAGAAGAACGAGAGCGTCATCTGGCTGGCGAAATAGATGGTATAGAGCAGATGCGCGAGGAAAAACGCACCGATGGCGTAGAGCAGTTTTTGCCTCGGTAGCAGGGTGAGCGCGTCACCAACCAGCGAGGCGCACAGACCCGCCAGTACCAGGTAACTAATGGCATCGAACATAGGCGCTTGCCAGGCCAGTAACAGCAGGAGTAAGAGCGTAACGGGTTTGAAAACCCAGCGCTGCCAGACCGGGCCACGATACGAAGCATCGACATATAACCAGGCGGAAAGGCAGACAGCAATAAATGACCACAGCATAATTAAGTCCCTGTATCTGTTATTGTTGCGTAAATCTCTCTTACTCAGTGTAGTGGCGGGAAAAGGAGGATGACAACGCTATTTCCGCCGCGATAAGCTCAATTCCGCTTTTTCCGACAGGTATTCGCCATGAGTAAACCCCCGCTTTTTTTCATTATCGTCGTTGGATTGATTGTGGTTTTTGCCGCTTTCCGCTTTGTACAGCAGCGGCGCGAAAACGCCGAAAACGATAGTGCGCCGCAACAGCAAAAAAGTGTGGTGGTGAGCAACAAGCGGGAAAAACCGCTTAATCCGCGTCGTTCTCGCCAGCAACAGGTTACGCCAGCGGGAACCGCCATGCGTTATGACGTGAGTTTTAAACCGCAAACCGGCGGGCTGGAGATGCGTTTTCGCCTCGAGGCGCAGCAATATAATGCACTGTCGGTGGGGGACAGAGGCGTGCTGCGTTACCAGGGATCGCGCTTTGTGGATTTTACGCCGGAAGCAGCCCGGTAAGCATGACGCCTCCGGGCGGTGGGGCTATTTCTTCGCTTTTAATTTCTTCTGCCAGATAAGCAGCTCAAATACGCCGAAGAGAAAAACACGGATCTGCTCCGCTTTGCTCATTTGCGGGCCGTCTTTCGGTAGCGCCGTTTTCAGCATGGTGGCTTGCAGCGCATGCATAAACACAGTGAAAACAAGCGCCACGTTGACGAAAATATTCAGCGGACGCGGAAAAGGCTTAATCAGGTTCAGAATCAGAAACGCCCAGATGCAGAGCATCAACAGACGTCCGAGGTTAATCAACAGCGGCATGCTTCTCTCCTTGTGCTTCGCGGTGATACAAACGATATGCTACCTGCCCGGCGACTTTTTCCCGGTGCAGTTGCCAGTGTGCGGGTACGGGCGGTAATCCATTTTCAACTTCGCTTTCGATATAGATCAGCGCTTCATCTGCGAGCCAGCCGTTGGTTTCGAGCAGGCGCACAGTCTCTTCCAGCATCCCTTTACGAAACGGTGGGTCAATGAAAGCAATATTGTGCGGTGAGCCGGGACTGGCTAAAAATGTCAGCGTGTTGGTGTTGACCACTTTCGCGTTGGTGGCTTTCAGCGTTGCCAGATTTTGCTGTAACTGCTGCGCGACGCTGCGCTCCATTTCCAGCAAGGTTGCGCTGGCGGCGTAGCGAGAAAGCGCTTCGAGCCCCAGCGCACCGCTGCCGGCGAAGCAATCGAGACAGTGGGCGTCTACCATTGACGGTGCCAGCCAGTTGAATAAGGTTTCACGCACGCGATCGGTGGTCGGGCGCAGGCCGGGGCTGTCCGGAACCGGTAATTTACGGCCCCGCCACTGGCCGCCAATAATGCGGATCTGGCCGGTGGCGTTACGGGTAGGTTTCTTCATGGTTATCGCTTTGCTCATCATTTCGGCCTGCTATTCTAACGGTCTGACGAATGACGTTAAACCCTAATCCTCAGGCCGTGATGCGAGTTGAGGAAAGTGATAGACTATCCGACTAATTAACAAATGTTTTCAGTCCCGGCTGTGCAGACGGACTGCGCTATGAAACAACAGCGAGGAGTGTAGTCGCCAATGGCAAATGAGAAGAAACGTGGCTTTTTTTCCTGGCTTGGCCTTGGGCAGAAAGAGAAGGCTGAAGAGGCGCAAACCGAACAGCAGCCAGTAACTGAGCAGCCGGTTGAAGAAACCCCGGTTATCGAGCCTGCCGCCGACAGCGAAAAATTTGCCGAAGCCGAAGAGGTGGTTGAGGTCAGCGAGCAACGGGTACATGAAGAGGCCGTTGCGGACACTACCGTGGAAGAAAGCCCGGCGGTTGTTGAACATGAAGAACTGCCGCTGCCGGAAGAGGTGGCTGAGCAGGAGATCGGCGCTGAAGAGTGGCAGGTGGAAGCCGAGCCGCTGGAAGAAGACGATGTTCCGCTAAGCGACGAGGAACTGGACGCGCAAGCGTTGGCCGCCGAAGCGGCGGAAGAAGCGGTGGTTGTCGTGCCGGTTGAAGAATCCGTGCAGGAGCAGGAAAAACCGACCAAAGAAGGTTTCTTCGCGCGCCTGAAACGCAGCTTGCTTAAAACCAAAGAAAACCTCGGTTCCGGATTTATCAGTCTGTTCCGTGGGAAAAAGATCGACGATGATCTGTTCGAAGAGCTGGAAGAGCAGTTGTTGATTGCGGATGTCGGCGTGGAAACCACGCGCAAAATTATCACCAACCTGACGGAAGGCGCGAGCCGCAAGCAGTTGCGCGATGCAGAAGCACTTTATGGTTTGCTGAAAGATGAGATGGGCGAGATCCTCGCTAAAGTGGATGAGCCGCTCAACATCGAAAGCAAAACTCCGTTTGTGATTTTGATGGTTGGCGTTAACGGTGTAGGCAAAACCACCACCATCGGTAAGTTGGCGCGCCAGTTTGAGCAGCAGGGTAAATCGGTGATGCTGGCGGCGGGGGATACTTTCCGTGCCGCCGCAGTTGAGCAACTTCAAGTTTGGGGACAGCGTAACAATATCCCGGTGATTGCCCAGCATACCGGTGCGGATTCCGCTTCGGTAATTTTCGATGCTATTCAGGCGGCGAAAGCGCGCAACGTAGATGTGTTGATTGCTGATACAGCAGGTCGTTTGCAGAACAAAGCGCACCTGATGGAAGAGTTGAAGAAAATTGTTCGCGTGATGAAGAAGCTGGACGAAGACGCGCCGCATGAAGTGATGCTGACGATTGATGCCAGCACCGGGCAAAATGCCATAAGCCAGGCCAAACTGTTCCACGAAGCCGTTGGCTTAACGGGTATTACGCTGACCAAGCTTGATGGCACCGCCAAGGGCGGGGTTATTTTCTCGGTGGCGGATCAATTCGGCATTCCTATCCGCTACATCGGCGTCGGCGAACGTATTGAGGATTTACGTCCGTTTAATGCGGGCGATTTTATAGAGGCACTTTTTGCCCGAGAGGATTAACAATGATTCGCTTTGAACACGTCAGCAAAGCCTATCTCGGTGGGAGACAAGCGCTGCAGGGGGTGACATTTCACCTGCAGCAGGGCGAGATGGCCTTTCTGACCGGGCATTCCGGTGCGGGGAAAAGTACCCTGCTGAAGCTGATTTGTGGGATTGAGCGGCCAAGTGCTGGGAAAATCCTCTTCGGCGGTCACGATATTACCCGTCTGAAAAACCGGGAAGTGCCGTTTTTGCGTCGTCAAATCGGGATGATTTTCCAGGATCACCACCTGCTGATGGACAGAACTGTGTTTGACAACGTGGCGATCCCGCTGATCATCGCGGGTGCCAGCGGTGATGATATTCGCCGTCGCGTTTCGGCGGCGTTGGATAAAGTCGGGCTGCTCGACAAAGCGAAAAGCTTCCCGATTCAGCTCTCCGGTGGCGAACAACAGCGTGTGGGGATTGCCCGCGCTGTGGTCAATAAACCCGCCGTGTTGCTGGCGGATGAACCGACCGGTAACCTGGATGACGCGCTGTCTGAAGGAATTTTACGTCTGTTTGAGGAATTTAACCGCGTAGGGGTAACAGTGCTGATGGCCACGCACGATATCGGTCTGATTTCCCGTCGTTCGTATCGCATGCTGAGCCTGAGCGACGGTCATTTGCATGGAGGCCTGGCGGGTGAATAAGCGCGATGCACTAAACCACATTCGGCAGTTTGGCAGCAAATTAGATCGGTTTCGCAAATCGTCTACGTCCTCCAGCGAGGGTAACCGTAATGCGCCGCGTCGCGGTAAAACGCCAGCCAAAGCGCCTTCACGTAAGAGCAACGTCTTTAACGAGCAGGTACGCTACGCCTGGCACGGTGCGCTGCAGGATCTGAAAAGCAAACCGCTGGCGACCTTCCTGACGGTGATGGTCATTGCCATCTCCCTGACACTGCCAAGCGTGTGTTACATGGTCTACAAAAACGTCAACCAGGCGGCGTCCCAGTACTATCCGTCGCCGCAGATCACCGTCTATTTCGATAAAGCGCTGGATGACAACGCCGCGCAGCAGGTGGTGGGCCAACTCCAGTCCGAACAGGGCGTGGAAAAGGTGAATTACCTGTCGCGTGAAGATGCGCTGGGCGAGTTCCGCAACTGGTCCGGGTTTGGCGGCGCGCTGGATATGCTGGAAGAGAACCCGCTGCCTGCCGTGGCGGTGGTGGTGCCGAAACTGGATTTTCAGAGTACGGATTCGCTGAACACGCTGCGTGACCGCATTTCCCACATTCAGGGCATTGATGAAGTGCGCATGGATGATAGCTGGTTTGCGCGCCTGGCATCGCTGACTGGCCTGGTCGGGCGCGTGGCGGCAATGATTGGCGTACTGATGGTTGCGGCCGTGTTTTTGGTCATCGGCAATAGCGTGCGACTGAGTATTTTCGCCCGCCGCGATACCATTAACGTGCAAAAATTGATTGGTGCGACAGACGGTTTTATCCTGCGCCCGTTCCTATATGGTGGCGCGTTGCTTGGTTTCTCCGGGGCGTTTTTATCGCTGATCCTGTCGGAAATTTTGGTAATGCGGTTGTCATCGGCGGTGACGGAAGTAGCGAAGGTGTTTGGCACGCAGTTTGAGCTGAGCGGGCTGTCGTTTGACGAATGTTTGCTGCTGTTACTGGTGTGCTCGATGATTGGCTGGATTGCCGCATGGCTTGCCACCGTTCAACATTTACGTCACTTTACTCCGGACTAAAAAATCTCTGATATACTCCTTCCCTGCACGTGAAGTATTCCCGTAGCAGGGAAGCGTAATATCACTTCTAACGTTCCTTGCTCCGGTTTATCATCCTGATGTCACAATTTGTGCGTAATTTATTCACAGACCTACAAGGAACTTGTGGATAAAAT
Source organism: Kosakonia quasisacchari (assembly GCF_004331415.1). Classification (GTDB taxonomy): domain Bacteria; phylum Pseudomonadota; class Gammaproteobacteria; order Enterobacterales; family Enterobacteriaceae; genus Kosakonia; species Kosakonia quasisacchari. The sequence continues at coordinate 54,961 of NZ_SJOP01000026.1, forward strand.
CACTGTCTGATAAAAATGTGAATGCTATTCTCGTTGCTCAAAAGCGCTGGCATGTTTGTTGCTTGATGGGGACAGACCGCCGCCAGCTGATAAGTGAATTGAGAGGATTTGAATGACCAAAGAAATGCAAACTTTAGCTTTAGCCCCTGTTGGTAACCTGGAATCTTACGTCCGGGCTGCGAACGCATGGCCGATGTTGACGGCTGATGAAGAGCGGGCACTGGCTGAAAAGCTGCATTACCAGGGCGATCTGGAAGCAGCGAAAAAGCTGATTCTGTCTCACCTGCGCTTTGTTGTTCATATTGCTCGTAATTACTCGGGCTATGGTCTGCCGCAGGCGGATCTCATCCAGGAAGGTAACATCGGCCTGATGAAAGCCGTTCGTCGCTTCAACCCGGAAGTGGGTGTGCGCTTGGTCTCTTTCGCCGTGCACTGGATCAAAGCGGAGATCCACGAGTATGTGCTGCGCAACTGGCGTATTGTGAAAGTCGCGACCACTAAAGCTCAGCGTAAGCTGTTCTTTAACCTGCGCAAAGCCAAACAGCGCCTTGGCTGGTTTAACCAGGACGAAGTGGAAATGGTCGCCCGTGAACTGGGCGTAACCAGCAAAGACGTGCGTGAAATGGAGTCGCGTATGGCGGCGCAGGACATGACGTTTGATATGTCCTCGGATGACGATGCGCACGATAGCCAGCCGATGGCGCCGGTACTCTATCTGCAGGATAAATCATCTAACTTTGCCGACGGCATTGAAGATGACAACTGGGAAGAGCAGGCGGCCAACAAGTTGACCGATGCGATGCAGGGGCTCGACGAACGCAGCCAGCAAATTATTCGCGCACGTTGGCTGGACGAAGATAACAAAACCACATTGCAGGAACTGGCCGATCGCTACGGCGTTTCTGCCGAGCGTGTGCGTCAGCTTGAAAAGAACGCGATGAAAAAACTGCGCGCCGCTATCGAAGCGTAAGCGTATTGCAGTGAATAAGCCGGGTTGGCGCAAGCCTCACCCGGCTTTTTATTATCTGAATTATCCCGCCACCACCACTTTCACATCATCAGGTGTTCATTCGGCTTCTGTCACAACGCGGCAGGAAAGCTGTCCTGTCGGTGTCCCTGCGCTTGCGCGAGACTGAGTAAAACATCGCTTTATCAAAGGCGCTATATACTTGGTAAGCGGGCATACACAGACAGGGGACAATCAAGGTGAAGAATAACGAACTGAATCAGCGCCGCTTACAGGCGACGCCGCGTGGGATTGGTGTCATGTGCGGCTTTTACGCCGAAAAAGCGGAAAACGCCACGCTGTGGGATGTAGAAGGTAACGAGGTGATCGACTTTGCCGCCGGCATTGCGGTGCTTAACACCGGACATCGGCATCCGAAAGTGATGGCGGCGGTGGAAAAACAGTTGCAGGCATTTACGCACACCGCTTACCAGATTGTTCCTTACGAAAGCTATGTCTCGCTGGCGGAACGTATTAATGAACGCGTCCCCGTTGCTGGTCCGGCGAAAACTGCATTTTTCTCGACTGGCGCAGAAGCGGTGGAAAACGCCGTTAAAATTGCTCGCGCCTATACCAAACGCCCCGGAATCATTACCTTTGGCGGCGGTTTCCACGGTCGCACCTTCATGACTATGGCGCTCACCGGTAAAGTGGCACCGTATAAAATTGGCTTCGGCCCATTCCCCGGTTCGATTTACCACGCCCAGTACCCCAACGCGCTGCACGGTGTGAGTACTGAAGAGGCGTTGAAAAGTTTGGAGCGCATTTTTAAAGCGGATATCGCGCCGGATCAGGTGGCGGCCATTCTGCTGGAACCCGTGCAGGGCGAGGGTGGATTTAACGTCGCACCGGATGATTTTATGCAGGCGCTGCGCAAGCTGTGCGATAGCCACGGCATTCTGCTGATCGTTGACGAAGTGCAGAGCGGTTTTGCCCGCACCGGCAAGCTCTTTGCCAGCGAGTATTACGATGTGAAACCGGATTTAATCACCATGGCGAAAAGCCTGGCCGGTGGTTTGCCGCTTTCGGCTGTGGCCGGGCGCGCGGAGGTGATGGATGCGCCTGCTCCGGGTGGTTTGGGCGGCACTTATGCGGGCAACCCGCTCGCCATCGCGGCGGCGCATGCAGTGCTGGACGTGATTGAAGAAGAAAACCTGTGCGAACGGGCTAATCATCTGGGTCAACATCTGGTGGAAGTGCTGAACCGCGCAAAGGCGCAGTGCCCGTATATCGCCGATATTCGTGCGCAGGGCTCAATGGTGGCGGTGGAATTTACCGATCCGCAAACTGGCGCGCCGTCGGCTGAATTTACTAAGCAGGTGCAGGAGAAAGCGCTAGCAGACGGCCTGCTGCTGCTGAGCTGCGGGGTTTACGGCAACGTTATCCGTTTCCTCTACCCGCTGACCATTCCGGAAGTTCAATTCCGCAAGGCGCTGGATATTATCTCCCAGTCGCTGACGCATTAATTATTCAGCCGCCTTATGGGCGGCTTTCTCACCCTCTGTCATCAGTCTGTCGTACAACCTTCAAAATTGTTATTCCATATTCCGAAAAATGGGGTATGTTTTAGCAGAGTATGCTGCTCAGGCCCGGGCGGAACGGTTAAAAACTACTATCATATTCTTTGCTTATGATGATAAGCAAAATAATGTGCCACACAACAACATCACAACAAATGCAATAACCATAACAATGGGGAAACTCAGGATGAAAATGAAGGGCAAAGCGTTACTGGCAGGATGTATTGCGTTAGCAATGAGCAACGTGGTATTCGCCAAAGATATCAAAGTTGCCGTTGTCGGTGCGATGTCTGGTCCGGTTGCGCAGTACGGCGACCAGGAGTTTACCGGCGCTGAACAAGCTATCGCCGATATTAATGCCAAAGGTGGGATCAAAGGCGACAAACTGGTTGCGGTAAAATATGACGATGCTTGTGACCCGAAACAAGCGGTGGCGGTTGCCAACAAAGTGGTCAATGACGGCATTAAATACGTTATCGGTCACCTTTGCTCCTCTTCTACTCAGCCGGCGTCTGATATCTACGAAGACGAAGGTATTTTGATGATCACGCCTGCCGCGACAGCGCCTGAGCTGACCGCGCGTGGTTACAAACTGACACTGCGCACCACCGGCCTGGATTCCGACCAGGGTCCGACCGCAGCGAAATACATTCTGGATAAAGTGAAGCCGCAGCGCATCGCCGTTATTCATGACAAGCAACAGTACGGTGAAGGTCTGGCGCGTGCAGTGCAGGACGGCCTGAAAAAAGGCGGCGCGAATGTGGTGTTCTTCGACGGCATCACCGCCGGTGAGAAAGACTTCTCCACGCTGGTTGCGCGCCTGAAGAAAGAGAACATCGACTTCGTTTACTACGGCGGTTACCACCCGGAAATGGGGCAGATCCTGCGTCAGTCTCGTGCTGCTGGTCTGAAAACCCAGTTTATGGGGCCGGAAGGCGTGGCGAACGTTTCCCTGTCTAACATCGCCGGTGAATCCGCAGAAGGTATGCTGGTTACCAAGCCGAAAAACTATGACCAGATTCCGGCGAACAAACCGATCGTGGATGCGATTAAAGCGAAGAAACAAGATCCAAGCGGCGCATTTGTATGGACGACTTATGCCGCGCTGCAATCTCTGGCTGCAGGCCTGGGTCAGTCTGCCGATCCGGCGGCTATCGCCACCTGGCTGAAAGGCCACTCAGTGGATACCGTAATGGGGCCGCTGTCATGGGATGAGAAGGGCGATCTGAAAGGCTTTGAGTTCGGTGTGTTCACCTGGCATGCCAACGGTACAGCGACTGACGCTAAGTGATTTTCTAAGCTGACCGTCGCCTTTCGCGCCGCAGGTGCGTTGGCTGCACTCACTCACCCCGGTCACTTGCTTCAGTAAGCTCCCCGAGATGAGCGAACGTGCCGCCTTCCTGTGACACGAAAGTTGTGGTCAGAATCGATCGAAAAGGCCGGGTTACCAAGGGTAACCCGGCCTTTTTACTGTTTTACCAGGACCGCCATAAGCCTGATAAAGGTAACGCCATCAGGCAAATCCACTGCGCGGGCTTTATCGTTTTTCCCAGCCGTTCTCCTGCGCGGTAAATCCCAGTCTTTGGGTGAAGGCAGCCATTACGTCCCGGTCTTCGACGCCAATATCGGCTATCCACCAACTGGTGATCGCCGGGTTATCACGCATCACTTCTTCCACCAGATATTGCCCCACGCCGCGACGACGAGTGATATCGCGTACGCGCAGGGAATCCAGCGCCCCTTCGGTGCCGAGTAGCGTCACGCGAACAGCTGCCAACAGACGGTCATTAAAACGCGCTGCGTAGATGCGGTGAGTGTCATCCACTTCAAGAGATGCAGACGAGTATTCCGGCCAGACTTTTGCTAAATCAGTGTGATCCTGCTCGGTGAAGGTCACCAGCCGGACGATAGTCAATTTCATGTACAGCTTGTCCAAAACGCAAAACATAGTGTGAGTGTAATCAATTTCGTATGGCAGGGATTGATCGTTTTTTATTTTTCATTCAACAGGCGAATAATTTTTCCACAGCGGCTGGGGTAGCGTGAAACATTGGAGATCGAAAAAGAGGCAGGATTTTAACCTAATTGGTAGCGATTTATTCCGCTTTATGTACCGTTATTTTATGCTGACAGGAGGGCTTTTTTTGTTTATCTCGGAAGAAATACAGAATATTATCTCTGCTTAATCGCCTGAAAAATAGAGTATTTAGTCTGGTTTTTGCCAAAAAACTGCGCTAAACCATTAAAGGCGCTGGTAAAAATAGTGTTGTGCATTAAAAGTACAGAATGCTTTTTAACCATAATAAAACAAAATTATTACACGAATAATTCAGGAAACAGTAAGCCAACGTTCCGGCTACCTGAAGCAGGAAGTGTAAACACGACATCACGAACGGGGATTTACAACAATGAAAAGGAACGCGAAGACATTAATCGCGGGGATGGTTTCACTTGCGATGTCTCACGCGGCCATAGCGAAGGATATTAAGGTAGCGGTTGTCGGTGCGATGTCCGGTCCGGTTGCCCAGTGGGGTGATATGGAGTTCAACGGCGCGCGTCAGGCTATCCAGGATATCAACGCTAAGGGCGGGATCAAGGGCGACAAACTGGTCGCCGAGGAATATGACGACGCCTGTGACCCAAAACAAGCCGTTGCCGTGGCGAATAAAATCGTCAATGACGGTGTGAAATATGTGATTGGCCATCTTTGCTCATCATCAACACAGCCTGCTTCTGATATCTACGAAGACGAAGGCATTCTGATGATAACGCCTGGCGCGACCAACCCGGAGCTGACGCAGCGCGGCTACCAGCACATTATGCGTACCGCCGGGTTAGACTCCTCACAGGGGCCGACTGCCGCGAAGTACATTCTGAACACGGTGAAACCGCAGCGCATCGCCATCATTCACGATAAACAGCAGTACGGCGAAGGCCTCGCGCGCTCCGTGCAGGAAGGGCTGAAAGCAGGTGGAGCGAATGTGGTGTTCTTCGACGGCATCACCGCCGGTGAGAAGGATTTTTCTGCGCTGGTGGCGCGTCTGCAAAAAGAAAATATCGATTTCGTCTACTACGGTGGTTACTACCCGGAAATGGGGCAAATTCTGCGCCAGGCGCGCGCCAACGGTCTGAAAATCCAATTCATGGGGCCGGAAGGCGTGGGCAATGCGTCATTGTCCAATATCGCGGGTGAAGCGGCAGAAGGCATGCTGGTGACGATGCCGAAGCGTTACGACCAGGATCCGGCGAACCAGGGCATTGTCGATGCGCTGAAAGCGCAGAAGAAAGATCCGAGCGGCCCGTATGTGTGGATCACCTACGCCGCAGTGCAATCGCTGGCTACTGCGCTGGAGCGCACCGGCAGCAGTGAGCCGCTGGCGCTGATTAAAGATTTAAAAGCCAACGGGGCTAAAACCGTGATTGGGCCGCTGAACTGGGATGAAAAAGGCGATCTGAAAGGATTTGAATTCGGTGTCTTCCAATGGCACGCCGATGGTTCGTCGTCCGTGGCGAAATAACTGTCATCCCTCTCTCGGGGAGCAATGCCCCGGGAGATTTTAGAAGGTTATGTTATGTCTGAGCAGTTTCTCTATTTCTTGCAGCAGATGTTTAACGGCGTCACGCTGGGAAGCACCTACGCATTGATCGCCATTGGTTACACCATGGTTTACGGCATTATCGGCATGATCAACTTCGCTCACGGCGAGGTCTACATGATCGGCAGTTATGTCTCCTTTATGATCATCGCCGCGCTGATGATGATGGGTATCGACTCCAGTTGGCTGCTGGTCGCAGCCGGTTTCGTCGGTGCCATTATCATTGCCAGCGCTTACGGCTGGAGCATCGAACGGGTGGCGTATCGCCCGGTGCGCAGCTCCAAGCGCCTGATTGCGCTGATTTCCGCCATCGGCATGTCGATCTTCTTGCAAAACTACGTCAGCCTGACCGAAGGTTCCCGCGATGTGGCGCTGCCGAGCCTGTTTAACGGCCAGTGGGTTGTCGGCAGCAGTGAACACTTCTCGGCCAGCATCACCACCATGCAACTGGTTATCTGGATTGTGACCTTCGTTGCCATGCTGGCGCTGACGCTGTTTATCCGCTATTCCCGCATGGGACGCGCCTGCCGCGCCTGTGCGGAAGACCTGAAAATGGCAAGCCTCTTAGGTATCAACACCGACCGCGTCATCGCGCTGACCTTTGTGATCGGCGCGGCGATGGCGGCGGTCGCGGGCGTGCTGCTTGGTCAGTTTTATGGCGTTATCAACCCATATATCGGTTTCATGGCCGGGATGAAAGCGTTTACCGCTGCGGTGCTGGGCGGAATCGGTAGCATTCCTGGCGCGATGATCGGCGGCCTGATTCTGGGTGTCGCGGAATCTCTCTCTTCGGCGTATCTGAGCACCGAATACAAAGATGTGGTGTCATTCGCGCTGTTGATTGTGGTGTTGCTGGTGATGCCGACCGGTATCCTTGGCCGCCCGGAGGTTGAAAAAGTATGAAACCGATGCATTTTGTGCTGGCGCTGCTCTCGGCGGCGATGTTTTTCGTGCTGGCGAGCGTCTTTATGGGCGTTCAACTGGAGCTGAACGGCACCAAACTGGTTGTGGATACCGCGGCGGATATTCGCTGGCAGTGGATCTTTATCGGTACGGCAGTGGTGTTTTTCTTCCAGTTGCTGCGGCCTGTTTTGCAGAAAAGCCTGAAGGGTGTTTCCGGGCCGAAATTCGTGCTGCCAGCGATTGACGGTTCTACGCTCAAACAGAAGTTGTTCCTGTTAGCGCTGCTGGTGATTGCGGTGGCGTGGCCGTTTGTCGTTTCGCGCGGCACGGTGGATATCGCCACCATGACGATGATCTATATCATCCTCGGCCTCGGCCTGAACGTGGTGGTCGGGCTTTCCGGTTTGCTGGTGCTGGGTTACGGCGGTTTTTACGCCATCGGCGCGTATACCTTCGCGCTGCTCAATCACTATTACGGCCTGGGTTTCTGGACGTGCCTGCCGCTGGCGGGGCTGGTTTCCGCTGCCGCGGGTTTCCTGCTGGGCTTCCCGGTGCTGCGTCTGCGCGGTGATTACCTGGCGATTGTGACGCTGGGTTTCGGCGAAATCGTCCGCATTCTGCTGTTGAACAACACCGAAATAACCGGCGGCCCGAACGGTATCAGCCAGATCCCCAAACCGACGCTGTTCGGTCTCGAGTTCAGCCGCACCGCCCGTGAAGGAGGTTGGGATACCTTCAGCAACTTCTTTAACGTGCCTTACGACCCCAGTGATCGCGTGGTGTTCCTCTACCTGGTTGCGCTGCTGCTGGTGGTGCTGACGCTGTTTGTGATTAACCGCCTGCTGCGCATGCCGCTGGGGCGCGCGTGGGAAGCGCTGCGTGAAGATGAAATCGCCTGCCGTTCACTCGGGCTGAACCCGACACGCATTAAGCTGACGGCCTTTACCATCAGCGCCGCGTTCGCCGGTTTTGCCGGTACGCTGTTTGCCGCGCGCCAGGGCTTTGTCAGCCCGGAATCGTTCACTTTCGCCGAATCCGCGTTTGTGCTGGCGATTGTGGTACTGGGCGGTATGGGTTCTCAGTTTGCGGTGATCCTCGCGGCAATCCTGCTGGTGGTTTCCCGCGAGCTGATGCGTGACTTTAATGAATACAGCATGTTGATGCTGGGTGGTTTGATGGTACTGATGATGATCTGGCGTCCGCAAGGCTTGCTGCCGATGACCCGTCCGCAGTTGAAACTGAAAAGCGGGCAAGCGAAAGGAGAGCAGGCATGAGTCAGCCACTGTTATCCGTAAACGGCCTGATGATGCGCTTTGGCGGGCTGTTAGCTGTCAACAATGTGTCGTTGGAGCTGCGCTCGCAGGAGATCGTTTCGCTGATTGGCCCGAACGGCGCGGGCAAAACCACCGTGTTTAACTGCCTGACCGGTTTCTATAAACCGACGGGTGGCACCATTATGCTACGTGATCAGCACCTGGAAGGGCTGCCGGGGCAGCAAATTGCCCGCATGGGCGTGGTGCGGACTTTCCAGCATGTGCGCCTGTTCCGCGAAATGACGGTCATTGAAAACCTGCTGGTGGGGCAACACCAGCAGCTCAAGACCGGGGTTTTCTCCGGCCTGTTGAAAACGCCGGCGTTTCGGCGTGCGCAGGGTGAGGCGCTGGACCGCGCTGCCACCTGGCTGGATCGTATTGGTTTGTTAGCGCACGCTAACCGCCAGGCCAGCAACCTCGCTTATGGCGATCAGCGCCGTCTGGAGATCGTCCGCTGCATGGTAACGCAGCCTGAAATCCTGATGCTCGACGAACCGGCAGCGGGTCTTAACCCAAAAGAGACCAAAGAGCTGGACGAGTTGATTGTCGAGCTGCGTAACCATCACAACACCACCATCCTGCTGATTGAGCATGATATGAAGCTGGTAATGGGGATTTCCGACCGGATTTATGTAGTGAACCAGGGCACGCCGCTGGCGAACGGGACGCCGGAAGAGATTCGTAACAACCCGGACGTGATCCGTGCATACCTGGGTGAGGCATAAGATGGAAAAAGCGATGTTATCTTTTGACAAAGTTAGCGCTCACTACGGCAAAATTCAGGCACTGCACGATGTCAGCCTGCATATTAACCAGGGTGAGATCGTGACGCTGATTGGTGCCAACGGCGCGGGGAAAACCACGCTGCTCGGCACACTGTGCGGCGATCCGCGCGCCAGCAGCGGGCGCATTGTGTTTGATGGCAAAGACATTACCGACTGGCAGACCGCAAAGATCATGCGTGAAGCCGTGGCGATTGTGCCGGAAGGTCGCCGCGTCTTTTCACGGATGACTGTAGAAGAGAACCTGGCGATGGGCGGCTTTTTCGCCGATCGCGAGCAGTATCAGACGCGTATTCAATGGGTTTATGAACTGTTTCCGCGCCTGCATGAGCGCCGTATCCAGCGTGCCGGCACCATGTCCGGCGGCGAGCAGCAGATGTTGGCGATTGGTCGTGCGCTGATGAGCCAGCCGCGTTTGTTACTGCTGGATGAACCCTCGCTGGGTCTTGCGCCGATCATTATTCAGCAAATCTTCGACACCATTGAACAACTGCGAAAAGACGGGATGACGATCTTCCTGGTTGAGCAGAACGCCAACCAGGCGCTGAAGCTCGCCGATCGCGGCTACGTGCTGGAGAACGGCCATGTAGTGCTGGAAGACACCGGCGACGCGTTACTGGCGAATGAAGCGGTGCGCAGCGCTTACTTAGGTGGTTAACTCGTTGATGTAATAGCATTTAAACCGGTCTCGCAAGGACCGGTTTTTTTGTCTTAAAAACGTTTTCCTGCGATGCGACCAGACGGCTTGATGGGATATGATGCGGGTGGCGCTTGAGGCTTTTTGCCTCATGACGGTAAAAAGTTGTGCGGCAGAAAGAAGAAAGCCCCGAAGGTCATTTTTCAATTAACCAACGAGGCCTGTCTATATGCTCGACACATGTAGAGTAGCCTCTTACCCGCCGAAAGGCAAGGAGCCGCAGGTTATTGTTAATCCTATGCAGTAATGTCCCTTTTGACCCATTCTGAAATGTCCCCGTAGCTTCTCAGCCAGGATATTTCATGTCAAAAGAGATCATTAGCATGAGCCTTAAAGAACTTGACCGTCTCCAGATAATTCGGGATTCAGTCAGCCGACAGATCACCCAAGAGCAGGCTGCGGACCGTATAGGCATATCAATCCGGCAGGTAAAACGTCTCGTTCAGCGTTACCAGATCGAAGGTCCTCAGGGCCTGGTTTCTCGCCGCCGAGGACAACGTCCCAATAATGCTTTTACGTCGGAATTTCGGACTCTCGTCATCTCACTTGTCAGAGATAAATATCCGGATTTCGGCCCCACTTTTGCCTGTGAGAAATTACGGGAGATCCATGGACTGGCTTTGTCGGCCGAAACTTTGCGCAAGTGGATGGTTGAAGAAGGTTTATGGCGTGAGCGACGCCGAAAAATTGCCCGCATTTATCAGCGTCGGCAACGGCGCCCATGCTATGGCGAACTTATTCAGATTGACGGTTCTCCGCATGACTGGTTTGAAGAGCGTGGGCCTCGCTGTACATTAATTGTCTTTATTGATGACGCCACCAGTGCGCTTATGGCGCTCCGCTTCGCTCCTGCAGAAACGACACGTGCTTACATGGAAACGTTACGTGATTATCTCGACAAATATGGGCGTCCCCTTGCCCTGTATTCTGACAGACACTGTATTTTCCGTGTGAATAACCCGGAACGTGAAGGCGAGCTAACACAATTTACCCGTGCAATTAAAACTCTTGGGATCGAGCCGATTCACGCTAATACTCCTCAGGCTAAGGGGCGGGTCGAGCGTGCTAATCAGACGTTACAGGACAGACTGGTTAAAGAATTACGCCTTCGCAATATCAGCGATATCGAATCAGCTAACCTGTGGTTATCTGAGTTTATGAAGGATTATAACTCTCGCTTCACTTCAGTCCCTCGTGAAAATGGTAACGCCCACAGGGAGATTCTTCATTCTCCGGAAGAACTTAACTACATACTCTGTTATCAGTCCCGTCGGGTGCTTTCCAAGAATCTGACCTTTCAGTATAAAACGAGTGCATATCAGATCCGTTCAGAAGGGCAGGGATACCGTCTCAGGCGCGCGATTGTCACGGTTTGCGAGAACTTTAACGGTGAAATAACGGTGCTTCATGAAAGTCGGCCGTTGGGCTACGAAAAATATGTCGATGGGCCTGAACCAATACCGCTTGATGATGAAAAGAGCGTACATGAGCGTGTGGACAATGCGAGGTATAATTTGCGCTCAAAATATTACGTCAAACCTGCTGCTGACCATCCCTGGATGACACGGCGAACGCAGAGCAAAGATGATGTGAAGCCGCCAACGTTACCCAGAAAGAAAGTAGGCCCGGATACGACTCCAAAATAGTGCTTACAGCATTAGTCAATTGCGATTAAGGGTTGCATTATAAATGTCGTCGTTTTCGCGTTTGCCTATGCCGATAACAGTGACTGTGACAATGTCGTCCTCTACACGATAGACAAGGCGGTATCCGGCACCACGTAGCTTAATTTTATATTGGTCCTTGCGTCCATGTAGCTGTGATGCCGGAACTCTGGGGTTCTCCAGGCGCTCTTTGAGCTTCTTTTTGAATTGCACCTGCAGTGTATGGCCCAGCTTCTTCCATTCTTTCAGAGCGGATTCGTTGAAAGCCAGCTTATAGGTCATCAATATTGACCTCTATAACCTTTTCTCCGCTTCGCTCATCAGCCATCCGTCCCAGCTCTTCATCTTCCAGAAGTTCCATCAACTGGGCATACAGTGCCGGTGGCACGCAGTAGAATGCAGGCTCATTACGATTCAGAATGGCTACCGGAGCGCCATCCCCGGCGTGGAAAGTACCCATAGGGTCACGTTTAAGCTCAGTAATGCTGGCTGCCGTAGTGGTCAGAACCTGAAATGCCATAATGTTACCTCCTCAGTTTGAGTGTTAATTGTAGATCATTTAAGCGCACCTTTAAAGGTGCTTTTTATTGGGGTTTATCCGCTAATAAAGCTGGATAGCGTGATATGACTTACTGAGAAAAGTTGCAGAAACAGGAAAGAGGGGAGGCGAATGTATTGAAATCAGGGCCTAAGCACTTTTGTGCGTTTATATGCAGTGAGGTAAAATTCATCTCCTGCGTTTCTGGCAGGTTTGTTTGGTGTTTTACCCGGTTTTCGTCAGAAACGCTCTCAGGCCTTCTGAGCTGTGCGCGTAATGCGACGTTATGGTAAATCAGGGATGTTTGGTGACAGCCAAAAATCTAAGATGATTCCATGCGAGACTGCCACTGATCCTGACCCCGAATATGATCCAGTCGTAATCAGGAATAACCAGCTTTTGATCCTGACCCCGAATATGATCCAGTCGTAATCAGGAATAACCAGCTTCATGTTGGCTGCATATTCTGGCAACCGGCAGACTTCTCAGCAAATTCAGATGGCGTCATCCAG
>NZ_SJOP01000027.1 GCF_004331415.1 Kosakonia quasisacchari
GGAACTATTATGCATTTGTAATTAAGGAATAAATCAGTGGATAATGCGGCTATCATTACAGGTTATAGTCTATATTTACCCTTTGCTGAAAACTACAGTCAGTTGGTCAATAATCTTCGCGTTGGTAAGCGTGTTAATGAGAATTATTGGTTTGCATCTGATGAATTAGCGCTGAAATGCGGGTTTACAGGGAATAAGCACGTGGCAAGGCTGGAGCAAATAGATGATAGCCCATTAGCGTTATTGTATCGATTAATCGATGACGCACTGGCTCAGGCTAATCTCGGAAAAATTGCGCTTGCCGGTGAAAGGGTAAGGGTATATTTAACCGGGTTAGGGCCACGTGTTGATGGCATGGACTATAAATCCTTTTATGATCATAATGATGTTGAAGATCTTAAATGTTCGCTATCAATAAGTCGTCTTCATGTAAACAATATGTCGCAGGATGAACTTGCCTATAATATTGCGCACAAGTATGGGTTAAACCATCTTCCGCCTAATTTACATTGCACTAGTAATTCATCATTAACAGCAGTTCATCTTGGTTGCCAGGCGATTGATAATGATGGGGCAGATCTTGTTTGCGTAATTAATTGTTCTAAAATCAAAACACAAGATATCTGGTTTCTCGAAAATCAATCTATGCTTGATAGCGAATCAGTACAACCATTTGGTCAAAATAGCAGATCAGTTTTATTTTCAGAGGGCTGCTGCGTCATACTACTTGAGAGTAAAGCGCATCGACTGGCCAGAGGAGTAAACGGTGGTATACAGCTCAAATCTGCGTATGCGCAAATTAGTGCGAGTCGCAGTAATGATTCAGCTTGGTTAAGCGCTAATATTATTAAAGTTATAAGTAAAGTATTGAATGACGCGAATATCGGTCTCGGCGATTTATGTGCAATCATTCCTCATGGTAACGGTTCGTCAAATAGCGATAAGGCAGAGGCTAAAGCAATAGCAATGCTTTCAGGCAAGCAACCTGTTCCGGTTCTCGCTTATAAAGGACAACTGGGGTACACCACAACAGGCTCAGGGATCGTCGATTTGATTATTGGCGAGTACTCTCTTCGCCGACGCGAATTACTTTCTCCGGTAAGTAATGATGACATTATCGAAGAAATTTCGAGTCAGCTGTTGACGGATATCGGCGTTATTAAACATGAAAAGAAACATTTGTTGAAGACGGGGCTTGGCGTTGATGGATCAATTATCGGCATTGTCATGTCTGATACCAGCATTTGAGATTAGTAGATATGAAAAATGAGATATATCTGACGTCATTTTCACTTTTGGAACCAGACGAGAATTTTTATTTTTATGCTCCTCACTGGTTAAATGCCTGGGAGGCTCATCTGTATAACCAGGCTCTTAAATCTACCTCTGCAAGTGGTTGGGCATTTAAGAGATTTGGGACCGATAAAGAAATCTATGCGCGGGAAATGATACGTAAGCCGCGTTATATTGATTATATTGAGTCCATGGAGCAAGCCGCTGATGTTGCATTACAACAGATGACTCCAAGAGACCGCATGTTATTGTTAAAGTCGCGTGCTGCTTTCATTTATATCGATGCATGGGGAGAATCGTCTGTCTTTGAAAATATCACCAGCGCGCTGCATACTTCGACTATTGATACATTGCCAAAGAATATATTAAAGAAATTCTCAATTAAAAACGTGACGTGCAAGATTCGCGGGGAGAATTTTTCATTAATACAGGCGATGCGATTAGCGCAAGATTATCTACATTGGAAGGTTTTCGATTTTGTGGTTATATGTGGAGCGTACAGAGCAATTCCCGTATTGGTTTTTTCGGATGAAGATATTTCTGGTATCAAGGGTAGCGTTAGAGCAAAGCAAAAAAATGGCGTGCAACTCTCCGTCGAGCGGACAGGGTGTTTTATTTTCAGCTTACGCGAAAGTGCGCTAAGAGTGAGTTGCGGTAGTTATATCGCTCACGATAACGTGGATTACATTCAACGTGAGATGGCGAAGGATTTATCGGAAGGTGATCTGCTTACCTTTTCGGGTAGAAAAGAGAATATTACGCGGATAACACCGCGAACTTGCATAGATGTTATCGACCTGAAAGATATTTATGGGTCGAGCGGTTGTCTTACCCCTGCGCTGAGCTGGGAGTATCTACTAAACAAAACGGTTCCTTCAAAAAAGATGCGCACGATATTAGCTGATAAGTTCGGTGGGTATAGTTATTTTGATACCCTCTTTTCGTCGGGGGGGTGATTGATGGGGAATACAATAAAAGAACTTCCAGCAATCTTTATGCAAGATATTTATAAGAGTTTTGGTGCTAGCGAAAATAAGGTTGACGCGTTAAAAAAAATTAACCTTGAAATCAAGAAAGGCGAGTTTGTGGCGCTATGTGGGCCTTCCGGTAGTGGGAAAAGTACGTTGCTAAATATTCTTTCTGGCATCGATATTCCTTCCGCTGGAACTGTCATGTTTCTTAATTATGTTCTTAATGAAATGCCCGAAAAACAGTTGGCATATGTGCGAAGTAAGTACTTAGGGTTTATTTTTCAGTTTTTTAACCTTATCCCAGTACTCAGCGTTTTTGATAATGTTTTTTATCCTCTTGTTTTGAATGCACATTTCAATAAGAAAGAAGCAAAAGAGCGCGCTTTATATTTCCTGGACAGCGTGGGGCTCGCTCATTTAATTGATCGCAAACCCGGTCAGTTATCGGGAGGGCAGCAGCAGCGTGTTGCGATCGCCCGCGCGCTTGCGCATGAACCCAGTGTCGTCGTCGCCGACGAACCGACCGGGAATTTGGACTTAACGACGGGGGAGTCCATTTTAGATTTGTTGATGAAAATAAATCAGCAGATCGGCACCACATTTGTTATTTCCACGCATTCAACCCAGCTTAGAGACAGAGCCGGGCGGGTAATTGAAATTAAAGATGGAGTGTTAGTACATGGCGCAGATGCGTAAGTATTATTGGTCTCTCTGGGTAGGATTGGCCTGTTATATGGTAGCGAATACTGCTTATGCGATGACAGCTCCGGAGGTCGATAAAGTGATACAGCGTGGCCTCCCTGAACAATCCGATGCGTTAGCGAAAACGACACAGGCACTTTTTCAGGAATTTGAAAAAACGAAGAACGTTACGTCGCTGATTTTTTATTCCTATGGAATGTTACGGCAGGCGAATCATTTTTCGGCCGTTAATGATTTTATCCATGCTTCGGAATATGCGAAAACGGGTTTTTTTTATCTTGATGAAACGGTAGATTCACATGAAGAAAACCCCCGTATTAGATATCTTCGCGTACGTATCGACGCTTATTTACCCGCTGTAATAGGGCGTTGTGTAGTTACACTCGATGATACCAATCGGTTATTAAAAGAAAAAAATGTATTCAATAATGATATTGTAAAGCATATTGAGTATATGCGTTATAGAGCCCTGGTAAACTGCAATCAACCTCAGCAGGCTGAATTGCTAATGGAAAAAATAAAGGCGCAAACTTCCATGGGTGCGAAGTATCAGAATACAGACTTCCATGCTGAACCAGAGTGGGATATGAATGAAGTTACCCAAGTTGTTATTCCATTACTCAAAGGCGAGTAAGTATCCATGCATATGCTTTTAATGAATATAGCTGTTCTTGTGATAATGTGTTTTGTCTTTTATTGTGCCTTTTTCAAATTTAGGGATGCCAGGTTTTCTTTTTTAAATTTGTTCCGACATAAAAAAAGAACAATTTCAACAACGATTGCCATTATGCTAGGTGGTGTGTCTATTTTCCTATATGGCGGATTTATTGATTATTCTTTTTGGATTATGAAGGAGCAGACTATTAGAACAAATATCGGGCATGTTCAAATCTATAACCCAAAATATTTTGAGACATCAAATAAAAGTCGCAGTCTGATCGCGGATTATGCAAATCTGAAAAAAGAAATTCTCAGCGATCATGCATTATTTGATGATATTTCAACTATTTCAGGACAACTTGAGTTTAGCGGTGTCGTATCACAATATGAAAATGAAACCTCCAGTTTTTTTTCAGGGTTAGGTGTAGAACCGTTGCCATCATTAAAGCTAGGTTCTTTCGATAAAATTATTTCTGGCAGTGATTTATCTCGAGTTAAAACAAACGAAGTTACCATCGGGGAAGGGCTTGCTGGAACGCTAAATGCTAATTATGGTGACTGGCTTGATATAATGACAGTCAATACCCATGGTGGGCAGGGCGCTCTTTCATTGAAATTACGTGGCATCTTCTCCTCAGGTATTAAAGATTATGATGATGTTGCGATGAAAATGCCCTTGGCGACAGCACAAAAATTAATGGGTACAGATGGTGTAAGCAAAGTCATAATTTTGCTTAAAAAAGACAATACGGATTTTTTTATCAAAAATTTACGACATTTTATTGATGAACATCATTTGCCATTGATAGTTAAAAGTTGGAAAGATACCTCAATTTTTTATCAACAGGTAGAGAGTTTACTATCAGGTATTTATTTCTTCATCAAGCTCATTGTGGCACTCATTGTTATCTTTATGATCAGTAATGCGATGACTATGAATATTATAGAACGTACAAGAGAAATCACCACGCTACGGGCGATTGGTTTACAGCCATTACATGTTTCGCGGTTGTTCCTGCTTGAAGGAATATTTATTGGTACCCTCGGTGCGATAGGTAGTCTTGTCATCGGCTTTGTTCTTGCAGGTATTATTAATCTACACGGTATCGCCATGCCCCCCTCTCCCGGCCAAACGCAAGGTTATACCGCTTTCATTAAAATTAACAACGTCGCATTGATATGGCTAACGTTTGTGTTGCCTGTGCTAACTTCCTCGTTAGCGTCAATACTACCTGCTTTGCGAGCATCCAGGTTAAATATATCAGATGCATTTAAATTTTCTTAAGGCCGAATATGATTGGCTCCGTTAGTCTTCGAATCATTATTGTGTCTGTTTTTTTTATCATGGTAAATGTCAGCGCGATAGCTGCAGTCGGAGCGCTAGATATTATTCGGCGTGCTGACGAAATTCGCTCACCCAATAAACCTTTTCGTTATACCGTTACAGTGCTTGAGTACAACGATGGTGTAGAAAAAGAAGAAAATAAGCAGATTCTTGATATATCAATGCGTTTTATGAAGCCTGAAGATGGAATGCCAGCTGATGCGCGTTCGTTAGCTCGTTTTATTTATCCACCCAGGGATAAAGGTAATGTCATGCTATCTGATTGGTATGATCTATGGTTTTATACGCCAACGCTTCGACGACCTATGCCTATATCGCGTGAGCAAAGGCTAGTTGGGCAAATTTCAAATGGTGACGTTATCGTTACCAACTTTGAATATTCTTATAGCGCAACACTGGTTGGAGATAAGCCCTGCGGGGAATCGTTCTGCTACGAACTCGTCTTGCTACGTAAATCGGATGCAGTGACATACCCTAAGATTATCTATTTGGTTGAAAGAGAAAGTTATCATCCCTATCAGGCATCTTATTATTCGATGGACGATAAGCTACTTAAAACAGTTCAGTATGAAAATTTTCAAATGGTGCTAGGGGAAATGCGACCAATGAAAATAGTTGTGCGAGATGCAAAGCACAGTAAAGGCTATTCTGTTATGGAGTATAGTGATGTAAGGTTCGAATCTTTACCCGAATCTAATTTTACCCGGGAATATATTCAGCGAGGTGTTAAGTGAGTTGCCGCATAAATCTGGTGACTTTATCGTTTATACTGTTACCTGTTAGTCTCAACGCAAATTGTCTTTCGGGTTCTGATATACAAAAAAACGCTGATGTTACACTATCGTTGCAAGGCTCTTATACAAAAAAGAAACCATCAATATGGAACATTGAAGGCAAAAACGCCTATGTAGAAGATAGTATTAATAATAGCGCAGGCGTAAAGTTTAGCAGCGGTTGTTCGATTATTGATGAACGTCTGAATTTAGATCTATCACTTTATGGGTTGACTTATTATCCATGGCGAACCTTGGGGGATTTTGAGAAGGATAACCATCGTTCGCGAATACTACTGAATCAGGTTAAACTTACGCTTATATTGTCTGACAACGTTCGCCTCGAAGGCGGTAAGCTTAGAGATAAACCGGGTATTTTCTTTCTTAAGTCGCCATCGGCTCTGCTAACCAATTACTATGCGGGGTTTAAAAATGACCGCCTTTATACTCCGGCAATGAAGCCAGTTTATGCCGAATCATTTTGGGGGGCGAGCATTATTCATGATACAAGGGATTACGGAGTGGTTTTCACTGTCGCACCTCGGTTAGCACGAATAAATAAGCACTATGAGTCGTCAGGAAACTGGTCTGCTGATCAACGTTCTAATTCCAGCGAACGTTATTTGTTAAGTTATACGGAATATCGTCTTAAAAAACATACGCCGTCAATTAATGTAATGTTAGGAGAATCTCGCTCTGTTGCTTTAGCTGACAGTATTAATTACACGCCACAATGGATTATCAATGCTGAGATTGCCTTGCATTCAACCCAACGATGGCGGCATTTTTCACCGCAAAAGGCTGATGCTGTGCAGAGTTATTCTTTTCCTTCTTCGCTCTATACCACAGGAGATAAACAGGGCGTTGAGCTGGCGATAGGCGGGCAGTACACCACTGATAACTTCAGTTTGTTTGGCTTAGAATACTATTTTCAAAGCGAAGGATATTCTGCACACCAGTGGCGGCAACAAACAAATTTTATCGATTATCTCAATACCAAAAACCAGTATGCTGCATTAGATCAGGTGTTTGATGCGTATAAATATCTTATGGGTGCAGAAATAAGTAATGTTTCAAATAAAGGAAACTTGCTGGGTAAACACTATATTAATGCTTATGCTAGTTTGGCATTTAAAGGTGGTTCTAACTTACAGCCTTATATTATTACGAATATGGTGGATTACAGCTCGCTAATCGGGATGCATTACTCGAGACCTTTTGATTATTTCGATGGGAAAGTTGAAGGCTATGCTGGGATTTTTTCAGCGTTTGGCGCGCGAGATGCTGAATTCTCCCACTTTGGTAGAACTGTCGGTTTTTACCTAGGGGTTGAATATCATTTATAAGGATATTATCTATGGACATAAGTAGTACATCACAGCCTGTTGTTTTTCTTTTCGCTGGGCAGGGAAATCCCGTTATCGGCATGGGTGCTGATTTATGGAATATAAATGAGACAACACGAGCCATCTGGGATTGCGCCAGTGATATTTCTGGTATGGATATTAGGCGATTATGTTTAAAAGGCCCCATGAATCGCTTGATCCAGACAACTGTGCAACAAATTGCTGTAACTGCGATGAATGTAACGCTCTATACTCTTTGCAAAGACAAATTTGCGGAGACACGCGTTATCGGTTCATGCGGGCATAGTGTTGGGGAATATAGTGCTCTTTACGCTGCCGGATCAATAACACTGGAAAATCTATTTCGCCTGATTCATTTTCGTTCGCAGGTGATGGATGATGTTAGTAAAAAATACAAAGGCTACATGTTGGCGGTAAAAGACATAGATCATACCGCTCTCAGTCAAATGATTATTGAATCTGATCTACCAATCGATATCAGTTGTGATAATAGCTGCCGGCAACAAGTGGTTGGCGGAACGATAGCTGCACTTAATGATTTCTCACGTCAGCTCCGTGCTGCTGGCCATGAGCCTGTGAAGCTTGGCGTAAGCGGTGCCTGGCACACGTATTTGATGGACGAAGGCGTACCCGTGATGCGCAAGCATCTGTCTGACGCTGAAATTTGTCCTCCCCAACACGCTGTCGTTATGAATGTGACAGGTAGGGCAGAAAATGAACCGGTGCAGATCAAAGAAAACCTCTCTTTGCATTTAACACATACTGTTAAATGGGCGGATTCAATGTCGCTTTTTTTAGCAAATAAAAGCCCAGCCTTATTCGTTGAAATCAGTAATAAAGCTTACCTTGGGAAAGTGTTAAAGGATTTCGTCAACTTTAACCCTGAGATGACATTGCATTGCAGGGGATTGTTTTCAATTTAATGGTGCTATTGTGATTCCAGATTATCTAAAATTTATACGTGTTCAGGATAAAAGAATACTGCCTTTTCTCTTCGTTGTTGTTTTTATTATGATTGGTTTTTATTGGAAGAATAATAGCTATGATTTAAATCAAAGTGACGCTTATTACATTAGCGGCATTGTAGGTATTTTACTCTTCAGTTCAATTTATGAACTTAAAGCTTTTTGGGCATACAAATGCGTTACAAAAGCGATCGACTTCACTTTTTTTTCTGGGAGAAAACTTGGCAGAATAGAAAAATGGTGTTCTCATCCATTCGTTGCGAGTAATTTATTTACCGCCGGTTTTGGGTTAATTATACAGAGCTGTTTTTTACTTCACTCATCAATGTATGCACTGATTCCCTTGCTTACGATTTCACCTATTTTTATTTACGTTGTGTTTCGGGCCTTAAGAACCAGTTATATTAAGCAGGTAGCAACGGCAGCGGTTGAAAAGGTGAAATATAAGCACCTTTATCGTTATGTTTTTGCGTATCTTTTTCTTGGCGTCGCTTTAAATTTGTTGACTATTTCGCCTTTGAAACGTGAGGCGGATTTTTCGCTGCAGGTCGGCGTTTTCTCCGCCAGGGTAGTGGTCGCAATGTTTATTTTATGTTGTATTGTTTTGGCAATAAATCTACTTTTTGCTCGTTTGTCAAGGCGGTATATATTTCTCGGCAGGTTGTTTTTAAAAGAAATTGATTTTTATTTTTCGGTTTCATTGCCATGGCCTGCATTCTATGACAAGCCTTTTTGGTTGAGAATAACTCTGTTACTGCTCACTGAGTTTGTATGGATTATTCTCGTTAGTGCGTTTCTGGCATGGTCTGGATGGCAACTCTGGTTTGAAGTGTATTTTTTGGTCTGCTTTTTACCATGTATTTGCTTTAACTATTTGCACATTTACGCGCTTTGGCATCGGGATTTTCTGATGGCTTGTGACATGTACTTTCGCTGGGGGACGATCGACAAACAGACTCATCTTTGGTGATAGAAGTATACCGCCTGTAGCATTTATATCACTATAGGCGGTGACGATCTTGTGTCTGCATGTTTTAAAAGCTGTAGTCCAGTTCTTTTATACTGGTAGGAGAGGTGAAAAAGGTTGTTGATTCTTCAAGTAGTTTATCTCTTATCAAAAGCAGGTCGCTTATTTTTTTTCCTCCTAATTTTTTGCACGCCTTGTTACGATAAGCGTAAACTCTTTTTGGCGGTATATTAAGTGTTTTAGCTATCAGATGAATGTTTTTGCCCTTTAGTGACTCTTTGAGAATAATACTTTCGATATCACTAAGTTCACTATCTTTGGTCGATACCTCTTTTTTCTTTTTTGCCACAACTCTAATAGCGCGGCTTATGTCGAGAAGCGAGTCCCGGGATTTAATGACCAGATCGGCATCATTAATCACGATATCTCTCGCAGCACCTAAGATAACCAGTAATTTACAGACTTTATTAAGTGGTGAGATTGCCTTCGCATAGGCACCGTTTTTTACGTCCAGATGAAGGATGACGACGTCATCTGGTGTTAGTTGGTTAGTAAGTGAAGAATCTAATTCATGTGCAACTATGTCCCATCCCTTCGATTTGGCTAATGAAATAATTCCATTTTGGAAATAAACATCGTCACTGATTGTATAAATCTTCATGTGTTTGCTCTATATCATGTTGAATAATTCTAAGGATAATTCCTGGATTATAATTAGTCAGGAGTGGAACCTGTAATTAAATAATCTTAAATAAGTCCTTGTAATTAGATAAGGTAAGAACGGAGTAGATTGTAATTGTGCATTTGCAGTCTATACTTCTTAGATGTATTACTTGATTTTGTTGTTTTAAATGAAGAAGATATTAACTGAGGTGTTTTAAGTAAAATTGATTTTTTATATTGCAGATTACTTTTTTCTTGGCACATTCTTTCATTTTTAAAAAGAATAGAGATTTTTCAACATTTGTTATGAGTTTCCGGCTTGCGATATTCAGCATATTGATGAGGGCAAGCAGAGAGCGTGTTAACTATCGTAAGGGTTTAAGTAATGGAAAATTATCTTAAATTAATGAAAAATGAATGGTTTCATCTCATTGATAAAACAGATGAACGCATTCGTTTTTTAGCGGCGGAAGTTGGCAAAACGCATGCACATATTCTGAGTCAGGAGTTCTACCGTATTGTTCTGACTGACCCTCACGCGGAAGAGTTTCTGTCTAATGATCAAGTAGAGAGACATCTTAAAAGGGCGTTAGAAAAGTGGATTACAGATGTGTTAGCATGTCAAGTTTCTGATATTGATAGACTTATCGCGATTCAGCAACACGTGGCTTCGATCCATGCGCGCATTGGTATTTCGGTTGAAATTGTAGAAATGGGTTTCCGGGTTCTTAAAAAAATACTCTTTCCGGTGATCAATTCTTCATCTTACGCTGCAGCAGACAAGCTTGAAGTTTACCACTACGCCATTAACAGCATTGATCTGGCCATGGAAGTGATGTCGCGCGCTTTTACCTTTACGGAACACAACTCATCGAAGGAAGATGAGAATTACCGCATTTTCTCCCTGCTTGAGAATGCGGAAGAAGAAAAAGAGCGGCAGATTGCTGCAATGTTAAGCTGGGAGATTGACCTTATCTACAAAATCATTATGGACGCTGATCTCGGTAACAGTCTGACCCTCAGCCAGTCTGACTTCGGCCTGTGGTTCAATCACAAAGGCCGTCATTACTTTAGTGGTATCGCCGAAGTGGGGCATATCTCGCGCCTCATTCAGGATCTCGATGAAGTTTTCCGTAATACGCGTAATACACCCAGAGCATTAAGTAACAGAACACTTCGTGTTAAATTTCTTATTCAGATCAGAAACACTGTTTCGCAGATTATTACGATGTTGCGTGAACTTTTCGAGGAAGTTTCCCGGCATGAAGTGGGAATGGATGTGTTGACAAAACTTCTTAATCGACGCTTTTTACCCACGATATTTAAACGCGAAATTGCCCATGCCAAGCGTATGAATACTCCGTTGTCTGTATTAATTATTGATGTTGATAAATTTAAACAAATTAACGATACATGGGGACATCATACTGGCGATGAAATTTTACGTAAAGTTTCCAGTGCATTTTATGACAATGTGCGCAGCAGTGATTACGTTTTTCGTTATGGTGGCGATGAGTTTGTTATTATTTTAACCGAGGCATCGGAGTTTGATACTTTACGTATTGCCGAGCGTATTCGTAGTCGTGTTGAAAAAACTAATGTCATTTCACCGTCTGGTGAAAATATTGCTTTGTCCCTTTCTATCGGAGCGGCAATGTTCAGTGGTCATCCTGATTACGAACGCTTAATACAGGTCGCTGATGAGGCGCTATATATAGCAAAAAATAAGGGGCGTAATCGTGTTGAATTATGGAAGGCGCCAGATTGAATTATTTGAATAAAATTGCGCTATATTCAATTTCACAGTGGAGCTCTTCTTTTTGTTATTTTCGAAAAAGTACGCATGTAATTAACCTATGATGCTGTGGCTGACGCAGTTATTTTTTTGTCGATCATTCACATATATGCCCGAATTAACCGATTTTAAGCCAAACTGAATTTGTTTGCCCTCAGATTTTCCTCTATCTGGTCTTGCTGAATTGTCCGCATTTGTTACTCTTCTCATTTTGTTTCAAAGGATGGCAGAAGTGAAAATTTGCTCTTATTTGTTGGCGCTCATGCTTGGGTTCACCACCACGGTTGCCAGTGCGCAGCAAACCTATATGCCGGTACTGTTAAATCTGTCAACGCTGCTCGATTTCAACCCGGTCAAAGGCCATGTCAAAACCATCGATTCCGTGGGAACCGATGATAAAGGCAACGAGGTTTACACGCTCCGCGTGGTGTTATCCGCAGAGGGTTGTGTACAGACGTTACGCCATGATGGTAAGTCCGATAATAGCCATATGAATTTGGTCAATGAAGGAAAGGCGCTAAAAGGAACATTCAATGGTCAACCTGTTGCTTTTGGGTTGGACGACAAATGCAATTTAACGAGTCGCGATGATAGTAATGGGCATCTCGATTATAAAACCAATGCGCAAGGCCTGCTGGGCGAGACAATGCTTCGAACACTAAAAATTACCGATTATTTCTACGACACTGATGGCAATATCAAAAAGGTGCAATATTACTCAGGCGATCTCGTCGCCTCCTCAACCAGCATTCACTATCCTGATAGCGTCAATAAACCGCTCGATTATACGCTGGTCAATGAATCTGCTCTCAATGCCCGTTTTAATTTCACTGCGGTTAGTGAATGCCGATACGATGAAAGGCAAGTTCCTGTCCTTTGCCATTTAAATGTTACCCCGGCTAGCTCCTCCGGGGATGTGATGACGCATATGACGGTCGCCACCCGCGCGAGTTTTTACTGAGTAATAAAGCGGAGACGGCCAGTGGCTCCGCTTTATTTACAAACTACCGGTACCGCCATCGACCAGTAATTCCGTGCCGACCACATAAGCGGACTCATCGGAAGCAAGAAACAGCGCAGCCTTCGCCAGCTCCGTCGGTGTTCCCATTCGCCCTAACGGCACCAAATCTTTGATTTCACTCTGCAACGCTTCCTGTGCCGCACCGCTCAACCCCAGTTTATTCAGCGCCGGCGTGTCAACCGGGCCAGGGCTCAAACCATTGATGCGCACCCCGCGCGGCAGCAATTCTGCCGAGAGCGTGCGGGCAAACGACAGTAGCGCGGCTTTGCTCGCGGCATATACGCTGCTGGTAGGCAGGCCGATCCGCGCGCTGACCGAACCACACAGGATCACTGACGATGGATTATGCAGTAGCGGCAGGAGAGCCTGAATCAGAAAGTAGGGGCCCTTGAGATTGGTATCCATCAACCGATCCCAACTCTCTTCCCGCCACTCTTCAAGCAAGCCGTGCGAGACATCGCCCGCATTAATATACAGTACATCCAGCTGTGGCCAGCGCGTCGCGAGTGTGGCAGCAAGCTGGCGTTGATCGTCGGTACGACTGGCATCAGAAGCAATAACCCAGACATTATCACCGAGTATTGCCTGCGCTTGCTTTAAGGTTTCCGGATTACGCCCGGTTATGGCTACCTGTGCGCCTTCAGCGATGAATTCTTGTGCGGTAGCAAGACCTATTCCAGTGGTACCGCCGGTGATCAGCGCATATTTACCTGCTAAGCGTCCCATTTTCGACTCCTGTTTTTAAGCTTGAGAAAGCACTATAGAGCCGTTTGTATCCTTTGGATACAAGGTACCAAATGGGTACTAAAAAGGCAGGAGGTATGTTATGGCGGATTCAGCGGCATTGTTGCCGAAAAAAAATTATGCGACGCAACCCTGTCCAATGACTGATTTTGTCAGCCTGATTTCCGGGAAATGGGCTATCCCGATTTTGTACCGGTTGATTGTGTTGAATACGGCGGTGCGCTTTAGTGAGTTGCAGCGCGCAGTTTCACCGATTACGCAAAAAGAGCTGACTCGCCAATTGCGCTTATTTGAGCAACGCGGGCTGGTCTCCCGGCAGGTTTATCCGGAAGTCCCGCCGCGCGTCGAATATTGCATTACACCGTTGGGGTTAACCTTGCGCGGTGCGTTAGATCCGCTGGCCGAGTGGATGCATAACCACGGTGATAAGTTAAAACGTTAAGCGCGTGAGTAACGTGACGCGGGTTTGCCGTTGCGCGAAGCGCTAAACAGCGCCAGTCGCGCTGTTTCCCAGTTATCCCACAGCTGTAAATCCTCGACTGGCGGAACCGTGACCAATTCACCTTGGTCGAGGCCTGCCAGCGCCGCATCGACCAAATCTTCGCTGGTCATCACCGAGCCTTCCGGTAGCGCATCAAGTGTAATCCCGGAATGCCCCCAAATTTCAGTCGCAGTAGCGGCTGGCAGCACGGCCTGAATGCGAACATTGCTCCCGGCGAACTCTTCCTGTAAACCACGGGTGAAATTAAGCACCCAGGCTTTTGTCGCGCTGTAGACCGCGCTGCCCGCACGAGCATGGAAAGCAACGACTGAAGCAATATTAATGATGGTTCCCTGATTGTCTTCCACGAAACGCGGCAACACTGCCAGCGTCAAGCGCATCAGCGCCGTGGTATTCAGCGTGTTGATGGTTTCATGTTGTTCGGCACTGCTGCTGAGGATAGGGGCAAGATTTGCTGCACCGGCATTGTTTACCAGCAGACTTATCGTTGTATTGTCACGCAAAATCGCCTCAACCTGCTGGATCCCCTTAGCGTTGCTGAGATCGGCAACCAGTGTGCTGATTTTTACGCCATGGCGATGCTGTAAATCGTCGGCAAGTGTGTTTAAACGGTCGCCGCGGCGAGCGACCAGCAGCAAGTCGTAACCACGAGCCGCGAGACGGTCGGCATAGATGGCGCCAATCCCTGAAGAGGCGCCGGTAATCAGTGCTGTTGTCATTTTTTCTTACCTCGTTGTTAAATGGTTTTATCATAAAACTAAATTCAGCTTCTGATATTTGGTTTTATAATGCAACCAAATAAAACGGCAAAAAATGCGGTTTTAAAATAGATTGAGGTAACAGGCTGAATTATCAGGTATTAGCTATACGCAACTTCACGTCCTGTGGCTGCAACTCGCGGCCATCCGCGGCGCGCAGAGCCAGTTTTTGCAATGGGCGGTGCGTATGGTTATCGACCAGCACGCTGGCAGGTTCACCTTTATCGAACAACCACTCCTGTCCCCATTGCGAGAGCGCGACCAGCACCGTTTGCAGGGAACGGCCTTTTTCTGTCAACACATATTCCTGCCAGGCGCTGCCATCAGAGGCGGGTTGCGTGCGCAAAATACCTTCATCCACCAGCAGTTTAAGACGCGCGGTCAGCATGTTTTTGGCAATACCCAGGTTTTTCTGGAATTCACCAAACCGTGTCACGCCTGCTAATGCATCACGCACAATGAGCAAGGACCACCAGTCGCCAATAATATTCAGTGAACGAGCTACGGGGCAGAAAGTCTCTTCAAAGCGGGTACGTTTCATCGCAGTTCTCCGGTTAATAGTTTAATTATAAAACCACATCGCGCGTCTTCACACCGCTTTTTGCGCCAGTGCACACTCCGGGGATCTTGTACCGGTGAGTTGTCATGAATGTGTCACAATTCTAATTTCGGGTAGAAAAATAAGGAAAGCAAAATGAAAACGTTTTTTTGGCTTAGTGCAATTGCCTCCACCATGGCACTCCCCGCCGCGATGGCGCAAACGGCACCACAGGGTTATCAGTTGCAGCAAGTGTTGATCATGAGTCGTCATAACTTACGTGCACCGCTGGCGAATAATGGCAGCGTGCTGGAGCAATCTACACCCAACAAATGGCCTCAGTGGGATGTCCCCGGTGGAGAGCTGACCACCAAAGGTGGCGTACTGGAAGTGTATATGGGGCACTATATGCGCGAATGGCTTGCAGAGCAGAAACTTATTGCTACGGGAGTGTGTCCGGCGCCAGAAAGTGTTTACGCCTGGGCTAACAGTTTGCAACGCACTGTCGCGACAGCGCAGTTCTTTATCAATGGCGCGTTTCCGGGTTGTGATATCCCGGTACATCATCAGGAAAAGATGGGGACGATGGATCCGACCTTTAATCCGGTGATTACCGACGAATCTGCCTCGTTTGGCCAGCAGGCGGTGAAAGCGATGGAAACTCAGCGCCAGCACTATGCGCTGGGAGAGAGCTATAAACTATTGGAAAAAATCACTCGCTATCAGCAGTCCCCGGCCTGCAAAGAGAAACAGCAATGCTCGTTGGCAGAAGGCACTGATACCTTTAGTGCGAAATATCAGCAGGAACCGGGTGTTTCCGGGCCCCTGAAAGTGGGAAACTCGCTGGTGGATGCGTTCACCTTGCAGTATTACGAAGGGTTCCCCATGGACCAGGTTGCGTGGGGAGAAATCAAAACTGATCAGCAATGGAATATTTTGTCGAAGCTGAAAAATAGCTACCAGGATACCTTATTTACCTCGCCGGAAGTGGCGCGTAACGTGGCAAAACCGTTGGTGAAATACATCGACAAAACGCTGGTGGAAGAGGTTGGCCGCGCGCCGAAACTGACCCTGCTGGTGGGGCATGATTCCAACATCGCTTCATTGCTCACGGCGCTCGATTTCAAACCGTATCAGTTGCATGACCAGAACGAACGCACGCCGATTGGCGGGAAGATCGTTTTCCAGCGCTGGCATGACACGGCGGGTAATCGCGATCTGATGAAGATCGAATATGTTTATCAGAGCCGCGATCAGTTGCGCAAAGCTGAAGCTTTAACCCTGAAATCCCCGGCACAGCGTGTCACGCTGGCCTTAAAAGGTTGCCCGGTAGATGGGGAAGGGTTCTGTCCTATTGATAAATTCAATGCGGTGATGCGCGACGCGGCGAAATAAGCGAAACGAAAAGCTCCCCCGCGACAGCGAGGGAGCAGAACGCTACACGTTTTGCCGTTCTATGGTTTGTTCGCCCCAGAAAAGTGAATCTTTATCGGTTTTTTCAAAGGCGCGCAGTAACACCTCATCGCTGCCTTCCTCCCAGATTTTTTCTGCCAGCTTTTCGTCATAATCGGCGAGTTCGAAGATCGCCTCGGCAATTTCTGGCGAGGTATTACGTAAACTGGCCCATTCACCCACGCGATGGGCTTTTGCTTCTTGAGTTGGCATCTGTTTCCTCCTGTTGAAGGTTAACCGTTGAGTTTTACTGCCAGGCCCGCAACGTATTCACCCTGATAACGGGCAATTGCCAGCTCTTCGTTACTGGGCTGGCGAGAACCGTCGGCACCTGCAATAGTCGTTGCACCATAAGGTGTGCCTCCGCGAACCTGCGAAATATCGAACAACTCCTGGGCAGCGTAACCAATAGGCACAATGACCATCCCATGATGTGCAAGGGTAGTCCAGGTTGACGAGATTGTATGTTCCTGGCCGCCGCCAGTGCCGGTGGAGCTGAAGACGCTCGCCAGCTTGCCGTACAATGCGCCCGATGCCCATAAACCACCGGTCTGATCAAGGAAGGTTCGCATCTGTCCGGACATGTTGCCGAAGCGAGTCGGTGTACCAAAAATGATGGCGTCGTATTCAGCCAACTCTTGCGGCGTGGCGACTGGCGCATTTTGCGTCTTACCTCCTGATTTCAAAAATACTTCTGCCGGCATGGTTTCCGGTACGCGCTTGATGACAACGTCCGCGCCATTCACTTTTTGCGCACCTTCGGCAACGGCATGCGCCATCGTTTCAATATGTCCATACATTGAATAATAAAGCACCAATACTTTGGCCATTTGCATCACTCCTGATTTGATGATCACCGGCAGCAGAACGCTGCGTTCTTTTTAAGCGTATGACGTGATGGTCAGAGTGCAAATAAGAGCACCATTTCTTTGATAAATAACAAGTTAAAAACAAAATCCCGGGAGTTACAATTTGTCACATATAAACGCGGCGGATTTTTTGCGAGTTAAGAGGACGTTATCGGTTTCGCTTAGGGAGGGATGGCTGTTGGCAGCGCAAGCTGTTGCAGAATATTACCATTCACTGGCTGAATGATTTCCTTCCACTAAGCTTAGTTCCACACGGCGCAGATAAAGGCACTGCCTTTGCACCGTGCGGTGAAAGAATCCTCTTTTACTGAACGCAGTATGATGTCTGATATTTCACTCATCTGGAGGTAAGCATGGCAAACCATCGTGGTGGATCAGGTAACTTTGCTGAAGACCGTGAAAGAGCATCAGCAGCAGGCCGTAAAGGTGGCCAGCAGAGCGGGGGGAATTTTAAAAACGATCCCCAGCGCGCCTCTGAAGCCGGTAAAAAAGGGGGCAAAAATAGCCATGGTAGCCGCAGCAGTAGCAGCTAACAATGGCGGCTGACAACCCTGACCGGTTGTTAAGCACGCCCGCCGCCGGGGAAACCCGGCGGTTTTTTTATCCTTGCACCGTCCGCGATGCCAACGCACACTAGCGTTTTTCCCCTGTTGCCGGTTGTGATATGTCTCTCGCCCGTTACGCCTTCTCCGTAAAACCTCAGGAAGCACTGCTGATCCTTATCACTATGTTCTGGGGTGGTACGTTTCTTGCCGTGCAATACGCCGTAACGATGAGTGGCCCGTTCTTCTTCGTTGGTCTGCGCTTTGCCACCGCTGCGCTGGCAGTGAGTATGCTCTCACTGAATATCCTGCGTGGCTTAACCTGGCTTGAAGTGAAGGCGGGAGTCGTCATCGGGGTTGCCATCGCTCTGGGCTACAGTTTGCAAACCTGGGGACTCCAGTCTATTTCCAGCAGCAAATCTGCATTTATTACCGCCATGTATGTGCCCCTGGTACCGTTATTACAGTGGCTGTGTCTGGGACGGTTACCGGGGTTAATGTCCTGTATTGGCATTGCGCTGGCGTTTGGTGGCCTATTGCTGCTCGCCGGGCCAGAAGGTAATTTGCTGGCGCTGGGGGAAGGCGAAATCATTACTCTTGCCAGCGCGTTAGCCATTGCCGCCGAGATTATCCTGATCAGCGCCTGGGCCGGAAAAGTCAATGTTCGCCGGGTGACGGTGGTGCAATTGCTCACCGCATCGCTGGTCTCATTTATGGTCATGGTGCCTGCCGGGGAAGCCATACCGCCACTGACGACAGGTTTGTTACTGGTCGCGCTGGGGTTGGGGATTTTTAGCGCCATTATCCAGGTGGTAATGAACTGGGCGCAGCGCAGTGTGTCACCAACGCGCGCCACGGTTATTTATACTGGTGAGCCAGTATGGGCCGGAATTTTTGGCCGCATGGCTGGCGAGCGGTTACCATTTTTAGCACTCTTTGGCGGCATGTTGATTGTGCTTGGTGTGCTGGTGAGTGAACTGAAGCTGAAAAAGAAAAAAACACGGTCTGCCGGCGCAGCAGACAAGGCAGAGCAGGAGTTGTGATAGTGAAGGATAAGGAGTGGGGGATGGCGCAGGATACAGTTAGCGGAGCGGGCAAACGCAAGCGTGCGGTGAGCGAGAAGCGGCAGGCGATTTTAACGGCAGCATTGGATCTCTTTTCCCGCCTTGGTTTTCATGGTGCGCGCCTCGAACAGGTGGCAGAGCTGGCGGGCGTATCGAAGACCAATTTGCTCTATTACTACCCGTCGAAAGAGGCGCTTTATATCGCCGTATTGCGCCAAATTCTCGATATCTGGTTAACGCCGTTGAAAGCGTTTCGCGAAGATTTCGCACCGCTGGTGGCCATTCGCGAGTACATCCGTTTAAAGATGGAAGTTTCGCGCGATCATCCCCAGGCATCAAAACTGTTTTGCCAGGAGATGCTCCAGGGCGCGCCGCTGCTGAAAGCCGAACTGACCGGCAGTTTGAAGACGTTGATTGAAGAGAAATCGTCGATTATTGCGGGCTGGGTAGCCAGCGGCAAACTCGCCGCTGTCGACCCGCATCATCTTATCTTTATGATTTGGGCCTCAACGCAGCATTACGCCGATTTCGCCACCCAGGTGGAAGCGGTCACGGGATCAACGCTGCAAGATGAGGCTTTCTTTCAGCGTGCGGTAGATAACGTTCAGCGCATGATCATCGAAGGCATCCGCGTGCGTTAGTGGCCCGGCGGTAATGGGCAGCTTAAGTCACCTTCGCCACATTGCAACAGCGATGCCAGCCAGGCTTCGCGTTCATTGGTTTTATCTGTCAGGCACTGGTTTTGCACCATCGGCTGGGCACTGCCGCCCTCCACGCCAGAACTGACAAAGGCGCAGTCGCTGTCGCGCAGGGTTATCCAGCTTTGCTGCGCTTTTTTCAGCATTGCGGCTTGCGGTGGCGTCGAACGCTTAAGCGCGGCCTGGTAGGTTTGATTAAGTTTCTTATCCGCAGCCTGATATTGACTGGCAGTGCAGCTGTTGAGCTGAGCTTGTGTGGAGGCGTTATCGCACTCATCGGCCAGTACCGGGCTGCTGAGTAACAGCGTCGCCAGCGCCAACATACGCGTTTTCATCACTTCCCCTTATTTCGCAAGGCGTTGAACCAGCGCTTTTATTAACATAGCCCTTCGCGAATGTCACCCGCACAGCTGGAGTTTTGGGTAACGTATTAACCAGCGTTTCTCATCAACGCGCTGGTGGAACAGGTGCCGCTTCTCGTGCTGAAAACGCGGGGTTGGTTGCAGGCGCAAGCAGAATAGATCCGCCAGCCCAAAAGGGGCAACAATCGCAAGGCGATCATCTTTATCTAAACGCATTGCCACGGCGGTCGCCGTTTCCGGCCAGTGCCAGAGAGCTTTTTCCAGCGAGGCGTACGGCGCGTCGTCATTACGCGTATGCATGCGCGCTTGGTTTTTTACCGACCAGGCAAAACCGGCAGAGCGCAGGCGCAACTGCGCTTCCAGTTCTGCATCACGTTCGGCGCGTGTGTCCGCAGGCTCACGCCAGATAACATCCACATCCCCTGTATGCGGGCGCGACGTGAAGCCGTGCAACTGATCCCAAACTGCATCGCGTATAAACCCTGCGCCAATCCAGCATCTTTCGTGGGTTGCACGCACCATTGCCAGAGCCGCCATTCGCGGTGAATCGGCGCGAAGCAGTGCTTCCAGTTCAGCCGCATAGTGCATCGTTACACTCCATCATTCATTAATCCGTAAGAGATAAAAGGTTATCGGCACTGCTTGTGGGCGAGTATCGCGTTACGATGAAAATATTGCTGTCAGCGCTTTTGCCTTGCTCGTTTCAGTTCTCAAATTTAAAAACTTCTTGCGGCTGCTACACCATTTGGCGGTGTGAAAACATCCCTCACAATGCTTAAAATGATAATTAATTGTTAATTTAATGTTTTAAATTCAATTATATTTAACACCATTCAAGTGGGCTATCATGATTTTCTGGTTATATTTAACCTTTAATTAACTATAATTGATCTTTATTTTAACATTTTTGGGCTTGTATCACGTTTTTGAAATTACCATTGTTTTGCCTCTTCCCTTCGTTGCTAACCTCCATCTCGCGACTTTCCTCTGTCCTCAAGAAAGGTACAACTATGAAATTCAAACTCGCATTACTCAGCGCAGCCCTCATTTCTGCCAGCATGGTTTCCGGCCAGGCGTTTGCGGCACAAAAATATGAGATCGCGGTGGTTGCCAAAGTTACCGGTATTCCATGGTTTAACCGCATGGAAACCGGAGTCAACGAAGCGGCAAAAAAACTGGACGTCAACGCGTACCAGACCGGGCCATCAACACCGGATCCGGCACAGCAAGTGAAAGTGATTGAAGATCTGATCGCCAAAAACGTCAACGCCATCATCGTGGTGCCAAATGATGCGAAAGTACTGGAGCCAGTGCTGAAAAAAGCCCGTGACAAAGGCATTGTGGTACTGACGCATGAATCCCCGGATCAGCAAATAGGTCAGTGGGATATTGAAACCATCGACAGCGAAAAATATGCCCAGGCTAACGTCGATGAACTGGCAAAAGATATGGGCGGTAAAGGCGGTTACGCCATTTATGTCGGTTCTCTGACGGTGCCGCTGCACAATGCCTGGGCCGACTACGCGATCAAATATCAAAAAGAGAAATACCCGGATATGTTCGAAGTGACCTCGCGTTTGCCGGTCGCCGAGAGCATTGACAAATCCTATGCCACCACCCTCGATTTGATGAAAACCTACCCGCAATTGAAAGGGGTAATTGGCTTTGGCTCGCTGGGGCCGATTGGCGCCGGACAAGCCGTGCAGAAGAAACGCGCAAAAGACAAACTGGCTGTTGTGGGCATCGCGATGCCTGGCCAGGCCGCACCGTATCTGATGCGTGGCGACATCAAAAAAGCGCTGCTGTGGGATCCGCGTGACGCCGGTTTCGCGCTGGTGACCGTCGCCGACCAGTTGTTGCAAGGAAAAGAAGTCACGCCCGATCTGACTATTGATGGGTTGGGCAAAGCCGATGTGGATATGAATAAGAAAGTGATCCGTTTTAATAAGATCCTCGAAGTGACCAAAGATAACGCACAATCACTCGGTTTCTGAGCCTTTCAGGCCACACCAGGGAACCGGAATGCCGGCCGTCAGGCCGGCCTCTTCCGCCGCAGATTTTAACCTCGCGCCCACCCCGGGCGCTGGCAGAGGTATTGTCGATGACCGACACCACCGCATTTATCACTCTTGAGAATATCAGCAAGCGATTCCCGGGCGTGCTGGCGCTGGATAATGTGAATTTAACGCTGGAAAAAGGCGAAGTTCACTGTCTGGCGGGGCAAAACGGCTGCGGAAAGAGCACCATCATCAAAGTAATATCCGGTGTTTATCACCCGGAAAAGGGTGCCAACATCGCGCTCGACGGCAAACTTTTTCACCAGCTCACGCCGCAGCTCTCAGCGCACTACGGGATTCAGGTTATTTACCAGGATCTGTCGCTGTTTCCTAATTTTAGCGTGGCGGAAAATATCGCCATTCACCGCTACCTACCCGGTGGCGATATCTGGGTGCGTCGTAGCGCGATGCGTACACAAGCGCTGGCGGCGATGGCGCGCATTGGCGTGCGCCTCGATCCGGATAAAAAAGTAGAAAAACTCTCTATTGCCGACCGCCAGTTGGTGGCGATTTGCCGCGCGATTGCTGCCGATGCCCGGCTGGTGATTATGGATGAACCCACCGCCTCGCTAACCCGCCAGGAAGTGAATGGCTTACTGCGCGTGGTCAATGAATTGAAAGCCGCCGGCATTTGCGTGGTGTTTGTCAGCCACCGTCTGGATGAAGTGATGGAAGTGGCTGACCGCATCAGCGTGATGCGCGACGGCAAGTTGATTGGCACCTGGCCGGCAAGCGAGTTGGATAGCCACGAGCTGGCGTATCTGATGACCGGCCAGCGTTTTCACTACAGCCCGCTGCCGGAAAAACCCCCGGTGGATCAATTACCCATGCTGGAGCTGCGTCATCTCAGCCGTAAAGGCAAATATCGCGATATCAATCTGGCGCTACGCAGCGGCGAAATCGTATCGATTGTCGGTCTTTTGGGTGCCGGACGTACCGAATTGTGCATGAGCCTGTTTGGCATGACACAACCTGAGGACGGCGAGATCCGCATCAATGGCACGCCGGTGAAACTGCGTAGCAACCATGACGCCATCCGCCACGGTATTGGTTATGTGTCAGAAGATCGGCTGACGCAAGGGCTCATCATGGAACAGTCGATTTATGACAATACTATCGTCACGGTGTTCGACAAGCTGCACACGCGCAGCGGTTTGCTCGATCACCGCAAAGCGGAGCAACTGGTTGCCGATCTCATTCGCGAGCTGAACATCAAAGTCTCCGATGCGAAGTTACCGGTGAAAACGCTCTCCGGTGGTAATGCGCAGCGTATCGCCATCGCTAAATGGGTGGCTACGCAGCCGCGTATTCTGATCCTTGATTCGCCCACGGTTGGTGTCGATATCGCCAACAAAGAGGGCATCTATCAGATTGCCCGCCAACTGGCGGAGCAGGGGATGGCGGTGTTGATGATTTGCGACGAAATCCCGGAGGCCTATTACAACAGCCATCGCGTGCTGGTGATGCGCCGGGGGGAACTGGTGGCAGAGTTTAATCCGCACCGTTGCACAGAGCAGGAAATTGCCGAGGTGGTCAATGCGTAACGCGTCCTTTTCCCGCCTTGTCGGGCAACATGAGTTCTGGCTGGGGCTGTTGGTGATCGCGCTGGCGATTTTCCTCAGCGTACGTACCGATGAGTTTCTTTCCCTTGGCAACCTGACGGATGTCGCCACCAGTTACGCCATCCTTGGGATTTTGGCCTGTGGGTTGTTTGTGGTGCTGATTTCTGGCGGCATCGATATTTCGTTTCCGGCGATGACCGCGATTGCCCAATACGCCATGGCCAGTTGGGTGATTGCCCACGGCGGTAACTTCGCACTGGCGTTGGGGCTTTCGATGGCGGTTGGCCTGCTGCTCGGGTTAGTCAACGGCTTCCTGGTCTACTGGCTGCGCGTGCCCGCCATCATCATTACCATTGCCACGCTGAATGTTTACTACGGCCTGCTGGTATATGCCACCAAAGGGACGTGGCTGTATGGTTTCCCGGACTGGTTTATGAATGGCATCAACTGGTTTTCGTTCACCGCTGCCGACGGTTACGACTATGGATTGACGCTGCCGCTGCTGTGTCTGGGCGCGACGATTATTCTCACCGCAGTGCTGATGAATTATACCCGGCTGGGCCGCCAGATTTATGCCATGGGCGGCAACCGCGATGCGGCGTCACGTCTGGGTCTGAACCTGCTGAAACTGCACTTCTACGTCTACGGTTTTATGGGCATCCTCGCTGGCGTAGCGGCGGTGGTACAGGCGCAAATTACCCAGTCTGTTGCACCGAACTCGCTACTGGGGTTTGAGCTGACGGTACTGGCGGCGGTGGTGCTTGGCGGCACCAGCATGTCCGGCGGGCGTGGCACGTTGACCGGCACGCTGTTGGGCGTTGTGCTGCTGGCCTTCTTGCAAAACGGTTTAACGCTGCTGAGTGTCTCCTCTTACTGGCACACGGTATTTAGCGGCGCAATTATCCTGGTGAGCATTAGCGCCACCGCGTGGAACGAAAAACGCAAACTTGCGAGGGAGTTATAAGATGAAATCCAGCGTCCGAATTCTGCCCGATGATGCCATCATCCGCTTGCAATGCGTCATTATCATCGTCGTGGCGCTGGTTTTCTCTGCGCTACTCGGCAGTCGTTTTTTTAGCGTCGCTAACTTCCAGTCGATTGGCTCACAACTGCCGATTCTGGGCATGCTTGCGCTAGGTATGGGTATCACCATGCTGACCGGCGGCATTAACCTGTCGATCATTGCCGGTGCGAACGCCTGTTCGCTGGTAATGGCGGCGGTAATTGTCAGCCATCCGGATAACCCGCTGTTCCTGGCGCTGGCGTTGCTCGCCGGTCTGCTGGTGGCGGTGGCAATCGGGGCGCTGAACGGTGCGCTGGTGGCGTGGATTGGCGTTTCGCCGATTCTGGCGACACTCGGCACGATGACGCTGATTTCCGGGCTGAATATTTTGTTCTCAAATGGCACGGTCATCTCCGGTTTTCCGAGCGCTATTCAGTTCCTTGGCAACGCCACACTGCTTGGCATCCCGGTCGCACTGTTACTGTTTATCCTCGTTGCGCTGCTGCTGTGGGTATTACTCGAACATACTACGCTTGGGCGCAGTCTCTACCTGGTTGGCTCGAACGAGCAGGCCACACGCTACAGTGGTGTGAATACGGTTCGCGTACAGATTTCGGTGTATATCATCTCCGCGCTGTTGGGCTGGGCGGCTGCCATTTTGATGATGGCGAAGTTCAATTCGGCGAAAGCGGGCTACGGTGAATCCTATCTTCTGGTGACTATTCTGGCTTCGGTACTGGGCGGTATTAACCCGGATGGCGGTTTTGGCCGCGTGCTGGGGCTGGTGCTGGCGCTGGTGGTGCTACAGATGCTGGAGAGTGGCTTTAATTTGTTGGGTATCAGCAGCTATCTGACGATGGCGCTCTGGGGCGCGGTGCTGATCCTCTTTATCGCATTACAAAATCGAAAAGCCTGAGAGCGGGAGAAAAAGAATGGCGAGCTACTTTATTGGTGTGGATGTTGGCACCGGCAGCGCACGTGCAGGCGTCTTTGATTTGACTGGCAGAATGGTCAGCCAAGCGAGCAGGGCGATTGAAATTTACCGCCCGCAGGCCGACTTTGTTGAGCAATCTTCCGACAATATCTGGCAGGCTGTGTGCAACGCGGTACGCGATGCGGTGAACCAGGCGGATATTAACCCGATTCAGGTTAAAGGCCTCGGTTTTGACGCGACCTGTTCGCTGGTGGTGCTCGACAAAGAGGGCAACCCGTTGACCATTAGCCCTTCCGGGCGCAGTGAGCAGAACATTATTGTGTGGATGGATCACCGCGCCATCTCGCAGGCGAACCGTATCAACGCCACGCACCACCGGGTGCTGGATTACGTCGGCGGGATCATCTCGCCGGAGATGCAAACGCCGAAACTGCTGTGGTTAAAACAGCACATGCCGAACACCTGGGCCAACGCTGGATATTACTTCGACCTGCCGGATTTTCTCACCTGGCGGGCAACGGGTGATGACACCCGCTCACTTTGCTCCACGGTGTGCAAGTGGACGTATATGGGCCATGAGGATAAGTGGGACACCAGTTATTTCCGCCAGATCGGTCTTGAAGATTTGCTGGAGCACGATGCGGAGAAAATCGGCCGTTACGTGAAAACCATGGGCGAGCCGCTGGGTCGTGGGCTGACGCAACGTGCGGCGACAGAAATGGGATTGATGCCCGGCACGGCAGTCAGCGTGTCGATTATCGATGCTCACGCGGGCACGCTGGGCACGCTCGGTGCCAGCGGGCCTTCGGGTGAAATGGCGGATTTCGATCGGCGTATCGCGCTGATTGGCGGCACCTCTACTGGCCATATGGCGATTTCACCGCAAGCGCGTTTTATCGGCGGCGTGTGGGGGCCTTACTTCTCGGCAGTGCTGCCGGGCTACTGGCTGAACGAGGGAGGGCAGTCGGCGACCGGGGCGTTAATTGACCATATGATTCAATCCCATCCGTGCTACGAAACACTGCTGGCTCAGGCGAAAGCGCAAGGGCAAACCATCTATGAAGTGCTGAATGCGCTACTGCGGAAGATGGCGGGCGAGCCGGAAAATATCGCGTTTTTAACGCGTGATATTCACATTCTGCCGTACTTCCACGGTAACCGTTCGCCGCGCGCAAACCCGACATTAACCGGGGTGATCAGCGGGCTGAAACTCTCGCGTACGCCGGAGGATATGGCGTTGCACTACCTGGCAACCATTCAGGCGATTGCCCTCGGTACGCGGCATATTATTGAAACTATGAATCAGAGTGGTTACAGCATTGACACGGTGATGGCGAGCGGCGGGGGCACCAAAAACCCGATCTTTGTTCAGGAACATGCAAATGCTACCGGTTGTGCGATGTTGCTGCCAGAAGAGAGCGAAGCGATGCTGCTCGGCGGCGCAATGATGGGCACCGTGGCGGCAGGTGTTTTCGACAGTTTCCCGGAAGCGATGTCGGCGATGAGCCGTATCGGCAAGACGGTGACGCCGCAAACTAACCGCATCAAGCAGTATTACGATCGCAAATACACCGTCTTCCATGAGATGTACCAGGATCATATGAAATACCGCCAACTGATGCAGGAGGAGGCATGAGCGACAGTTGGCGTCAGGCCTGCGACGCCTGGCAAATTTATAGCGAAGAGATGGCGGCGCTGAGCCACCATCTTAACGATGCACAGTGGTGTGCGTTAATGGCGGAACTGCGCAGTTGTCGCGGTAAAATTGCTGTCACCGGTGTGGGAACATCCGGCATTGCAGCCCGCAAGATTGCCCATATGCTGGCGTGCGTCGAGCGCCCGGCTATCTACCTGAATGCCACGGATGCTGCGCACGGTGATCTGGGTTTTCTCGATAGCCATGATTTGGTCATTATGCTGTCGCGCGGGGGGAATTCTGATGAGCTAACGCGGCTGCTGCCGGGGCTTGCACAAAAGGGCGTGCCGCTGATTAGCGTGACGGAAAACCCGGATTCCGCTATCGCTCAGGCCGCGCGGCTGGTGATTTCCACCGGCGTGCAGCGCGAAATTGATCCGCTCAATATGCTGGCCACCACCTCCATCGTGCTGACGCTGGCGATTTTCGATGCCGCCTGCGCCTGCCTGATGAGCGAAAGCGGTTATTCAAAAGAGACGTTATTGTCGGTACATCCCGGCGGAGATGTTGGTTTAACGCTAAGCAAAAAAGCGCCGTAAGGCGCTTTTTGTTACATGCTCAGTAAAATAAAAAACGCGGGCCTTATATTATTTATATTGATTTAGTCACATAAATAAATTACTTCGCTGTCAGATTATTCAGTGTGAAATTCTTTAGCCAGATGCGTTTTGAATCCACATTCTTGGCGGAGTATGCCGTTATGATCGTGATGTTATATTCTTTGTCTTGCTCAAAATGGTAATTGACTGGAAGACATTGGCCGGGGTTAACGATATAGGTCGGATTATCAAAATGATCCGCTTGCCAAATTTCCTGCATTTGCCTGTTACTATCGCGTGTCGAAAGTGTCAGCCGAAGCAATTTTGCCTGACCCTGTTCAATAGTGGGGTCGCCTTTTACTGAGACACAAAGTTTATTATCTTTTTTCGTGACATCAGCAATGCGAAATGGCGTGTTTTCACCCACGCAGCCGGTAAAAAGTGGTGTTAAGATAATCGGTATATACCATTTCATTTCCATAAGCTCCTTTTATCCGTAGGTGAAGCCAGAAAATACTGTAGCGTATTTTGGTACTTCGCGAGCAAGTCCGGTCCATGAATCCCTTGAAAATCAGTAACGCCTTTCCAGACATTATAACCTGCGGTAATCAGGGTAAAGTAATCAGCAATAATGTTAGCTTGTTGCTCCATGGGATAGTCAGCCAGTGTTTTTTCTTTAGGCAGGGAGTATGTATACCTTACGTACTTACTAATCAGCCCTCTAATTCTGACACCCATTCCCATCTGATGTTGCCAAATGTGGGCAAATTCATGTATGAACCAGTTTTTATCAGACGAGCTTTCCGCTGAAAAATCTTCTTTAAAAATGGGCTCTGGCCAGTACATGTTTCCATTCGGCGTGACCGCAGTATCCTGGTCTTGAAGATTAAAAGGGAAATAGCTGCCCTTATAAATCCTTACTGATCCATAATTGATCGTATCTTTGAAAAGAATACGGGCCATTCTGATTTCGCCAGCGGTGAGTGGTCTAAATGTGTCTTTCCCGGTTGCCACCTCGATCTCCTTTTTATCTATAAATTTGGCTTCAGATTTTTCTACTCCCGGTTAAATGAACTGTCAATGAACGCGTTATGATTGTGCTGACTCATATCAATAGTTCTATTTCCTCGCTTATAAAAATAAAGCCCCGCAACGCGAGGCTTTGGATTATCCAGTTACCCTGCTTCAGCCAATCGTCATCAAACTGGCGTTGCCACCGGCAGCGGCGGTATTGACGCTCAAAGAGCGTTCCACCCACAGTCGTTCGAGCAGGATGTTGCTTTCACCGCGTGCAAAGCCCTGAACCGACACAATCGCGCCATTGCGTGCAGCGACGTTTTCACACAGCGCCACCAGTTGGTCGGAATCACCGTGGAAAATCACCGCATCAAACATCTGCGCCATTAAGGCATCGGCTTTGGCAAACTGAATACGTTTGCTGACGCTTTCCGGCAACTGTTTTGCCAAATCGCGGTGCAACGTGTCGTCCGGCCACAGCAGTTGGCTACCGCAGGCGATGACGGCCGCCAGTTGCACCAACGCGTCCTGTTCATTATCCGCGACACATAACACTCGTTCGCGTGGCACCAATGTCCAGCTATTGCGTTCGCCGGTCGGACCTTGCAGCAGGCGCTGTGTCCCGGTTTGCGCCAGCTCACCAAAATGCGCGCACAGCTGTTGCAGCGCCGGACGCTCTTTTGCCCATGTGCTCAATGCTTCCAGAGGCTGCAATAGCGATGCTTTCAGTTGCGCATCCAGCGGATGTTGCGCGTCGTGACGGGCCAGCGTTTTCTGTACCGCGTTTTCCGGTCGGCTGCCTAACAGACGGTAGAGATAGAGCGGCCCGCCGGCTTTCGGCCCGGTGCCGGACAACCCTTCACCGCCAAACGGCTGTACGCCTACCACCGCGCCCACCATATTGCGGTTCACATACAGGTTTCCGACATGGGCATTGCCAGTGACCTGTGCGATGGTTTCATCGATGCGGGTATGGACGCCGAGCGTCAGGCCATAACCGGAGGCATTAATCTGTGCGATCAACTGATCCAACTGGTTACGGTGATAGCGAACAACGTGCAGAACCGGGCCGAAGACCTCTTTTTTCAGCTCGTCAAAACTTTCCAGTTCGATAAGCGTCGGCGCGACAAAGGTGCCGGTGCGCCATTCGCGCGCATCTTCGCTGTTTTCACGCACCGCCTGGAACACCTTGCGGCCTTTGGCCTGCATCGCCTGGATATGTTTGTCGATATTCGCTTTTGCTTCGGCGTCGATCACCGGGCCGATATCGGTGGTCAGCCGGCCTGGATTGCCCATGCGACACTCCGCCATCGCGCCGCGTAACATGGTCAACGTGTGATCGGCAATGTCATCCTGCAAGCAAAGCACGCGCAGGGCTGAACAGCGCTGCCCAGCGCTATCAAACGCGGAGGCCAGCACATCAATGACCACCTGTTCAGTAAGCGCGGAGGAATCGACAATCATTGCATTCATCCCGCCGGTTTCGGCGATAAGCGGCGTCGGGCGGCCTTGAGCATCAAGACGTGTTGCGATACTGCGTTGCAGCAGCGTCGCCACGTCGGTGGAGCCGGTAAACATCACCCCGCGCACACGCGGATCGGCGGTCAGTTGTGCGCCTACGGTTTCGCCGCGCCCTGGCAGTAACTGCAAAACACCCGCTGGTACACCGGCTTCCAGCAGAATTGCTACACCCTGAGCGGCAATCAGCGGTGTCTGCTCGGCGGGTTTTGCCAGTACGCTGTTGCCTGCTGCTAACGCCGCGGCAATCTGGCCGGTGAAAATAGCCAGCGGGAAGTTCCACGGGCTGATACACACCACCGGCCCCAGCGGACGGTGCGTTTCGTTATCGAAATCCGCACTCACCTGGCCTGCGTAGTAGCGCAGGAAATCAACCGCTTCGCGCACTTCAGCAATGGCGTTGCTGAAGGTTTTACCTGCTTCACGCACCAGAATGCCAATCAACGACTGCATTTGATCTTCCATCAGCACCGCAGCGCGCTGAAGAATGGCGGCGCGCTCCTGCGGCGGCGTGGCAAACCAGATCGGCGCGTGATTGACGGCGTTTTCCAGCGCCTGGTCAACCTGCGCTTCGCTGGCTTCCACCACATAACCCACGGTGTCTTTCGGTTCGGCAGGGTTAATCACCGCAACAGGTTCGCCATCCATGACCACCTGTTCCAACGTCGGGCGGGCGTACCATTTCTGCGCCGCGCTGGTGAGCAGCGAGGAGGAAAGTGAGGCCAGCCGGTGTTCGTTCGCCAGATCCAGGCCTGCGGCGTTGATACGGCCTTCGCCATACAGCGCGCGGGGCAGGGCGATTTTCGGGTGTGGCAAGCCGACCTGACCTTCCTGTGCGGCAATTTTTTCCACTTCGCTCACCGGGTCGGCAACCAGCGCGTCCAGGGGCAGCGTATTATCGGCAATGCGGTTGACGAACGACGTATTCGCCCCGTTTTCCAGCAGGCGGCGCACCAGGTACGCCAGCAAGGTTTCGTGAGTGCCGACCGGGGCATAAATGCGGCAAGGGCGATTCAGTTTGCCATCGGCCACTTTGCCCACCACCTGCTCATATAACGGTTCGCCCATGCCGTGCAGGCACTGGAATTCGTACTGGCCAGGATAATAGTTCTGCCCGGCGAGTTGGTAGATAGCCGCCAGTGTGTGGGCATTATGGGTGGCAAACTGCGGGTAGATCAGGTTTGGCACCGCGAGTAATTTTTTCGCGCAAGCGAGGTACGAAACGTCGGTGTACACCTTGCGGGTATAAACCGGGTAGCCTTCCAGCCCTTCCATTTGCGCGCGCTTGATTTCACTGTCCCAGTAAGCGCCTTTTACCAGGCGGATCATCAAACGGCGGCGGCTGCGTGTCGCCAGATCAACAAGATAATCAATGACAAACGGGCAGCGCTTCTGATAGGCCTGAATAACAAAACCGATACCGTTCCAGCCTGACAGTTCCGGCTCGAAACAGAGTTTTTCCAGCAGATCGAGGGAGATTTCCAGACGATCGGCCTCTTCGGCGTCAATGTTAATGCCGATGTCATACTGGCGTGCCAGCAAGGTGAGGGATT
Source organism: Kosakonia quasisacchari (assembly GCF_004331415.1). Taxonomy (GTDB): domain Bacteria; phylum Pseudomonadota; class Gammaproteobacteria; order Enterobacterales; family Enterobacteriaceae; genus Kosakonia; species Kosakonia quasisacchari. Next base: position 31,931 of record NZ_SJOP01000027.1, read on the forward strand.
TCAGGCGCGGATAGAGTTCATCCATCACGCGGTCGTATTGCGCTCGGCTGTAGCGTGGGTGCAGGGCGGATAATTTAATCGAAATTCCCGGACCTTCATAAATGCCGCGTCCGTTGGAGGCTTTGCCAATGGCGTGAATTGCCTGCTGGTACGACACCATATACGCCTGCGCATCGGCCGCAGTCAGTGCCGCTTCGCCCAGCATGTCGTAGGAGTAACGGAAACCTTTCTCTTCCAGTTTGCGCGCGTTAGCCAGCGCTTCAGCGATCGTTTCGCCGGTAACGAACTGTTCGCCCATCAGACGCATTGCCATATCCACGCCTTTGCGGATCAGCGGTTCGCCACTTTTGCCAATAATACGATTTAAAGAGTGCGAGAGGTTGGCTTCGTTATGGGTGGAGATCAGACGGCCAGTAAACAGCAAACCCCAGGTGGCGGCATTGACGAACAGCGACGGGCTGCGGCCAATGTGTGACTGCCAGTTGCCGTTGCTGATTTTGTCGCGGATCAGCGCATCGCGGGTGGCTTTGTCGGGAATACGCAGTAACGCTTCGGCCAGACACATGAGCGCCACGCCTTCCTGCGAGGAGAGGGAAAATTCCTGTAACAGGCTTTGCACCATGCCGGCGCGGCCGGAGGCGGTTTTTTGGTTACGCAGTTTTTCCGCTAACTGATAAGCCAGCTTATGGGCATTTTCCGCCACCGGCTGCGGCAGACGGGCTTGTTCCAGCAACATGGGCACCGCATCCGTTTCCGCCCAGCGCCATGCACCGGTAATGGCTGCGCGGGAGACGGACTGCGGCAGGATCTGCTCGGCAAAATCGAGAAACGGCTGGTGGCTGTCATCAACCGCAACGGTACTTTCGTCTTCCTGTGCGTTGCCTGGTGCAGTCGCCAGTTCTGGCAGCCCTTCGTTGTTTTCCAGCTTTTCCAGAAAATTGAAGATGGCTTGTTTAATCAGCCAGTGCGGTGTGCGGTCGATGGTCGCCGCTGCGGCTTTGATCCTTTCGCGTGTTGCGTCATCAAGCTTGACCCCCATGGTGGTGGTGCCCATGCTTTGCTCCTGTTTTTTTACGATGTTTTGCGGTTCAGGCAGAAATATCCACCATGTTGCAACTTTGTGCAACCTTGTTAAATGTGACCTGGCTGGCAAGGTAAGAAATGAATGAAATGTTAACGACTGGTAATTGCTAAAGACGCTGAGCAATTCGCTGGCAAAGCAGGTTTTATGCGGTGGATAACACTTTTAAAAGGTGCAACCTTGAAAAGTGTGACAGAGTACAACCTATAGGAAATTGTTATCAGAGCCGGGATGAATTTGATGTAAATGCCGTGTTAAATCAATTGTGAATAAGTGAGGCATCCGGCAGGATACGGGCGCTTCAAATAATCTATACGCCCCATCGCCCCGTTCCGGCGCTGGACAAAAGCGGCAAAAGCATTTGCCGACGAAGAATCCTGGAGACTTTTTAATGGCAATGAGCACACCGATGCTGGTGACTTTTCTTGTTTATATCTTTGGCATGATACTCATCGGTTTCGTCGCCTGGCGTTCGACGAAAAATTTCGATGACTATATTCTGGGCGGTCGCAGCCTTGGGCCACTGGTCACTGCGCTGTCGGCGGGGGCATCGGATATGAGCGGTTGGCTGCTGATGGGGTTGCCGGGCGCGATTTTTATTTCGGGTATCTCCGAAAGCTGGATCGCCATTGGCCTGACGCTGGGTGCCTGGATCAACTGGAAACTGGTGGCCGGGCGTCTGCGTGTGCACACCGAGGTGAACAATAACGCGCTGACATTGCCGGACTATTTTACCGGGCGTTTTGAAGACAAAAGCCGCTTGTTGCGCATTATCTCGGCGGTGGTGATTCTGGTGTTTTTCACCATTTATTGCGCTTCCGGTATTGTTGCCGGCGCGCGCCTGTTTGAAAGCACCTTTGGCATGAGTTACGAAACCGCGCTGTGGGCCGGTGCCGCTGCCACGATTATTTATACCTTCATTGGCGGTTTCCTGGCGATCAGCTGGACCGATACAGTGCAGGCCAGCCTGATGATTTTCGCGCTGATCCTGACGCCGGTGATTGTCATTATTTCCGTTGGTGGCTTTGGTGATTCGCTGGAAGTGATCAAGCAAAAAAGCATTGAAAACGTCGACATGCTGAAAGGCTTGAATTTTGTTGCCATCGTATCGCTGATGGGCTGGGGGTTGGGTTATTTCGGCCAGCCGCATATTCTGGCGCGTTTTATGGCGGCCGATTCACATCACACCATTGTCCATGCGCGTCGCATCAGTATGACGTGGATGATCCTGTGCCTGGCAGGTGCAGTTGCGGTGGGCTTTTTTGGCATCGCTTATTTCAACAACAACCCGTCGGCAGCCGGAGCCGTTGATCAAAACGCCGAGCGCGTGTTTATCGAGCTGGCGCAAATTCTGTTCAATCCGTGGATTGCCGGGGTGCTGCTGTCGGCGATCCTCGCCGCCGTGATGTCGACGCTGAGCTGCCAGTTGCTGGTGTGTTCCAGCGCGATTACCGAAGATTTCTACAAGGCCTTTTTGCGCAAAGGCGCAAGCCAGCGCGAGCTGGTGTGGGTGGGTCGCGCCATGGTTTTGCTGGTGGCGCTGATTGCTATCGCACTGGCGGCGAACCCGGAAAACCGCGTGCTCGGCCTGGTGAGCTACGCGTGGGCGGGCTTCGGAGCGGCGTTTGGCCCGGTGGTGCTGTTCTCGGTAATGTGGTCGCGCATGACGCGTAACGGTGCGCTGGCAGGCATGGTCATCGGTGCGGTGACGGTAATTGTCTGGAAACACTACGCGTGGCTGGATCTGTATGAAATCATTCCTGGCTTCGTTTTCGGCAGCATCGGCATTGTGGTCTTTAGCCTGCTGGGCAAAGCGCCTTCCGCGCAGATGCAGCAGCGTTTTGCTGAGGCGGATGCGCATTACCGCTCTGCGCCGCCATCGCGTTTACAGGCCGAATAAATTGCTCTTTGTGAAAAACCCGCTGCGGCGGGTTTTTTTATTGCTAAATCTTTGTAATTACGCTGTTATCTCACAACAAATAACAATGAGGATAGCGATATGAAGTTAAAGACAGGGTTCACTGCACTGATGATGGCAGGTTTACTGGCGGGTTGCGCTGCGCCGGTGGCAAAACAACCGAGTGCGACGGTGCAAACCTGCAAGGTTGAAAACCAGATGCAGCAAACCACGCTCTATTACGGTTTAACCCGTCAGGGCGGCAAAGTGATTACCGCGCAGGAGTGGCAGCAGTATGTGGATAACGATGTCACACCGCGTTTTCGCGATGGGTTAACGGCATATGATGCACAGGGGCAGTGGCTGAATAGCAACGGGAAAGTGTCGAAGGAGCCAAGCAAAGCGCTGATGTTGATCCACAGCGTGGATGCGCAAAGTGACACGAAGATCGATGCGCTGCGCGATATCTACAAATCACGCTTTGCCCAGGAATCGGTAATGCGGGTGGATCAGCCGGTCTGCGTGCAATTCTGATGTGACGGCCCACTCCGACAGAGTGGGCCAGTAAATTACAACACCACGCCTGCGAAAGCCGCCGAAAGCAAACTCACCAGCGTTGCGCCATACACTAAGCGCAGACCAAAGCGGGAAACAGAGTTCCCCTGTTGCTCGTTTAGTCCCTTAATTGCCCCCGCCACAATGCCGATAGAGGCAAAATTGGCGAACGACACCAGGAACACAGAAAGAATACCTAACCCGCGCGGTGTCATCTGCGCGGCGATTTTTTGTAGCTCAATCATTGCCACAAATTCGTTAGCCACCAGCTTGGTCGCCATAATGCTGCCTGCGTGTAGCGCATCGCTCAGCGGGATGCCAATCAGCCATGCCAGCGGGTAAAACACATAGCCGAGGATTTGCTGGAAGCTAATGCCGAACAAGGTGGAGAAGAGGGCGTTGACGGCGCTGATTAGCGCAATAAAGCCAATCAGCATCGCCAGAATAATCATCGCCACTTTGAAACCCGCGAGGATGTACTCCCCGAGCATTTCAAAGAAACTTTGCGATTCGTGGAGTTTTTCCAGTTTGACCTCGGCTTCCGCTTCCGGGCGCGTCGGGTTAATGACCAACAGCACGATAAAGGTGCTGAACATATTGAGGACCAGCGCTGCGACTACGTATTTCGCATCCAGCATGGTCATATACGCGCCGACAATCGACAACGACACCGTCGACATCGCCGTCGCCGCCATGGTGAACATGCGGCGCGAGGAGAGATCCGCGAGGATGCCTTTATAAGCAATAAAGTTTTCCGACTGGCCGAGGATCAGCGAGCTGACGGCGTTAAACGACTCAAGCTTGCCCATGCCGTTCAGTTTTGACAGCAATGTGCCTATCAAACGGATAAAAATGGGCAAAATGCGCCAGTGCTGCAAAATGCCGATTAGCGCGGATATAAAGATGATAGGGCACAGCACGCCGAGGAAGATAAACGCCAGGCCTTTTTCGCTCATCCCGCCGAAGACAAAGCCGGTGCCGTCGCCAGCGAATTTCAACAGCGCTTCAAAGAAGCCGGAAACATATTTAATCAGCGTTAACCCGCTTTGCGCATGCAGAAAGAACCACGCCAGCGCCAGTTCAATGACAATTAATTGCAGGATGAAGCGAAAACGAATGTGTCGGCGGTCGAAACTCACCAGCCAGGCCAGCGCGAGAATCACCACCAGCGCCAGCAAAAAATGGAAGAAGTTAGTCATGTCTTTAATTTTGCAGGTAAACGAAACGGGGCGTTCATTTAGCCATAGTGCCGTGGTGGGGTAAATACAAAGTTAAAGATTTGTAAGCTATGTTTTAGCTTTATTTCAATTGCTTCTGCATAACACGTATGCCGTGAGGTTCGCTGGCTACGTGTTTACATCCAGTTATCATTCTTCGCATATTTCGCTTGAGTTTCCTTTCACCGTAATGATAATCACTATCAATGCAATTTACTTTTCTTTGCAACCATTGACCGCGCATGACATTAGGGGTTTCCTCCATGTTTGTTCCATTTTTGATTATGTTACGTGAAGGCCTTGAAGCGGCGCTGATCGTCAGCCTGATTGCCAGTTATCTGAAACGTACCCAGCGTGGGCGCTGGATAAGTGTCATGTGGATTGGTGTTTTTCTTGCCGCCGCGCTCTGTCTTGGACTGGGTATTGCGATTAATGAAACCACCGGCGAGTTCCCACAGAAAGAGCAGGAGCTGTTTGAAGGGATTGTCGCGGCGATAGCCGTAGTGATCCTCACCTGGATGGTGTTCTGGATGCGCAAAGTGTCGCGCAACGTGAAAGTGCAACTGGAGCAGGCGGTCGACAGCGCGCTGGCGCGCAGTCATAACCATGGTTGGGCGTTGATCCTGATGGTCTTTTTCGCCGTGGCGCGTGAAGGGCTGGAATCGGTGTTCTTTCTGTTGGCGGCGTTCCAGCAGGATGTTGGGATCTGGCCGCCGCTGGGTGCGATGCTGGGGCTGGCCTCGGCGGTGGTGCTCGGTTTTTTGCTTTACTGGGGCGGTGTGCGCCTCAATCTTGGTGCATTTTTTAAATGGACCAGCCTGTTTATTCTGTTTGTCGCCGCCGGGCTTGCCGCCGGGGCGATCCGCGCTTTTCACGAGGCGGGATTATGGAACCACTTCCAGGATGTGGCCTTCGATTTCAGTAATGTGCTGACCACGCATTCACTCACTGGCACGCTGCTGGAAGGGATTTTGGGTTACCAGGAAACGCCAAGCGTTAGCGAAGTGGCGGTCTACTTTATCTATCTGATCCCGGCGCTGGTGATGTTTGTTTTACCCCCTCGCGCGGGTACGCAGCCTTCACGAGCAGCACCGTAATCGCTTTATAGTTACAACATACTAATTAAGGGAAAGGGCATGGCAATTCATTTTCGTCGTAGTGCATTACAGGCCGGGATGGCGGCATTAATCTCCGGCGCTTTCGCGGTGCAGGCTGCGGATATCCCGCAGGTGAAAGTCACGGTTACGGACAAGCAGTGTGAGCCGATGAACCTGACGGTTAACGCCGGTAAAACACAGTTTATTATTCTCAACCACAGCCAGAAGGCGCTCGAGTGGGAGATCCTCAAAGGCGTGATGGTGGTTGAAGAGCGTGAAAATATCGCGCCAGGTTTTAGCCAGAAGCTGACCGCCAACTTGCAGCCTGGCGAATATGAGATGACCTGCGGCCTGTTAACCAACCCGAAAGGCAAGCTGGTGGTGAAAGGCGCGGCGACGGCCGATGCGGCAAAAGGTGACGCACTGCTAAGTCTGAGCGGCGCCATCACGGACTATAAAGCCTATGTTGTTGCCGAAACTGCGCAGTTGGTTTCCGGTACCAAAGTGTTCACCGATGCGGTAAAAGCGGGCGATATTGAAAAAGCGAAAGCGCTGTATGCGCCGACGCGTCAGCACTACGAACGTATTGAACCGATTGCTGAACTCTTCTCCGATCTTGATGGCAGTATTGATGCCCGTGAAGATGATTACGAGCATAAAGCTGCCGACCCGAAATTCACCGGTTTCCACCGTCTGGAAAAAGCCCTGTTTGGCGACAACAGCACCAAGGACATGGGTAAATACGCCGATCAGCTGTATAGCGATGTAGTCGATCTGCAAACGCGCATTAATGAGCTGGCGTTCCCGCCATCCAAAGTGGTCGGCGGCGCAGCCGGTCTGATTGAAGAAGTGGCGGCGAGCAAAATCAGCGGTGAAGAAGATCGCTACAGCCACACAGATTTGTGGGACTTCCAGGCCAACGTCGATGGCGCACAGAAAATCGTTGATTTGCTGCGTCCGCAATTGCAGAAAGATAACGCCGAACTGCTGGCGAAAGTCGATGCCAACTTCAAGAAAGTGGATACCATCCTCGCGAAATACCGCACTAAAGACGGGTATGAAACCTACGATAAGTTGACTGACGCCGACCGCAATGCGCTGAAAGGGCCGATCACTACACTGGCGGAAGATTTGGCGCAGCTGCGCGGCGTGCTGGGACTGGACTAATACCATGAAGCAAGATGATAACAACGACGTCAGCGAACCTTCCCGGCGCCGTTTATTAAAAAGTATGGGCGCGCTGGGAGGTGCGCTTGCGCTGGCTGGCGGATGTCCGGTAGCGCATGCGGTAACACCCAAGAGCGCGCCGGGGACACTTTCGCCGGATGCGCGTATGGAGAAGCAGCCATTCCTGGGCGCACATCAGGCCGGTATTTTGACACCGCAGCAGGCGTCAATGATGCTGGTGGCGTTTGACGTGCTGGCTACGGATAAAGCCGACCTTGAACGGTTGTTTCGCTTACTGACGCAGCGCATAACGTTTCTGACCGCCGGCGGCCCGGCCCCGGAGACAACGAACCCGCGCTTACCGCCAACGGACTCCGGTATTCTCGGCGCCTATATTGCACCGGATAACCTGACGATGACGCTCTCTGTGGGAGAGTCGCTGTTCGACAACCGTTTTGGTTTGCGCGCGCAAATGCCGAAAAAGCTGCAAAAGATGACGCGTTTCCCTAACGATTCGCTTGATGCGGCATTGTGTCACGGTGATCTGCTGATCCAGATTTGCGCCAATACACAGGACACGGTGATTCACGCGCTGCGTGACATCATTAAGCACACGCCGGATTTACTCAGCGTGCGCTGGAAGCGGGAAGGGTTTATCTCTGACCATGCAGCGCGAAGCAAAGGCAAAGAGACACCGGTTAACCTGCTGGGCTTTAAAGATGGCACCGCCAACCCGGACAGCAGTGATAACGTGCTGATGAACGAAGTGGTATGGGTGACGAAAGAGCAGGGTGAACCGGCGTGGGCAGTGGGCGGCAGTTACCAGGCGGTGCGTATTATCCAGTTCCATGTCGAGTTTTGGGATCGCACGCCGCTGAAAGAGCAGCAGACCATTTTCGGACGCGATAAACACTCCGGTGCGCCATTGGGTATGAAGAATGAGCATGATGTCCCGGATTATGCCAGCGATCCGGACGGCGATGTGATTGCTCTCGACAGCCATATTCGCCTTGCGAACCCACGAACGAAAGAGACGCAATCCAGCTTGATGATGCGGCGCGGCTATAGTTACTCGCTCGGTGTGACTAACGCCGGCCAGCTGGATATGGGGTTGTTGTTCGTCTGTTATCAGCATGATCTGGAAAAAGGCTTCCTGGCGGTGCAAAAGCGTCTGAACGGCGAGGCGCTGGAAGAATATATTCGTCCGATTGGCGGCGGTTATTTCTTCGTATTGCCCGGCATACAAGAGGCAAACCGCTATCTTGCACAATCTCTGCTTGAAGCGTGAAGATCCTATCCTGCCCGCCTTCGGGCAGGATATTCTGTCATCTGTTGCATCCTGACATACTTTTTGTGCCATCCAATTATCATTTTTTCGTATGAGAAAGTATCTGTTATCTTTCTGTAATATTCATAACCGAGACTCTGTTCAACGACGCAGAGGTCATGCACGTTATGGGTTGGTAAAAATAATGTTGCAATGATGCTAATCTTTGATGTAATTAGTGAGAGCGTTATCCCCTGCGGTGATGAAGTTTTTCTGGAGATCGCGGATGGTAAAGTCCAATAGCGGACAGACAAAAAGACCACGCAAAACCCGGCACGGAGGTGCGACCTCCGGCAGCGACTTCTTCACCCCTGAATTTTCCTCCTTCTTTTTCATTCCTGATGTCGACGATGTGACAGGCGATGCTGTTCGTCGCGTTGGCACGTCATTTTCAAAGGCAAGCCATGGCTTACAAGGAAGCCAACCCTCAGACGTTTGTGCGCATAATCGCGTCGATAGCGACGTGTGTGATGTAAACCAACAACTCAAGGTGCTATCCATGGGAAGACAAAAAGCAGTGATCAAAGCTCGTCGTGAAGCGAAACGCGTGCTGAGACGTGATTCACGCAGCCATAAACAACGTGAAGAAGAGTCGGTCACCTCGCTTGTGCAGATGAGTGGCGTTGAAACAATTGGCATGGCGCGGGACAGCCGTGATACTTCCCCAATTGCCGCGCGCAATGAAGCTCAGGCGCACTACCTGAATGCTATCGAGAGTAAACAATTGATCTTTGCAACCGGTGAAGCCGGCTGCGGGAAAACGTGGATCAGCGCGGCGAAAGCGGCGGAAGCCCTGATCCATAAGGACGTGGACAGGATTATTGTAACCCGACCGGTTCTGCAGGCCGACGAAGATCTCGGCTTCTTACCCGGTGATATTTCGGAGAAGTTCGCTCCCTATTTCCGGCCCGTTTACGACGTGCTGCTAAAACGGCTTGGAGCGTCCTTTATGCAATACTGCCTGCGACCAGAGATCGGTAAGGTGGAAATCGCGCCGTTCGCCTATATGCGCGGACGTACCTTTGAAAATGCGGTGGTCATTCTCGACGAGGCTCAGAATGTCACGGCTGCGCAAATGAAAATGTTTTTAACACGCCTCGGGGAGAACGTGACCGTTATTGTGAACGGTGATATTACCCAGTGCGATCTGCCATCCGGTGTGAAATCGGGTTTGAGCGACGCGCTGGCACGTTTTGAGGAAGACGAGATGATAGGCGTGGTACGCTTCAATAAAGACGACTGCGTACGCTCCGCGCTCTGCCAGCGCACGCTGAAAGCGTACGACTGATAGCATGGATATTTAGCGATAAAACCCGGGAAACCGGGTTTTATTTTTTGCGGGGCGCAAACAGGTCGCAGTCGGCCCCGTTCGTGGAACTTCATCGCCTGCGGGAGTGCGATAGGCGAAAAAAGCCTGCGTTGATATACAAGCTCTTCTTTGAAAGACAAGGGTCAGTAACGGAAGAAGACCATTCCTTGTAAATAACTGCGTGTAAATAATACTGCGTGTGTCGCGCTTGCTGATGAAAATCCATCTGAAAGCGTGAGCTTACTTTCCCTTCAAATGAGTAAGCGTGTGCAATGTGCAACGTTAAGTTTGAAAAACCTTACTCACGCTTTTGCTCATACAGAATGATATGTTTCAGCGCTTTTCTCACCACCAGAAAGTTCTGGCCAGATCAGGCCCGTTTCGCTTGCCGTTGCGTGCATGTCTCCCACGGTGATGGATGCCCGGCATTTTTCGGTGTCGTTATTTATAAAATTTATATCCCTGTTATCGGAGCCCTGAAAATGGGGGGCTGCATACCGCGTAAACACTTTTATCACTACGTTCAGCCCGCCTGGTCTGTCATGTTTTTCATCTTATATAAGGCGCAGAACGGTACAAAACCTGCGGTCTATCGATGAATCCACATTGATATCAGCGCGTTACATTTCCTTACGCAAACCCGCTTTGGTGAAATAATAACGTAATTGAATTAATGAAAAGTGAACGGTGCGTGTTATCACTTTAACCGTGTTGTCTGGTTTGCTGTTCATTCCCGAAGGCACTTTTTCAATTACGGCTAATCACGCAATTGAGTATCCGCTAAGAGAACTTGTTACTGGCCAGCACTGTATCCGTAAGCTCGGGAACACAATGCGCTTCACGAAAAGCGGGCGCTGCTTATAACAAAGCTCTTACATCCAGAAACGAAATAGTAACCAATGGTTATATTTACGCGGGTAAATTAAGTTTGGCACTTTTCTTTGAGGGATGGTTATGAAGGTTTTCATATCAACACTATGTATGTCCGGAAGCGTTTTTTCAGGAGCATCTGCTCCCATTTGTCTCAGTGCCCTTTCATCACTCTTAAGCGAACGCATGGAGCTAATGAGAGAAGTTGCAGCCTACAAGGCGAAGTATCACTTACCGGTGGAGGATTTGGTTCGGGAACAAAAAGTGCTGTTGCAGGCGCGGGGTAATGCGCGCGAGGTTGGGCTGGAACCGCAGTCAGTGGAGCCGTTCATCAATGCACTGATGAATGCGGGAAAAGCAATACAGTATCGCTATCTGGCAGACTGGTTGCCCCGACCAGAATCATTTGTCACCCTTCTGGATCTTGACGGGATCAGACGGCGTATCAATGAACTGGACAAGCATCTGCTAATGACCATCAGTCAGCGGCTTCGGGGAGGAACGCTCTCTTATTCAGACCGGGCATTGTTAGCGGAGAAAACGGTGTCCCCAAATCTTACTGAAGCTGAGAAGGATAACTTGCTGGACACCATGCGCTTTATTCAGTGTGCTCCGCAGGCACCCGATTCAGGGATATCCTGATATGCAACTTCACGATCTTATGAAGCTCAAATATGCACAGAGTTGGTCTTTTCTGCATCGCAAACTCCATGCGTGGGAACCCTTGCTCTGTGTCGGCAAAAAATCTACATCAGCGGCAATCGCATTATTAATGAGGATATACTGCTAGCAGTGTTTGGATAGTGTTATTGTATTCACGTTTTATTTTATAAACATAAATTTCGCTAATGAAAATTAGAACCTCACCGTTTGAGTTCTCAACTGTGATTTTCACTTTTATTGCACTGCTGTTTACTTTTCATGCCTCTGGATAACAACATTAATTATATCAAGTGACAGTAATGGCATTAATGACTTTTTACGGAGTGAACATGGCATCTGAAGCGCGTAATTTTATTAACTCTATCGTTAAAAATTTTAAAGAATCCATTGGGCTGATTAACGTGTTGATACTGGAGCCTGATGAGCCCGACGCTTTGCAATTGCTCTACTTTAAACTGGATGTTATCAAAGGAGGTATTGAACAGGATGTGCGTATGTTAAGCAAAGCCCGTCTGGACGGCAATGCTATGATTTGCCTTTACCAGGTATACAATGCGCAAAACGCTCTGAATTATTGCATTGGGATTCTAAGAAATACGCCTTTAAATAATCAGTTTTATTATGATTTCGAAGATTTTAAGAATGTTGTCAACACCCTTGATGCAATGTCAGGACGTGTTTTTACAACACAGGGTGATAACGAGTAAGCATCAAAAGATATCTATTTCGTATAAAATAAATAGGAAGCTAATATAAATACCCAATGCGGTCTGCTAAACCCATCGCGATTTGCACGCTATAAGATAATGCTAACTGGTTATTTTGGAAATAATGAGGGGGAATGTTTTATCATCTTTTCCCTGCTGAACTTAAACGCGACTTCAACTAAATACGAATTAGGCAGATGTTTTTATTACAGCACCTCAACAATACGTCAACGATTTTGATATTGGGATAATTATGCTTTTTCTCCGCTGTAATTTGAAAGCAATAATGGCTGGCATATTTGTCGTCTCAGTATCAGGATTCAGCGCGACGATATTGGCCGAGGACAGCCCTGATTTGCCAGAGCCTGTGCTGCCCGCGCATATCTGCGCAAGGCTGGCTTCTTCATCAGGAGACGATACCCGACGACTTCAGTCGGCCATTGATAACTGTCCTCGGGGGGAGGCTTTACAGCTCCTTGCTGGTCGTTTCTCCAGTGGACCGCTGACAATGAAGTCTGGCGTCACACTCTGGATTTCTCGGGGGGCAATGCTGGTAGCTAATAGTGACCCACGTGTTTACGACAAAAATGGTCACTGTGGGACAATCGATCAGAAGGGGAATGGCTGTCGGCCCTTTATTCTTTTTAAAAGCACGGACGGTGGCGGCATTGCCGGGGAGGGCGTTATTGATGGGCAGGGTGGTAAGCCGATAAAAGGACAGCAGGAATCATGGTGGCAGCTGGCTCGCCGCGCGCAGACTGAAGGCGGGGCACAGAATGTTCCGCGGCTGATTGAAATAGATGATGCCTCTCATATTGTTTTTCACGGCATCACACTGCGAAACTCGCCCGGATTCCATGTCACGCTGAAAAACGTTCAGGATGCGACGTTCTGGGGCGTGCGTATTGATACACCGGCGAATGCGCGTAACACCGACGGAATTGATCCCATTTCGTCGCAGAATATCCTTATCGCCCACAGCTTCATCAGAACCGGTGACGATAACGTGGCGATTAAAGCGGGCGCGGGTGGCGCCACGCGGCATGTGGTTTTAGTGGATAACCATTTTTATTGGGGACACGGGATGTCCATTGGTAGCGAGACGCTGGGCGGTATCAGTGACATTCGGGTTCGTGATTTGACGCTTGATGGCACAACCTCAGGGCTGCGTATCAAAAGTGATAGCAGCCGGGGTGGGATTGTCAGCGATGTTCGCTACGAAAATATTTGTATGCGAGGGAATCGTCGGCCGCTCGATTTTGATACGCAATATGACGTGCATGCGTTCGGTAACAACATTCCGGTCTACCGCGATATCTCCCTGAGCCAGGTTTCCGGCGAAACCGGAAATCTGGTATTACGCGGTTATGACGCCGCTCATCCTTTGCATTTTGCTTTGAACGGGGTGCATTTCAGCAACGCGGCTCACTGGTTAATCGAATCGGCGCAGATCCGCATTGGTCCTGATGGTGTCTCACCTGTTCCATCGGGAGCAGCATCGTTACAACGATCGGCGGCCTCGATTGATTGCGCAAAAAACTGGATCCCTTTCCCCGTGACGGATGCACCAGAAGACTAAAATGCATTCAATTTACGGTTACCTGGGCTGATTAGGCTGACAGTTCATTAAGAGCGCATTGTTTGGCACAGTCAGCGATGACAGGAACCGGTTGTTATCAGCCCTCCCACAAAGGAGGGCTGTTCATAACGGTGGCTATTTTAGAGCGTTTATTTTCAGCAATCTTCTACGATCAGATACGCTGCGTTTACCGGACCATGTACGCCCACGACTTTTATCAGTTCAATGTCCGCGGTTGAACTGGGACCGCCGATCAGGTTGATACAGGAAGGCATACGCTCACCCGCCAGCGCTTTTTGATGTAGCGTTTGCGCCAACTGCGATACGCGAGGAAGAATGGTGCTTTTGCGCAACACAAAAATAGAGGAGGCGGGTAATAAACTCAGGGCTCTGCCGCGTTCCGGCGCAGAAAAAAGCACGACACCGCCGGATTCTGTTAAGCCATATTCTGCGTACACTACACCCATTTTCGCCTGTTCAGCCTTGCGAACATTCTCTTCGCCTTTGGCCGGATCCCAGATGAATGCATCATAAGCTTCCTCAAGACGATGAGTGATGCCCAGCGCTTTCAACCGCGCATCGCCGCTGACGACAATCGGCTGGCTTCCATATTTTTCGCATAAATTCAGCACGGCTTCGCCAGCCTTTTCCTCGCTGGTCAACGCACAGTCCGCCAACATTACCGTTGAGGCGACGTTGATAAATTCATCACAGCGTTGTTGTGGGCTTAGCCCGGTGAGGCGCGTTTGCGCGTAGTTATTAACGGGCGGCATTCCCTGTTCAGGCTGGTAACGAACCTCCCTTCCCAGCGCCTGGCTAATGGTGGTCAAAAACGCCATTCGATTATCCATTCTTTTTCCCCTGTGCCTGATGTTTTTTGAACCAGCTACGAAAACTTTCCCCATCCGCTTCCGGCAAGTCGCGCGCTTGCGTCCAGTCGCCGATCGCACCGATGTTGAGCGGCGTTTTGCCCCCTTTAATAAACCAGCTGGCCACCTGCGCTCCGGCAATCATGCCGACTTTCCACAATCCTGGATGACTGTTGGCGTAGGCGAACATTTTCATCGCCCGCTGTTCTGCTTTAGGCGTTAACCCTTCCTCTGCCATCACTCTTCGATGGCGAAGGATAAGTTTTGACAGGGGAATTTGTACCGGGCAGACACTATCGCACGCAGTACACAGCGAACAGGCATAGGGGAGATCTTTGAAATCCTTATATCCGCCAAGCAAGGGAGAAATGACCGCGCCAATCGGGCCTGGATAGATAGAACCGTAACCATGTCCACCGATATGGCGATACGCGGGGCAGGTATTCATACACGCGCCGCAGCGGATACAGCGCAACACATCGCGAAAACCGGAGCCCAGAACCGCCGAGCGACCATTATCAATGATGACCAGATGGAACTCCTCCGGTCCATCCACGTTATCCGCCTCGCGTGGTCCCGTCAGCCAGGTGTTATAACCGGTCAAACGCGCCCCTACCGCACTGCGGGCGAGCATCGTAATGAGAACATCCACTTCCTCAAACGTCGGGGCAATACGCTCCATCCCCATCACGGCGATATGCGTTTTCGGTAGCGTCGTGCACATCCGGGCATTGCCTTCATTGGTGACCAGACACACAGAACCTGTTTCAGCTACCGCGAAATTACAACCGGTCACGCCGACTTCTGCGCTCAGAAATTCCTGGCGAATCTTCTGGCGGATAAACAGGGTCATGGCTTCCGGGGTTTCCGGGCCGTCATAACCGAGATGTTCATGCAGGACGCTGCGGATCTGATGACGATCTTTATGGATAGCGGGAACGACAACATGCGACGGCGGGTCCTGATCCAACTGCAGAATATACTCGCCGAGATCGGTTTCAATGACCTGGATACCGGCATCCTGCAGTACCGCGTTCATGCCAATCTCTTCGGTCACCATCGATTTGGACTTCACCACTTTGCGGGCGTTTTTGGCCTGCGCCACGTTTAAAATGTAGCGCGTGGCGTCTTCTTTTGTTTTCGCAAAGAAAACATGACCGCCATTTTCCGTGACTTTCTCTGACAGTTGATACAAATAGGCGTCCAGGTTATCCAGAACGTGTTCACGGATCTGGCTGGCGCGCTCCCGCCACGCTTCCCAGTTGCCCAGTTCCTCAACCATACGCTGGCGGTTAATGCCAATTCGTTGCTGCGCGTTCGCGACCGCTTTACGCATAATGGGATCGTCTAACTGCTGGCGGATCCGCGATTTAAAATCTGCATTGCTGGTTTTTAAAGACACGATATTCTCCTCCCGTTAGCGGCTCATCAGCACTTCGGCGATATGCATAACTTTCACATTTCGGCCTTCGCGCTGAAGGCGTCCGCCAATATTCAGCAGGCAGCTGACATCTGCGCCAATGAGATACTCGGGCTGCGCATCCATCAAATGTGCCGTTTTTTCCTTCACCATCTCGCCAGAAATTTCTGCCATTTTTACGGAGAAGGTGCCGCCAAAACCACAGCAGGTTTCCTGATCGGCAAAGGGAAGTAGCTCAAGACCTTTAACGTGATTCAGCAGTGTCAGTGGCTCTTGTGTAACACCCAACTTGCGAGAAAGGCTACAGGAGGGATGGTAAACGGCTTTCCCTGGCAGACAGGCACCGACATCTACAACACCAAGCTTATTGACGATAAAAGAGGTGAGATCTTGCATCCTGGCGGCCACTTTTTCCGCCCGCAGCGCCCATTCCGGCTCTTCGGCCAGATATCCCGGGTAGCTTTTGATGGCGTACATACAGGAGCCTGCTGGAGAAATAATAGGATCATCGTTTTCCTCCAGCGCAGTGATAAGGTTTTTCATGCCCGGGATCGCTTCTTTTATATAACCGCTGTTCATGGCTGGCTGACCGCAGCATCCCTGCTTTTCAGGGAATGCGACCTGGCAGCCGAGTTGTTCGAGCAATAACACTGAGTCGCGCGCCATCCGCGATTTCAACGCATCACCAATACAGGTGACGTAAAAATTGACGTTCATTGGAAACTCCATTGCTTTTTATCGAGTCGTTTTATTCTGCGAGGCGGTGGCGTTATGCCATAAACCAGTAATAAAAAAGGCCAACCTTTAGCCCAAGGATGAAGATGTAAGCGGCACAGTACTTCATGGTGCCCGTCATAATCGTGCTGCCTTGCCCCTCCATCCGCGTGGCGGAGACGGCGATAGCAATACTTTGCGGCGAGATCATTTTCCCGCCGGTCGCCCCGGCGGTATTGGCCGCTGCGAGCCAGTTGGGATCGATATGCAGCTTTTCCGCTGCCATGGTTTGTAACTTGCCGAACAGCACGTTGGAGTTGGTATCGCTGCCGGTCACAAAGGTGCCAAGTGCGCCAATAACCGGCGATATAAAGACAAACGCGCCACCGGTAAGGTGCACCATTGTTTGTGCCAGCGTGGAAATCAGCCCGCTGACGTCCATCACGGTTGCCAGCGCGACGATTGCCATAATCGCGATAATGGAGTTTTTAAGCTGAAGAAGGGTTTCGACAAATACCTGCAGCATTCCTCCCGCTGATGCCCCCTGTATAAAGCCGCCAATAAGGGTTGCAAAGATGATAAGCATGCCGGGAGTGGTGAGCCATTCCACCTTGAGCGTCAGTGTTTCACCATTTGCCAGCGGGAAGTGCAGCACGGAAGCAATCTGTGAAACCGCTGATTTAATGCCCGGAAAAAGCGGTGAGCAGAGCAGAATGAAAACAAACATCAGTATATAAATGGAGCAGGTTCTGAGCAGGACAACGGGAGAGCGGGGCGCGGCTTCCGTTTTGCTTTTATTATCGACCCGCCATTCCGGTTCTGTTTTGCCGTTACGCGCGCGCCCAGCCAGCGCCACCACGATCAGACTCACCAGGCTGCCTGCAAAGGCAGGCAATTCCGCCCCGAGATGAATAGCCACGAAATACTGCGGAATCAGTGTTGCTACACCGCACAGCAACGTAATGCCGAACACGCCGCGGATAGCCCGAACGCCGCCGCCAATGATGCAAATGATCACAAACGGCAGCAGGATGTTGAACACCGCCAGCTGCATGATGATGGTGCCGCCAAGCGTATTAACCGGTAAATGCACCTGTTCGGCAAGTATCGTGACGGGAATACCAACAGCACCAAACGCGGTGGGAACGGTATTGGCAACCAGCGAGGCAATCGCGGCTTTCAGGGGCGGAAAACCAAGCGTAATCAGAATCCCGATAGGAATAGCGACTGCGGTTCCGTAACCGGCAGCCGCCTCCAGAAAGCCGCCAAAGCACCAGGAAATTAGCAGTACCTGGATGCGTTTATCGTCGCTGATGCCGATAAGGACATCCCGCAAGATGTTAAGTGCGCGGGTTGCTTGCATCACGTTGTAACTGTAAATCGCCCCCAGAATCACAATCACAATTGGCCAAAGACCCTTGAGGGCGCCGTAGGTCAGGGCGGCGCGCAACGTTTCTGTTGGCATGTGCCATAAAACCATCGTCAACCCACACGTTAAGGCGAGCGTAATGAGCACTGAATAATGAATCGGTGTTTTCACTTTCAGTATTAAAAAAACCATGAGCATGAGCGGAACGAGGCCCAGCGCAAAAAGTAGGTATTCGGGCATTATCAAGTCCTGTTTTTAAATGTCGGTTGTTTTGTGTGACAAATAACAGGACGTGTTTATAACCGACTGTATGGAGGAAAAACGTTCGAATGGATCGCTTCAGCAATTAATAAAACTAAAAAAACCAACAAAAGATACGCATATATTTAAAGATTGTTAATTTTTATTTAAATTTAGATACCACGATTAACCAATATAACAATATGGGGGTAGTTAAATTTAAACCCTGAGTCATCCAGGCCGATCGGGAAAATATTGCGCTTAATTTCCCCCCTTTATGCTTAACGAACAGCGACAGACATGAAAATGTGCTGGTGAAAATATTGCCATGAGTAAGTTCGTTTTCCGGCGTGCAAGTGCATCGCCGCGATGAAGCTCGTCAAATCGGCTACACCATCAAAGAGATCTGCGCGAAGCGGGAGTATCTGCACTGGAAAAGAAAGTCTGGTGATATTGATGCGTCTGATATCAAAAAGATGACAGACGCTTCTGACGACTTATTTAAGCGTTTTTGAAGTCTGTATCATGCAGAAGGATTTCAGGTGAGAGATATTATTTCCCCTCCGGACATTCGCTCAACTGGCGAGTTTAGCCGGGAGCTAAAGATCTCAGTAACGAAACGAGTGTGCCAGTGGGGGCGTAAAATTATTCCGGTAATGACGTCAGGTAGCTTGGTCAGGGAAATTAAATTCTCACAAGGAGAAGAGGGCGGGGGTTAAATCTTTTACGGAAAAAATAAGGATTGAGGCCCTCGGTAAGAGATCGAAAGATGAGGGTGTGGTTTGTAAATAACTCACGTCGCTCCCCGTCATACCAGGCAGATAATAATTATGCAGTGCAATTGATATCGGATTTTTCAATACGGTTATTTTAATGAAACGTCAAACCGTACGCACCGGGCAGACTGCCCGTAATATCGATGGCCTGCTGCTATCAGGCCGACGATTTCATCCTGAACGGATCTGCCAGTCCCACGACGCACTATGTTGATTGCTGGCGTAATTGCTGCGCTTGAGGGCAGCCGATACTGCGACGCCATGCGCCGGGCGCCTGGCCATACTGACGCTTGAAGCTGCGGTTGAAGGACTGCTGGGAGTCAAAGCCTAGCGCAATCGCCACATTCAAGATCGGCTCGTCGCTGTGGGTTAAACGCTCGATCGATTTTTGCAGCTTTTGCGCGCGGATATACTCGGCGAGACGATAACCCGTATGCTCTTTGAAGAGCCGCTGGAGGTGCCATTTCGAATAGCCGGCTCGCCTGGAGACGGTTTCAATGTCCAGACGGCTTTCCAGGTTGTTGTCGATCCAGTCGAGTAAATCGTGAATAAATGCGCCAGTGTTCATCTTGTTGCCCTCACGCCGCTTATTTAAAAGCATCTTTGTCTGTTGCATTTAAAGGTGGCCCGTTTTTGCATTAATTGCAAGTTTTATTGTTGCATTTAAATCCTTGCCGAAAACGCGACTTTTGGCCCTCACTCAAACAGCACATAAAGTGTATCAATTATTCTTGCACTAAATTTAGCGCCTCCCTACAATCCCCGCGATAGTGTATTGGCAACTGTTACAGTTTTGTGGCGATGAACGGCACAAATGGCCTTAAGCCAGCCCGGACAAAGGAAGTGGCGCAGCGTCTCCCGCGGCGTCTTGCCCGGCGGCTACAATTACCGGAATAAAAATAATGAGCCTGCAAAAACCTTGGGTTAATTTTCATCTGAATGCGCTGGGAGCAATGTTGCTCTCCGTAGCGCTTGTCGGATGCGATAATGGTGTCGCGCAAAACGCCGTGCCACAAGCTCCCGCTGTCAGTGCCGCTGACGTGGTAGTGAAATCCATTAGCCAATGGGATAGCTTTAACGGCCGGATTGAAGCGGTGGAAAGTGTTCAGCTCCGCCCGCGCGTCTCCGGCTACATTGATAAAGTGAATTACACCGACGGCCAGGAAGTGAAAAAGGGCGAGGTGCTGTTTACTATTGATGACAGAACCTATCGCGCCGCGCTGGAGCAGGCGCAGGCGACGTTGGCGAGAGCCAAAACACAGGCCAGCCTGGCGCAAAGTGAGGCTAACCGTACCGATAAATTAATCAATACCCACCTGGTATCCCGTGAAGAGTGGGAGCAGCGCCGTTCGGCTGCCGTCCAGGCTCAGGCCGACATTCGCGCAGCGCAGGCTGCAGTTGACGCCGCGCAACTTAACCTGGATTTCACCAAAGTGACCGCGCCTATTGATGGCCGCGCCAGCCGCGCGCTGATCACCAGCGGTAATCTGGTCACGGCAGGTGACAGCGCCAGCGTACTCACCACGCTGGTCTCACAGAAAACCGTTTACGTCTACTTTGACGTGGATGAATCGACCTACCTTCACTATCAAAATCTCGCCCGCAGCGGACAAGGGGCGTCCAGTAATCACCTGGCGCTACCCGTGGAAATTGGCCTTGTTGGCGAGGATGGCTACCCGCATCAGGGCAAAGTGGATTTTCTTGATAATCAGTTAACGCCGAGTACCGGCACGATCCGTATGCGCGCACTGTTAGATAACGCGCAGCGTCAGTTCACGCCGGGGCTATTTGCCCGCGTACGTCTGCCAGGCAGCGCTGAATTCAAAGCCACGCTTATCGACGACAAAGCGGTGCTGACCGATCAGGATCGCAAATATGTTTATATCGTTGATAAAGAGGGTAAAGCACAGCGTCGCGATATTACTCCGGGGCGTCTCGCTGCCGGTTTACGCATCGTGCAGAAGGGGTTGAACCCTGGCGATAAAGTCATCGTCGATGGTTTACAAAAAGTGTTTATGCCGGGTATGCCGGTTAACGCGAAAACGGTAGCCATGAACGCCAGCCCCGCTCTCAACTGATCCCTTACCTGAGAATCCGACACATGGACTTTTCCCGCTTTTTTATCGACAGGCCGATTTTCGCCGCGGTGCTGTCGATTCTGATTTTTGTCACAGGATTAATCGCCATCCCGCTGTTGCCGGTCAGCGAATATCCTGACGTCGTACCGCCAAGCGTGCAGGTACGCGCGGAGTATCCAGGCGCCAACCCGAAAGTGATTGCAGAGACCGTGGCGACGCCGCTGGAAGAAGCGATCAACGGCGTTGAAAACATGATGTACATGAAATCTGTCGCAGGCTCCGATGGCGTACTGGTGACCACCGTTACTTTCCGTCCGGGTACCGATCCCGATCAGGCGCAGGTTCAGGTGCAAAACCGCGTATCACAGGCCGAGGCGCGTCTGCCGGAAGATGTGCGGCGTTTGGGCATTACCACCCAGAAACAATCGCCGACGCTCACGCTGGTGGTGCATCTGTTTTCGCCCAACGGTAAATACGATTCACTGTATATGCGTAACTACGCCACGCTAAAAGTGAAAGATGAACTGGCGCGTCTGCCGGGTGTCGGCCAGATTCAGATTTTCGGCTCGGGCGAATACGCGATGCGCATCTGGCTGGACCCCAATAAAGTGGCGGCGCGCGGGTTAACTGCCTCGGATGTAGTAACGGCGATGCAGGAGCAGAACGTACAGGTTTCCGCCGGGCAACTTGGCGCGGAGCCGCTGCCGAAAGAGAGCGATTTCCTGATCTCAATTAACGCCCAGGGTCGTCTGCACACGGAAGAAGAGTTTGGCAATATTGTTCTGAAAACGGCACAAGACGGCTCGGTAGTACGCTTGCGCGACGTGGCGCGTATTGAAATGGGTTCTGGCAGCTATGCGCTGCGTTCCCAGCTTAACAATAAAGACGCGGTCGGGATTGGTATCTTCCAGTCTCCGGGTGCGAACGCCATCGATTTGTCTAACGCGGTGCGTGCCAAAATGAACGAACTGGCCACGCGATTCCCGGAAGATATGAAATGGGCGGCACCTTACGATCCGACGGTGTTTGTACGCGATTCTATTCGCGCGGTAGTGCAAACGTTGCTGGAAGCGGTGGTGCTGGTTGTACTGGTGGTGATTCTGTTCCTGCAAACCTGGCGCGCGTCGATTATTCCGCTGATCGCGGTGCCGGTATCGATCGTGGGAACGTTCAGTATTCTCTACCTGCTTGGTTTTTCGCTTAATACCCTGAGTTTGTTCGGTCTGGTGTTAGCCATCGGTATTGTTGTGGATGACGCCATCGTGGTGGTGGAAAACGTCGAGCGAAATATCGAAGAGGGGCTTGCTCCTCTCCAGGCGGCGCATCAGGCGATGCGTGAAGTGTCCGGGCCGATTATCGCTATTGCGCTGGTACTGTGCGCAGTGTTTGTACCGATGGCGTTTCTCTCCGGCGTAACCGGTCAGTTCTATAAACAGTTTGCGGTTACGATTGCGATTTCGACGGTGATCTCTGCCATTAACTCGCTGACCCTCTCTCCGGCGCTGGCTGCGTTGCTGTTAAAGCCACACGGCGCACCGAAAGACTTCCCGACCAGGCTTATTGATCGACTGTTCGGTTGGCTTTTCCGTCCGTTTAACCGCTTTTTCCACCGTAGCTCGAACGGTTATCAGGGGCTGGTTGGCAAAACGCTCGGTCGACGTGGTGCGGTGTTTGTCGTTTATGTTCTGCTGCTCTGTGCCGCTGGCGTCATGTTTAAAGCCGTACCCGGTGGGTTTATTCCGACACAGGATAAGCTCTATTTGATTGGCGGCGTGAAAATGCCGGAAGGCTCTTCGCTGGCACGCACCGATGCGGTGATCCGCAAAATGAGCGAAATCGGTATGAATACTGAAGGTGTGGATTATGCGGTCGCTTTTCCAGGGCTTAATGCGCTGCAGTTCACTAACACGCCGAATACCGGGACGGTCTTTTTTGGCCTGAAACCGTTCGACCAGCGTAAACATACCGCGGCGGAAATTAACGCTGAGATCAACGCTAAAATCGCGCAAATTCAGCAAGGCTTTGGTTTTTCCATTTTGCCGCCGCCGATTTTAGGGCTGGGCCAGGGTTCTGGTTATTCGCTGTACATCCAGGATCGTGGCGGTCTTGGTTATGGCGCGCTGCAAAGTGCGGTGAATACCATGTCCGGTGCGATTATGCAGACGCCGGGGATGCATTTCCCCATCTCAACCTACCAGGCTAACGTTCCGCAGCTGGATGTGCAGGTTGATCGTGATAAGGCGAAAGCGCAGGGCGTGTCGCTGACCGATCTTTTCGGTACGCTGCAAACCTACCTGGGATCGTCTTATGTGAACGATTTCAACCAGTTCGGTCGTACCTGGCGCGTGATGGCGCAGGCCGACGGGCCGTTCCGTGACAGCGTGGAAGATATCGCTAATTTGCGCACCCGTAATAATCAGGGCGAAATGGTACCGATCGGCAGTATGGTGAATATCAGTACCACCTACGGGCCGGATCCGGTGATTCGCTACAATGGTTATCCGGCGGCGGATCTGATTGGCGATGCCGATCCGCGCATCCTCTCTTCTTCGCAGGCGATGACGCAACTGGACGGGATGTCTAAGCAGATACTGCCAAATGGGATGAATATTGAATGGACGGATCTGAGCTACCAGCAGGCCACGCAGGGCAATACGGCGCTGATCGTCTTCCCGGTCGCGGTTTTACTGGCTTTCCTCGTGCTGGCGGCGCTGTATGAAAGCTGGACGCTGCCGCTGGCGGTGATCCTTATCGTCCCGATGACGATGCTGTCCGCGCTGTTTGGCGTCTGGCTGACCGGTGGCGATAACAACGTGTTCGTGCAGGTTGGTTTGGTGGTACTCATGGGGTTGGCGTGTAAAAACGCGATTCTGATCGTGGAGTTTGCCCGCGAGCTGGAAATCCAGGGGAAAGGGATCATGGAAGCGGCGCTGGAGGCTTGCCGCCTGCGTTTACGCCCAATTGTTATGACCTCCATTGCCTTCATTGCTGGGACGATTCCGCTGATCCTCGGTCATGGTGCGGGTGCAGAAGTGCGCGGCGTCACCGGGATCACGGTGTTCTCCGGTATGCTGGGCGTGACGCTGTTTGGGCTGTTTTTAACACCGGTGTTTTACGTAACGCTGCGTAAATTCGTGGCGCGCGGTAAACCGGTAAATGACGTTTTGCCTGCGTAAATTGTTGCAGATACAAAAAAACCGCCTTCACAATGAAGGCGGTTTTTTTCGCAATAAGTAAATAATTAAGACGTTTTTTTATACTGGGCAATAAGTTCCGGCACCGGATCCCATCCGCTGGTATCGGCTTTTTTGACCTCTTCCAGCGCGCTTGCCACGGTATGGCGCGCTAATACCTGTAACGAAGCCTGCTCCGCTTCTTCGGCGATGGATTTGAAGTACCAACACGCGTTAGCGCTGACTACGCAGCGGGCCGGTACGTCAGGACGCGACGCCCACAGTTTTTTATCTTCGATGACGGAAAGGTAGATATCGCGCAGGGTGATCTCTTCCGCCGGGCGGCCGAGGTGAATTGACCCGTTGCGGCCAAGCGTTGAGACGATAATGCCGTCACGCGTGAGCGGAACCATTAATTTGCGGATAAAGCTCGGATTCGCTTCCAGGCCGTAGGCCAGAATCGCACTCGTCGAACGTTCACCCACTTGCTCCGCCATCGCTACGCTGAGAACCATCTGCAAAGCTGTCGGGAAGCGGTAATCTAACATTTTATAGTCCTGGGTTGCGGTGAATCTTGTTCTTTTTGGCACCGCAGAGGTGAATAAGCAATGAGCAACAATATAACAAATACGGGAATTTTTTTGAAGCAGTCAACGATTAAGCTGAGCTGTAAAAAAGAGTTTCCGGTGCGCGCCGGATGGGAGCACGTTATTCATCCGTGCACTCGTCATTGAACTGGTTCAAACCCTTCCCGGAGAAAAATTAAGTGACACAACAGAGTCAGGGTAGGGAATAGAAATACAGTTTAACTTTACAGTTTAGCTGTATATGTTTAAGGTGATTTCATGACTATCAAAAAATACACCGACAGCGATGCTGTCAATTCAGCCATTGCCGCAGAGCTGCGGCAGTTTTTCAGCATGCTAAAGCGACGCTTGCGTGACGAAGGGCATACCAGTGATCTGAGCCCCGGTCAGTCGTCGGCACTGCTGAGGCTGGAAAAAGAAGGCCCGATGACGATTTCCTCTCTGGCACGGGCGGAGGGAATTCGTCATCAGTCGATGAGAACGCTTGTTTCAGCCCTGCAGTCAAAGGGGCTGGTCAGAGGAACGGCGGATCCAGAGGATGGCCGCCAGATCATTATATCGTTAACGGATAAATGCCTCTCCCTTCTTCAGGAAGGGCGATCTGCACGCCAGGACTGGCTAAGCCGTGCAGTGGCACAACATCTGACGGGAGAAGAGCAGCGGCAGGTTCTGGCTGCTATCGGCTTGCTACAAAAGCTTGTGGAGAAATAACGGTTTTTAATATTACGAATTTTCCGGAGCAGATATGGCCCTGACTGAACTTGATCTCCTCCCGGCATTAATTGTTATTGATTTGCAGAAAGGCATTATTGGTGCACCTTACAATGCTTCAGTCTCCGCTGTTGTTGAGAACGGCGCAGCTCTGATAAAGGCTTTTCGTCAGCGTCATTTGCCTGTTGTGCTGGTCAGTGTCGCGGGGATACCTCCGGGAAGACGGGACGATCGCCGCAGTCTGCCCGATACGTTGCCGGAGGACTTCACCGACTTCATTACAGAGATTGCCCCACAACCGTCAGATATTATTGTGACCAAATACAGCTGGGGAGCCTTCTCCACAACTGAGCTGGAGTCCCGTCTGAAATCTCTCGGCGTGACCCAGGTCATCATCACCGGTGTGTCAACCGGTACAGGGGTGGAAGCAACGGCACGGCAGGCCTGGGATTGCGGTTTCAATGTGGTGTTGCCCCTTGACGCCATGACCGACAACCGACCGGAAGCGCATAACTGGAGTGTACAGAATATCTTTCCCCGGCTTGGCGAAACTGCACGGGCAGCCGATATCCTCACAGAACTGGAAAACAGGAAGAATAAATGAGCCTGTTACATTATTTATCCCTGTTCGGTGGGGGTATTTGTCTTATGAACGCCGTGCCCCATGTTATCAGTGGCGTTCTGGGCAGAGCGTTTCAGACACCTTTTGCCACACCTTCCGGCAAAGGGCTTTCATCATCCATGGTCAATGTCCTGTGGGGATTGGCCAATCTGATACTGGCCTGGGTGCTGCTTATCTATTCAGGCCGGGTTGATATAGCCCGCTGGTCGGACGCGATTGCTCTGTTTGTTGGTATGGCTGGTATTGCTCTTTTTTCCGCACATCATTTTGGTCAGTTTCATGGCGGAAATAATCCGCGCCAAAAATGAAACCTTTCAACAACGCTGTTTTCCGATCGTTGCGTAATTTTAACTACCGGCTTTGGGCTGCCGGGGCGTTTGTGTCTAATATCGGAACCTGGATGCAGCGCACCGCACAGGACTGGCTGGTTTTTGTCATTCTGACACCGCATAACGGCTCAGTCCTGGGAACGGTTATGGCGCTGCAGTTTGCCCCGCATTTTATTTTCCTGCCATGGACTGGCATTGCTGCTGACAGGTTTAACCAGCGGAAATTACTGATGTTCACTCAGGGAGCGATGGGGGGACTGGGGGTCATGCTTGGTCTGATGACGGTGGGAGGAATTATTCAGCTGTGGCATCTGTATGTGTTCGCCTTTCTTTTCGGCAGTATTACGGCGGTTGATGCTCCGGTTCGCCAGACATTTGTGTCAGAGCTTGTCGGCGAAAGCGATCTCTCCAATGCCGTCGCGCTGAACTCGATGTCCTTTAATGCCGGACGTTTTATCGGTCCGGCGGTTTCAGGCGTGCTTATCGCCTCTGCCGGAACCGGATGGTGCTTTCTGATCAATGGTTTCTCGTTTCTGGGCATCCTGGCCTCCCTGTTTTTCCTGAGAAAAGCAGAGCTGAATCTGTCCGGCAGGGCATCCCGGCGCAGGGGAGCATTTACCGAAGGCCTTTCTTACGTCAGGGGGCGCCCGGATCTGATTGCAATCCTGTTGATGCTTTTTTTTATCGGGACATTTGGTCTGAATTTTCCGATATTCCTGTCTTCTATGGGGATAAGAATCTTCCATGCTGACGCTGCCAGATATGGTTTTCTGTCATCCGTTATAGCCACAGGAACCCTGGCTGGAGCGTTACTGAATGCGGGTTATGACCGCATTAAATTCCGCCATCTGGTTGTCAGTGCCGGTGTGTTCGCATGTGGCTGTGCCGCCGCTGCATTGTCTCCGGATTACTGGTTTTTTGCGGCTTCACTTATCGTCACCGGCAGTGCAGCAATGTTTTTCACCAATGCCACGAACAGTCTGATGCAGCTTTCAACCACGCCGGTAATGCGCGGTCGGGTGATGGCGCTGAGGGTTGCTGTTGCCATGGGAACAACGCCAATTGGCGCGCCAGTGACGGGCTGGGTGGCTGATAATATCGGTCCCCGATGGGCTATGGGTATTGCCGCGTTATCCGGACTGGCCGCTGCAGTGGCAGGATTAATTGTATCGTCTCTCAACCGGAAACAGGATAAATATCAGGACGATATCTGAACCCAGGAAAACAGCACAACGAACGGTCGAACATATAATAATTTTCGATACTGGAGGGAGTGAATCAGCACATATAATCCAGACACCTCCCGGCACGAAACGGAAAAGCTGAAGAGCGGCAGGTCTGCTCCGAGCGAGAAGCAGACAGTCTGCCTTCTGAAAAGGTTCACAGTAATGACATTCCTGACAAAATTGAGGTCGCGGGTATTTACATGCGATTTCTGCCTACCAGGCCAAATATTCCGTCACCTGCTGGCGCTGAGGTGGCCGTCTTCATGTCCCTACGTTGTTGATATAAGCCTGTAAGCCTGCTGCGAGAATATCAAACACCGTTTTACAGGCCTTACTGTGCCGCAAGTCCTCATGCATCACCAGCCAGGTGTCGAGATGAAATGCAAAGAAATCAGGCATCAATCTCTCTAACGGAACAGGGAAATCGGCCAGTTGAACCTGACACATCCCTATGCCTGAGCCTGCGCGGATTAGGTTCAATTGCGCTACATCACTGTCAGTGCGCACGGTAAAGCGTTCACGATTTAACTGAGGAAAGTGTTTCAGTGCCTGTAAAATAAAGGGCGTCGTTTTATCAAAGCCCACAAGCGTATGGGTGAACAACTCGTCAATACTTTCCGGTGCGGCGTGGCGTGCCAGATAGGACGGCGAGGCATGCAGACCAATTTCAATACTGCCCAACCGACGCGCAATCAGTTGTTCCTGCACCGGTGTGCTCATGCGTACCGCAATATCCGCTTCCCGGTTCAATAAATCCTGTAGTCGGTTAGACAGCACCAGTTCAATGGTAAGTTGCGGATAATCTTCTTTAATTTGTGCTATCAGGGGGGGCAGCACTTCGGTGCCGATAATTTCGCTCGCAGATACGCGAACCACGCCATGTAACCCGGCGGAGTGGGCACTGAAGCTGGCCGCCGAACGCTCAATCATACTGGCCGTGTTTTCCATCGCTTGCGCATGTCCCTGAATCGCTACCGCCGCATCCGTGGCCTGCAGGCCAGTCTGAGAACGTGTAAACAAGACCAGACCAAGGGCGGATTCCAGTGCCGCTACGTGACGCCCCGCTGTGGGTTGGGTGATGGAAAGCATGCGTGCGGCTCCCGACAGGGAACCTTCTTTCATCACCGCCAGGAAGGTTCGATACCATTCCCATGGAATATTTAGCTTCATACAAAAATGCATACCTGCTGTCTGATGTCATGCAATTACATTTAGCTTGTGCAGGCACTACGATGTCAACAGACATCCGGCAAAGGTAAGACAATGAACCGCAATAACAAGGTACTCATACTGGGCGCAACAGGCGGAATCGGTGGTGAAATCGCCCGTAAACTCATCCGCGAAAAATGGGACGTTCATGCGTTGCGCCGCAACGCCCCGCAGAATGAAGAGCACGAGAGTATGACGTGGATAAAGGGTGATGCGCTGAATGCTGAGCAGGTCGCGACTGCCGCGTCAGAGTGTGATGTGATTGTTCATGCTGTTAATCCGCCAGGTTATCGAAACTGGGAACAACTGGTTTTGCCAATGTTACAGAACACCATCAATGCCGCAGAGCGAAATGGTGCATTAATCGTTCTCCCGGGCACCGTTTACAACTATGGTCCGGACGCCTTTCCACTTTTACGGGAAGACTCTCCCCAAAATCCTGTCACCAGAAAAGGGGCAATACGAGTGCAAATGGAGAAGGCTTTGTTCGCTTATGCACAGCGTGGCGGAAAGGTGCTGATTCTGCGGGCCGGTGACTTCTTTGGCCCTGACGCAGGCAACAACTGGTTTTCGCAGGGATTGATCAAACCGGGGCAATCCCCGCGGATAATTAAAAACCCAGGCAAAGCCGGGACAGGCCATCAGTGGGCCTACCTATCGGATGTCGCCGAAACGCTGGTTGCACTGTTGGCGCGTCGGGAGCAACTTGACCCTTTTGCCTGCTTACATATGCGGGGACACTGGGATGCCGATGGTACGGCGATGGCCGGAGCCATACAGCGTGTCGCACAGCTTGCGGGTGTTAACGCGAAGGTAAAATCATTTCCCTGGTGGCTCATCACGGCGATGGCACCTTTCAACACCACACTGCATGAAATGCTGGAGATGCGCTATTTATGGGAACAGGCAATACAGATGGACAATGCAAAACTGATCGCTTTCTTAGGCCACGAACCGCATACCCCGCTTATTGAGGCTGTGCGTACCACGTTAATCGGCCAGGGCTGCGTTAATCACGCGTTATTCACGCATTCGTGAGTAGATCTGAGTATCGTTTCTGGCACGAAGCGGCAAACCAAGGCATAGCCATGTCTGCTCCGGGCGAGGAGCAGACGTAACATCACCGGTGTAGCGAGGAATTAGCATCGTTCCATTGTATGTTTCGCGGCAAACCAGACCCTCTACTTTTAGACAATGGATCCGACGTGCCATCAGTCAGGAATGTCAGTTGGCTGATGCGGTTGGTCTGATGGTTATTTCTGTTGTATCAACGCTCTCAGGGGCCTCAATGACCTGCCGCACGGCACGGGCAATATCCGCAGGTTTAAGTGCCACAGCACGGTACTCATCCATCGCCGCCCTGGTTTCCGGATGGGTAATGGTTGAGGCAAGTTCACTTTCCACCACGCCGGGATTGACACAGGTCACACGAATATTTGGGCTTTCCTGACGTAAACCATCCGAAATCGCGCGTACCGCGAATTTCGAGGCACAATAGACGGCGGCGGTTGGTACGACTGAAAGGGCACCGATAGATCCAATATTGATTATCTGACCGAAGCCCTGCGCTTCCATCACGGGAAGAACAGCGCCAATGCCCCAGAGCACTCCTTTGATATTCACGTCGATGATGCGCTCCCATTCATCCTGTTTGCCTGCGGCAAGCGGAGAGAGCGGCATGATGCCTGCATTGTTGATCAGCACATCTACGCGGCCCCATTGATCAAGCGCGGCCTGCACGAAGCCCGTCATCGACTGGCGGCGGGTAACATCTAACTCACGCGCCTCAGCAATACCGCCCGCGCTGCGTATTTCTGCGGCAATGGCTTCGATGCGCTCCAGTCTGCGAGCCCCTAATAACACCTTCGCGCCTGCGTTTCCAAGCTCCCTGGCAATACCTTCTCCAATTCCACTGGATGCGCCGGTAATTAATATCACTTTATTCATAGCATGCTCCTTCAGTTGAGTTCGAAACGATCATAGAACGTAACGATTGGTTGCAGTATCCTGCTTTTACTGGACTCACTGGTTAGCAGTGTTAAACAATGAAAATTGATCTCAATCTTTTACCTGTTTTTATCGCGGTGGCAGAAGAGCGTAATTTCAGCGCAGCCGCCGCTCGTCTGGGCGTCACCCGATCGGCGATCAGTCAGGGAATAAGACGACTTGAGGATGCGTTCGGCACAATGCTGGTAATGCGTACGACGCGCTCAGTAACCCTGACGGAAGCGGGAGAACGGCTGCGTCAATCCCTGTCATCACCGTTATCCAGTATTGAAACGGCGTTCGAAGAGGTCGCGTCGGAGAATATGCCGCGAGGATGTCTTCGGATTGCAGTGACCTCAATAGCCGAAGCATTTCTTTCCGGCCCGCTGATCGCTTCGTTTGCGGCGGCCAATCCTGCCGTGACAGTTGATATTGTCGTGACGGATGAGGAGTTTGATATTGTGGCCGCGGGTTATGATGCTGGCGTAAGGCTTGGAGAGGTGATCGAAAAGGATATGATCGCCGTCGCGCTTACTGAAAAACAACGTGAAATGGCGGTTGCCTCACCCGCGTATCTCGCGACGAACAACGCACCCGCGCATCCGCGTGAATTGATCCATCATCGGTGTATCGGCTGGCGTCCTGCCAAAGATGTCGCCCCTTATCGCTGGGAATTTGAGGAGGCGGGAGAACCTTTCAGTCTGGCGATTGAACCGCAGATCACCACTAATGATCTACGCCTTATGTTGCGGCTCGCTTTGGCTGGTGGCGGCATTACGTTTGCCACGGAGGATACGTTCAGGCCGTTTGTTGAAACCGGGCAGCTTGTTTCACTGCTGGATGATTATCTTCCTTATTTTCCGGGCTTCTATCTCTACTTCCCTCAACGTCGCAATATGGCACCCAAACTCCGCGTCCTGATCGACCATGTCAGGCAATGGCGGCAGCAGCATATTTAATCGCCTGCGTTTGTTACGGTCCGCACGCTGATATTGACCCCTTTTTGTCATGCTCAATGTCTGTTTATGACGCTCAGAATATAGCGGTGAGGGGGGGATTGATTCGCTGCGCTCACCCTACGGGCAGCCCACTCACTGCGTTCCTGGTCTGTCCAACTGGCTGCGCCAGTTGTCGAACCCCGGTCGGG
>NZ_SJOP01000028.1 GCF_004331415.1 Kosakonia quasisacchari
GAGATTACCTCGGAAAGCGTCTGGTAAACCGTCAAACACACCTTTCCCGATTCATTGCCTTTTGTCTGCATATCCCCTTTAAGTTGCCCTGGGCAATTTTAACCCTCTTTACTCTCGTCTACCTCTTCACCCATTAAAGGACCACACATGGAAGCCTATAAAAACCTTTTGGCTCAACTGGCACAGGCCAATGCCGCCCAGCAGGCACAGGAGCAGCAATCCTCCGCTCGGACCCTTGTAAACAAATCAGCCGCCGCAGTTGCGGATCTGGAAGCCCTGATTAACAAATTCAACGATGTGATGGGGGAGAGCCTCCCAACGTCAGCAGACAGCGCCCAGAAGGGCCAAACCATCAAGAGCCGGGGCATTGCTCTGTGTCATAAAAACCAGGGCTACAGCGCCAACGGTCGCTCTGTATCACTGCTAACTAAATCAGTCAATGGTCTGAGACAAGTCGAGATTAACAAGGCTTCCCGCCCGCTAATGGCTACCCAACTGGAAGGGGGTAAATAATGGCATCTGGAAATGTTGTGGTCACCAGGACCACGAACCGCACGACATTTGAGGTTGATAAGAACTCATATTCCCGAGTTGTTAACCAAATCAAGCAAGTGGGCAAGGAGTGGGAAAAGGTTTCTAACAAAATGAAGCCGCTTAAAATGCCATTCCAGGAAAACGCCTACACCAAAGTACGCCGCAAACAGCAGGACGATGCAGCCCGTGCAGCCATCACCCAGGCAAAGGAAGAGGCCAAAGCAGCCGCCGCAGCGGCAAAAGTGAAAGCCGCAGCAGAGCGCAAACTGGCAACCATCCGGGCCAAAGGGATCCGGTTTAGCACCGCAGCGGCTAACGCCAACGTGACCCCGGCACAACGTGCTGGACACCTTCAGGAGTTTGCACAGCTTACTAAAGAGTATCATCGGGGCGGCCTTGCCCTTTCCGAGTACAACGCAAGGGTGAGCAAACTTCAGCAAAACATGCGCCAGCAAGGCAAAGTTGGGATGCGTGGCTATTCAATCCCTGTAACCGCCAAAGTCAATAAACTCGATACTAGCATGATCGAGGGTGCGGGCGGGGCGATCACCATTGCGGCAACTGTGGCTCTGTCCGGTAAGATTATGGAAACAGGGCAGGACTTTGAATCCGCTATGTCGGGTCTGACAGCGATCACCGGTTCCACAGATAAAGCCGCGAAAGAATTTGATTATCTCCGCGATCAGTCCAACCGCTTGGGTTTGGATTTGCTTAAAACATCCAAGGATTACACACAGTTTGCCGCCTCAGTTGGTGACAAGTTGCCACGTGATCAAATGCGATCCATCTTTGAGGGTGCTAGTGAATGGGGCCTTGTCACTGGTGCCTCCGCAGATGAGCAAAGCAGGGCAATGAAATCGCTTCAGCAGATGATGGGTAAAGGCCAGATCATGTCTGAGGAATTGAAGGGCCAGCTTGCTGAGGCTCTCCCCGGCGCTGTGGGTCTGTTCGTCAAGGCTCTCAACCAGATGAAAGGCGTTACCAACCTGACAGAAAAAGACCTGTTTGACCTGATGCAACAGGGCAAGCTGTTCTCCAAGGACATTCTCCCTTATGTGGCTAAGCAGATGAAAGCCGCAGCGCGGGCAGGTGGGGCACTTGATAAGGCGGTTAACTCCAACCGTGCAGCGTGGCAGCGTCTACAGACCTCGGTCCAGAATGCAATGAACATATTCTTCACTTCGGGTTTCGGTAACTCATTGACCACCATGTTTAACTCTATTTCTGCCGCTATCGATGGATCCGGTGATACGCTGGAATTCTTCGGACATATCGCGGGGCAGATTGTAGAGGGTGCAACTGATGCATTCTTAGAGCTTCACGATACCGTTGTTTTGGTTGCCCGGATCATTGAGTTTTACGCCAGCAAGATGGGTATCTCTGGTGAGCAGCTTAAAGCCTTTGGTGAAATGGCAGCTTACGCCGCAGGGGTGGCTCTGTTCGCTGGCTCTATCTGGAAGTTGGGCGGGGCCTTTAAATGGTTGTTGACCATGCTCAACCCGCTTACAAAGCTGTTGGGGGTCATGAAAGGGATCGCCGCTATTGGTGGCATTGAAGCCGCTACAACTGGCGGATCTGGTGGGGAAGGTAAAGACAAGCCAAACAAACCGGGCCGGGGTCCGAAAGTTGGCAAGGTAGGCGGAGCGGCGGCTCTCTCCGGCGGTCCTGTTGGCTGGGGCATTGCGATCGGTTCGGTAGGTGGGGATTATGCCTGGGATAAAGTCATGGACGCTAACGACGCCATGTATGGGCAGGACACCACAGCCGGAGGCAATCTGAAGAAAGATAGCCCGCTGGGTAAAATGTGGGATTTCATCCATAGCCCAGACCTCCCAACCAACCCAGACTTTGCCAAACCAGCGGACAAAACCGATGGCTGGGTAAGTTCTTACTCCAATCCGGGTTATGTTCCGCCTACACCAACGATTACGCCTCCACAACTTAAAGTTGATACGGTAGGCAATCCGCTGATGATGCCGCCAGCGTGGCTCCAGCAACCTCTTAATGTTAACGTGAATATCAAAGTTCAGGAGGGTCAACTTAAAGACCTCGTTAGATCTGAGGTGGAGAATAATCAACAATTTGCATTCAATATGCTGATGCAAGGGGGCCAGAACTAAGGCCCATACAAGAAAGGCTCCCCTTGTGGGAGCCTTTTTGCTTTATGTGTCTCGGTTTCATTCAGCATCTTCTTGTGGCTTAAGCCATGAAACTTTGCTTTCACCGAAATCATTTGGCATCTTCTGTATCAAATGTCTTACTGACAGGGCAGTGTAAAGACTTGGTAACCGTGGTAAACGTGTAAATGCTGTTGGAGTAAATACAGACGCGCTTACCGTCCTCTGTGGTCTCTTCCTGTGGGTTGCTCATGGTAATTCGTCCTGCGTAAACCTCATTGGCGTAAAAGACCCCAATAATTACAAACGCTAGAGTGATCATTGCATTAGGGATAAATGCGCAACGTTTGAAACAGGGGAGAATCGGTCTTTTCATAACAGGCCTTCTAACGAGTATTTATCGCTAAAATCATCTACTTTGCGCTGTGTAGCGCCGATGTAATGCAATGTACTGGATAACGATTTGTGTCCTAATGCCTTGCTAATAACTGCTATATCCTCCCCATTGTCATATCCGATAGTTGGTTTACTCTTCCTCATGCTGTGGGTCGAAAGATTCAGCCCCAGCTTTTCCCCGGCGTAGCTAATTTCCTCATGCAATTTGGAGCGGCTCACAGGCTTTCCCTTGCTCCTGTGGCTGTCCAACTGTAAGAGGTACACATGATCAGGGTTCGCCTCTCTCCGGGCCGCTATGATGCGTTTAGCGGTATCGGTGAGCCTCACCCGGATAGATTCACCCGTTTTCTGTTGGGACAGAACAAGGTGATCGCCTTTGATGTCGTCATAACGGATAGAGCGCAGATCCGACACCCTCAGCATTAACTCATAACCCAATAACCAGGCGTCACGGTACAGCGTCAGCCCCTTGCCCTGTTTGAGTAGCTCTGTCGCTACCGCTTTAACTTCCTGAACTGATTTACAGCCCTCTACGAAATTCATTCTGTACCCTCCAGATCCTAACTGTGATCAATTCTTGATCAAAAACAGGCACTTGTAAACGACAAAAATCATAAATTTTACGATGTGTCTTTTTAGTTAATTAAATCGGGTTTAATCGCGTTTAATGGCAGAGTAATGACCCGGCAGGGGAGGTAAACGGGCCTTATGGGCTGTTTAAGTAGGTAAAAGATGGTTACTTAATGTACTATAACCACAAAGCGGGTAAAGTGATCTGACTCCCCAAGCGCCTTTAAGTTACTGTATTTGTGGGAAATTAATTATTGTTTCGTAATAGTGTTGCCTGGCAAATTTACAATTTCCCTTCAAGAAATTGCTTTAGCATTTTTTCTGTTGATGAAAATCAATATCATTTGCAAATGGTAATCATTATCAACACAAATCGGGGCGAAAGCCTTCGCCCCTCAAATGGCCTCTGTAGGCCCGCTCTCTGTATGCGCCTGTGGCGCTACCACTCTCAACCCTGTGGGTTTGTATTGCTTGCCACAAGATAACGCGCCACAGGCGCACAGGGGAGGCGGGACGCCTCCGGGGTGGCCCGGCGGGGCCACTGGTCCACACTGTAAAAAGACAGAATACTATTGTGTATTTACTAAGTTGTTGAATCCAAAGGAATGGCCTGAAGAGGCTGATCGGTATGGGGTTGAAGTGTCAAGAAGTGTAAAGAACGAGTGCTGTGCAAATGATCAGTATTGACGAGAGTAGATATTTGTGAAACATGATCATGGCCCCACCCACCCCCGGATCGCCGTGCCTGGTGGATGTGTCCAAACTCGAAAGATATTTTCCCACTAGAGAGGACAGACCTATACCCTTTTATGTTCGGGCATAGGATAGGCTGGGGGAGTCTCGCCGATGACAGATAACAGAAAGGGCCACTGAGGCCCTTTGTTTATGTTTGGCTACTGATATTTTCGCCGTAGTTTCTGAATAATGAACATCAACAGCGCAGTAACAACGAGCATGAGTAGGAACAGCACCCATAGAAACGATGGATCAGCTTCGCCATCAGCAAATCCTAACCCGGTGCGGTTCAGAAAATCATTACTGATTTGAGACAAATACTCGACCAGTCCGCCCAGAGGGAACAGCACGATAAAGAATGAAGCCACAAAGCAGAGCAAACCGATCAGTATGTTAATTGTTAAATTTGCATGACGCATAATCAGTCCGCCCTGTTACGTCTATACGCCCATATGCCATTAATCCTTTACCTCCTGGCACTCGAACTTTCTTACGTGCAAGTAATGAGGTTCTGACTAACTGGAAATCAGGAATGTTATAGAAAGTTATGCATCCCCACGACTCCCCCTCACCATTTGGGCGCAACGGGTGAAGCCGGAAAGATCCTCTGTCAACGCCATTAACGAAAACGTGATCACTCATTGTGGAAGCGTTGAATAATCCAAACCACTCGTCGTGGTTTGTTCCATTCCTGAAATCCTTAACAAATCGTTCTACCTGATTGGCAATACTCCCGGACGGGGCATCAACGATCCAGTACGTGCCGACAGGCAAAGCCGCATTCCGTATAAATGCACACTCTGCGATGTTGGTTACTGGTGCTATCCCCGAAAATACTGGAAACGTTCCGACACCGTAAACATGAAGTTTAAGCCGTCTCCCGTCTGCTGATACGTCGTTGTAATCCATCCTGCAAATCTGCATAACATAAAACTCCCTGTAGATTTGCGGGGTATGTTAACGCCGATTGAAGAAGCCAGCCAGCCTTAACCTATGATTTAGGAAAACAGGAACATTCAATGAATGCAATCAATTACGGTTAGCAAATCTTTAAGCGGCGGTGTGTGCGTATACCTGGCTGTGATACCTAATAATTGGGTTCTGCTATGACCAACAACGAATTGCACCAAGGTTGAATTTCCGACTGCGGCAATAGCATTGCTAATAAATGTATGTCGTAACGAATGAACTCGTCGCTTGAGTCCAAACTCGTTGTAATCAGGAATATCAAGCAGCCTGAGCAAGCCCACCCAATCCTCCGTAATGGTCGTATAGTTCGGAAGATTAAATACAGAATCGGAGTCCTTCAGGCTTTCCACACAAGCCAATAGGCCCGCCTCTATAGCCCTATGGATTGGAACTTGTCGCCGGGCGTGTTCGGTTTTCCCTCCATCGATAAAGATATACCAACGCCCGGTTTCCTCATCCTTCCTAATGTGGTGCTTGCGGATCTTTTCTATCTCACCACGACGAGCACCTGTATAAACCAGGGTGAGGAAATACCATTTACGATAATCACTATCTGGTAGAGCGAAAAGATACTCTTTGATCCGACTCAGTTCGCTGGCTGTATAGTTTCCACCCCTATTGGGTTTCACCTCATAACTAATCCCATCGGTAGGGGATTTGGTCAAAATATCCTTCTGATCGACCAAGTACGTTTTAAACAAGGAGCGCCAAAGCTTTAAATGCTTGTGGACGTGCTCACTGGCAATCAGGTCATCCTCGGGGACATCGTAATCAATGCACTCTACAAGACTCATTCTGGAATAAGGTAATCTTGTTCGCGTTGGTAGATTCTCCGCGACCTTGAGAGCTTCCCTTATATGTTGTTTAGATATTTTATCGACGGGAATATCACCAACAACATGGTAGAGGATATCAAAGAAGCGCTGATTCTCGTTGGCTGTCTGTTTCCGCCACTTTTGACCTTTATCCTTTATATAGTCATACCATGCTTCCAACAGCCTTGGACCGGATGCTGGTGCAGCCTCAGTAATTGTCTCAATATTTTGCTCTACTGGCGCGGGGTTAACTGGCGGGACTGCATTTTGTAAAGCTGACCCCATCGAATCAATGATCTGTTGGTATCGTGTCAAATCACGCGAATAGAATGCTTCATAAGCCTGTGACATAAGAGCCTGGTTCATATCTATCTGGCTTGAGACGCGGTTAATCTGGTCAAGATCTGCATCTTTGACATCCAACTTTTTCGTTTTCAGCGCAGCGATCATCATTCGGGCTGTCATATCGTCGCCACTGTACATCTTGTCCAAATGGTGGTTAGCGTAGCCTTGCGCTTCGTTTGCTGTATCTGGCGGCGATAAAGGCTCGCCAGTGATTTCCTTGTGATACCGTCCTAATTCTGGCAATCGTTTAGCCTCTTCAAGACCACCTCTAAGCCAGTTCAGCAGGTATTCGTCGAAATCCTTTTTTGTGGCGTCCCGGAAACCTTGCAGGCGCAGTTTGAACACTTCTACGCTCATGGTTCCATTCTGTACAAGGGGGATAAAAGGGCGAACTTGGCTCATCAGCATTTCGGCTTGTTTTAAACTGTCAGTACCGAGTGAAACTCGGATGAAACGAGTTGAATCATTTAATCTAAAATTCGTGTAGTATGTGCGCCCACGAATCATTGTGTGTGACAGCTTGTGTGACATATTGTTTGCCATGCTGTGTACCATGAAATAGTTACATATCAGTGAGTTAGTCTTGTTTTTAGGTTAACTCATTGTTTTTGAAAGTATACCAGACGCCTGTGAAGGCGACACCTGAAGGAAGCTCTATGAGCGAGAAACTACAGAAAGTGCTGGCGCGAGCTGGCCACGGTTCCCGCCGTGAAATCGAATCTATTATTGAGGCTGGCCGCGTAAGCGTGGACGGCAAAATCGCCACATTGGGCGATCGCGTAGACGTGACCCCTGGCCTGAAAATCCGTATCGACGGTCACCTCATATCGGTGAAAGAGTCCGTGGAGCAGATCTGCCGCGTACTGGCGTACTACAAACCGGAAGGTGAACTCTGCACGCGTAACGATCCGGAAGGGCGCCCAACAGTGTTTGATCGTCTACCGAAACTGCGCGGTGCGCGCTGGATTGCAGTGGGTCGCCTCGACGTTAATACTTGCGGCCTCTTGCTGTTTACCACCGATGGTGAACTGGCGAACCGCCTGATGCATCCGAGCCGTGAAGTTGAGCGTGAATACGCCGTACGTGTCTTTGGCGAAGTCGATGACGCGAAATTACGCGATCTGTCGCGCGGTGTGCAGTTGGAAGATGGTCCGGCGGCGTTTAAAACCATTAAGTTCAGCGGTGGCGAAGGCATTAACCAGTGGTACAACGTAACCCTGACCGAAGGACGTAACCGTGAGGTACGTCGCCTGTGGGAAACGGTTGGCGTGCAAGTCAGCCGCCTGATCCGCGTGCGTTACGGTGATATTCCGCTGCCTAAAGGTTTGCCGCGTGGCGGCTGGACGGAACTGGATCTGGCACAAACCAACTACCTGCGTGAGCTGGTCGGGCTGGACGCGGAAACGCAGTCTAAAGTGGCCGTGGAGAAAGATCGCCGTCGCATGAAAGCGAACCAGATCCGCCGTGCGGTAAAACGCCACAGCCAACCGGCTGGCAAGTCCGGTGGTGGTGGTCGTCGTCCTGGCAGTTCGCGTACTAAAAACGACTGATCTTGATAAAGAATAAGAGAAAAGGGGCGAACGCCCCTTTTTTGTTGCTAACCGAAAAGCATCTCCTTTGGCTATGTCTACCACCAGGCTTTGGCTCAGCCTTTGCCTTTTGCGTTAAATCTCACCGCGCTGAAAGAAGCTGTTTGTTAAGGTTTCCGGCTCGGTCTTCACTGGCAAAATAGTTTCGTTTTCGATGACGACGGACTGACGTTGCGTCAGTAATCAATACCCTGTTGCGCTTTTACACCCGCTTCAAAAGCATGTTTCACTGGCCGCAATTCGCTGACGGTATCTGCCAGATCAAGAATATCGCGGTGGCAGCCGCGTCCGGTGATAATCACCGTCTGGCTTGCCGGGCGTTTGCGTAACGCGTCCAGTACCCTTTCTAGCGGCAGGTAATCATAGGCCACCATATAGGTCAGTTCATCCAGCAGCACCATATCCAGAGCGGGATCGGCCAGCATCCGTTCGGCATGTTCCCAGACTGCGAGACACGCAGCGGTGTCACTTTCACGGTTTTGCGTATCCCAAGTGAAACCGGTTGCCATTACCTGAAATTCCACGCCCAGTGGTTCCAGCAGGTTGCGTTCGCCGTTCGGCCATGTCCCTTTGATAAACTGAATGGCACCCACTTTTTTACCATGGCCGACTGCGCGGGTTGCTGTTCCGAACGCCGCAGTGGTTTTCCCTTTACCGTTCCCGGTAAAGACAATAATGATCCCGCGTTCATCCTGTGCAGCGGCGACGCGCGCATCGACACGCTCTTTTACGCGCTGCTGGCGTTGCTGATATCGTTCTTCGCTCATTGTGAGATTCCTGGTTTGCGACCCGGTTGGGCATCAAAACTCATACCGGTTTTACGGCGGCTGTCATCGCCCATTAGCCACAGGTAAAGCGGCATAATATCGGCGGGGGTTTTCAGGTTTTGTGGATCTTCCGTCGGGAAGGCGCTGGCACGCATTTTGGTGCGCGTACCGCCGGGGTTAATACAGTTGACCCGCACACGGTTTTGGTACTCTTCGGCCAGTACCTGCATCATCCCTTCGGTGGCAAATTTTGACACGGCGTAAGCGCCCCAGTTAGCACGTCCCTGGCGTCCAACGCTTGAGGAGGTGAAAACAAGAGAACCGCAGTCAGATTTAAGTAATAAAGGAAGAAGCGCCTGGGTGAGATAAAAGGTGGCATTCACGTTGACCTGCATCACCTCGTTCCAGACTGACGGAACTTGCTCGCTCATTGGCGATACATCCCCAAGTAAACCGGCATTGTGCAACACACCGTCCAGACGCGGCACGATCGTCGCAATGGTCTCAGCCAGTTGCTGGCACGTTTCCGGGGTGCAGCTTGCCATATCGAGGGTAAACCACTGCGCTCGCTGGCCTTCTTGTTCAATCTCACGCGCAACCTGCTGCAATTTCGCTTCGTTTCGACCCAACAGAATGAGGCTCGCGCCATGGCGAGCGTAAGTCAGCGCCGCTTCTTTGCCGATGCCGTCGCTGGCACCGGTCACCAGAATGATGCGATCGTTTAACAAATCGCGTTGTGGCTGATAATGCACACTCTCTCCTCAGGCCTGGGCCTGTTATCGCCTTCACATGTTGGCTTTATGCCTTAAACAGAAGGCCATTTCAATCAGCCAGCGGGAAGGTTGCGCAACCTTTACGAAAAAATTCAGCAACATGGCACATTGTACCAATGGCTTACGCGAGACGTGCCAGCATCGCTCATGTACACTGATGCGATTGTCGAGTGGTGTAATCAAGGTGGTATGCATGGAATTACTGTCTGAGTATGGCCTGTTTCTGGCCAAAATCGCGACTGTTGTCGTGGCGATTGCCGTTGTGGCCGTGCTGATTGTTAATTTGACACAGCGCAAACGCCAGCGGGGAGAATTGAAAGTCACCCGTTTGAGTGAACAATATAAAGAGATGCAAGAGGAGATGTCGGTCTCCTTGCTGGATGAGCACCAACAGAAACGTTGGCACAAGGCGCAGAAGAAAAAACTGAAGCTGGAAGCGAAAGCGGCAAAAGCGAAGGTGAAGGCCGGCGAACAGCAAGAAAAAGGCGCACCGCGGGCCTATGTGCTCGATTTTAAAGGCAGCATGGACGCGGGTGAAGTAAACGCATTGCGTGAAGAGATAACAGCGGTTCTGGCTGTGGCAACGCCGCAGGATCAAGTCGTTGTGCGTCTGGAAAGCCCGGGAGGCGTGGTGCATGGTTACGGTCTTGCCGCTTCTCAGTTACAACGTCTGCGTGACAAGCATATCCCATTGACCATCGCCGTCGACAAAGTGGCTGCCAGCGGCGGCTATATGATGGCCTGTGTGGCCGATAAAATTGTTGCGGCACCGTTTGCGATCATTGGGTCTATCGGCGTGGTGGCGCAGATCCCTAACTTTAACCGCTTCCTTAAAGGCAAAGAGATCGACATTGAGCTGCACACAGCGGGTCAGTTCAAACGAACTCTGACACTGCTCGGTGAAAACACAGAAGAAGGGCGGCAGAAATTTCGCGAGAGCCTGAACGAAACTCACGATCTGTTTAAAGGCTTTGTTCACCAGATGCGGCCTGAACTGGACATCGAAAGTGTGGCGACGGGTGAGCATTGGTATGGTTCCCAGGCGCTTGATAAAGGATTGATTGACGCCATCGGCACCAGCGACGATCTGCTGCTGGGGCTTATCGAAGACCACGAAGTGATTGGTGTGCGCTATCAGCAGCGTAAAAAACTGATGGAGCGATTTACGGGTAGTGCGATGGAGAGCATCGATCATTTATTGATGCGCTGGTGGCAGCGCGGGCAAAAACCGATGATGTAAAAAACGCGAGGCTCAGGCCTCGCGTTTTCGTTTAGTCGATCAGATGATATTTTTCAGAAAGTTCATGCGCTAAGTATTTGAACATGTTGAATACCGCTGTACTTTTCGCCGTCGGTAAGCCTTGCTCATCAAGAAAATACTCGCCGCTGAAAACCAGTACGCCGTTACGCTGGCTGACGCCGGTCGCAACGATACCGGATAGCGTGTCTTCATGCTCACTGATCAGTTTGTTAGCCAGTTCAAGCAGAGACTGGCGATCGATTGGCTGAGATGTCTCTTGCATTTTTCTACTCCTTAAAAATTTCGTCAGTTTACCGCTGGCCCGGTTCAGGGGCAAATTTTCCCTGTTTTTGCAAGGGCTTTGCCCGGTCGTTGTGCTGGCGTGATCCGCTTTTGCATGCTAATAAAGTTGCGTAACAAATTTTATCAGGTACAGTGTGACGCTTTCGTCAATCTGGCAACAGATTTGCTTGACATTCGACCGTAATATCGTTGTCCTACTCCGCCCTGGCGCGAAAAAGCCTGTAAACTCAGTCACCTGAACGCTCCGTTTTACGCGCTTTGCTAAAAAGGGTT
This sequence comes from Kosakonia quasisacchari, assembly GCF_004331415.1. Lineage (GTDB taxonomy): Bacteria > Pseudomonadota > Gammaproteobacteria > Enterobacterales > Enterobacteriaceae > Kosakonia > Kosakonia quasisacchari. Next base: position 11,427 of record NZ_SJOP01000028.1, read on the forward strand.
GATATCCATTGACGCCGCCGCAATATTGAATGCTCGTCGCCGGTGGGAGTGAAGCGACAAGCGACGAATTTCTGGAAGAATTTAATTAGGTAAAGGTGAATATGGGTAAAGCTCTCGTTATCGTTGAGTCCCCGGCAAAAGCCAAAACGATCAATAAATATCTGGGTAATGACTATGTGGTTAAATCCAGCGTTGGTCATATCCGTGATTTGCCGACCAGTGGCTCAGCACCCAAAAAGAGCGCAGACTCAGCCTCCGCCAAAACGGCTAAGAAGCCTAAAAAGGATGAACGCGGTGCTCTTGTCAATCGTATGGGGATCGACCCGTGGCACAACTGGGATGCACATTATGAAGTGCTGCCTGGTAAAGAGAAGGTCGTTTCCGAGCTGAAATCGCTGGCCGAAAAAGCAGACCACATCTATCTCGCAACCGACCTTGACCGCGAAGGGGAAGCCATTGCGTGGCACCTGCGGGAAGTGATCGGCGGTGATGAGAAACGCTACAGCCGCGTAGTGTTTAACGAAATTACCAAGAATGCGATTCGTCAGGCCTTCGAAACGCCGGGCGAACTGAATATTGACCGTGTTAATGCTCAACAGGCGCGCCGTTTTATGGACCGCGTGGTGGGTTACATGGTGTCTCCACTACTGTGGAAGAAAATTGCCCGCGGTCTCTCCGCTGGCCGCGTGCAGTCCGTAGCCGTGCGTTTGGTTGTTGAGCGCGAACGCGAAATTAAAGCGTTTGTGCCGGAAGAGTTCTGGGAAATAGACGCCTCCACAGCAACGCCTGGTGGCGATACGCTGCCGCTGCAAGTTACCCATGAAGGCGATAAAGCCTTCCGCCCGGTTAATCGCGAACAAACTATGGCGGCGGTCAGCCTGCTGGAAAAAGCCCGCTATACGGTGCTGGAGCGGGAAGATAAGCCGACCAGCAGCAAACCGGGCGCGCCGTTTATTACCTCTACGCTGCAACAGGCCGCCAGTACGCGTCTGGGTTTTGGCGTGAAGAAAACCATGATGATGGCGCAACGTCTGTATGAAGCGGGTTACATCACTTATATGCGTACCGACTCGACGAACCTGAGCCAGGACGCCATATCGATGGTGCGTAGCTACATTACGGATAATTTCGGTAAAAAGTACCTGCCGGAAAACGCTAATCAGTACGCCAGCAAAGAGAATTCTCAGGAAGCGCACGAAGCCATTCGTCCTTCTGATGTCGCGGTGTTAGCTGAATCGTTAAAAGACATGGAATCCGACGCGCAGAAACTTTATCAGCTGATCTGGCGCCAGTTTGTCGCCTGTCAGATGACGCCTGCGCAGTATGATTCCACCACGCTGACGGTGGGCGCGGGCGATTTCCGTCTTAAAGCCCGTGGTCGCATCCTGCGTTTCGACGGCTGGACAAAAGTCATGCCTGCGCTGCGCAAAGGCGATGAAGATCGTACGTTGCCTGCGGTGAATAAGGGCGATGTTCTTTCACTGATAGAGTTGACACCGGCACAGCACTTTACCAAGCCACCTGCGCGTTTTAGCGAAGCTTCGCTGGTAAAAGAGCTGGAAAAACGCGGTATTGGCCGCCCGTCTACTTATGCGTCGATCATCTCGACCATTCAGGACAGGGGTTATGTGCGTGTTGAAAGCCGTCGTTTTTACGCGGAAAAAATGGGTGAAATCGTTACCGATCGTCTGGAAGAGAATTTCCGCGAGTTGATGAACTACGATTTTACCGCACAGATGGAAGACAGCCTCGACCGCGTGGCGAACCATGAAGCCGAATGGCGCAAGGTGCTGGACAGCTTCTTTGGCGATTTCTCTCGCCAACTGGAGCAAGCTGAACAGGACCCTGAAGCGGGTGGTATGCGTCCGAATCAGATGGTGCTGACCAGTATCGACTGCCCGACATGTGGTCGTAAAATGGGTATTCGTACCGCCAGTACCGGGGTTTTCCTTGGCTGTTCCGGCTATGCGTTACCGCCGAAAGAGCGCTGCAAAACCACCATTAACCTGGTGCCGGAAAACGAAGTGCTCAATGTGCTGGAAGGCGAAGACGCGGAAACCAACGCGCTGCGCGCCAAACGTCGTTGCCAGAAATGTGGTACGGCGATGGACAGCTACCTGATCGATCCGAAGCGTAAACTGCATGTCTGTGGTAATAATCCGACCTGTGATGGCTACGAGATCGAAGAGGGTGAATTCCGCATTAAAGGGTATGACGGCCCGATTGTTGAGTGTGAAAAATGCGGTTCTGAAATGCACCTGAAAATGGGGCGTTTTGGTAAGTACATGGCTTGCACCAACGACGAGTGTAAAAACACACGTAAGATCCTGCGTAACGGCGAAGTTGCACCGCCGAAAGAGGATCCGGTGCCGTTGCCGGAGCTGCCATGTGAAAAATCGGATGCCTATTTTGTTCTGCGTGATGGCGCAGCCGGGGTGTTCCTCGCGGCGAATACCTTCCCGAAATCTCGTGAAACACGAGCACCGCTGGTAGAAGAACTGTACCGCTTCCGTGACCGTCTGCCGGAAAAACTGCGTTATCTTGCAGACGCGCCGCAGGAAGATCCGCAGGGCAATAAAACCATTGTGCGTTTTAGCCGTAAGACCAAGCAGCAATATGTTGCTTCGGAAAAAGACGGGAAAGCGACCGGGTGGTCAGCGTTTTATATCGACAATAAATGGACTGAAGCTAAAAAGTAGTTTTTTCAGCCATATACCTTCAGGGGCCGGTTTTCCGGCCCCTTTTTATTTGCGCGTTATTATTCTTTGTTCGCTGCTATACACGGAAGCTATAAATGATATAGTTGTTATAGCTAACCGCTTTTTTATTATCAAATCGTATTAAGCGATAACCCCGTTTGCGTACTTCGGATGGTTTGTTATGAAACTACAGCAGCTTCGTTATATCGTCGAGGTGGTGAATCACAACCTCAACGTCTCTTCCACGGCGGAGGGGCTCTATACCTCTCAGCCTGGTATCAGTAAACAAGTCCGCATGCTGGAAGATGAACTCGGCATACAAATCTTCGCCCGCAGCGGTAAGCACCTCACCCAGGTGACGCCCGCCGGGCAGGAAATCATCCGCATTGCGCGTGAAGTATTATCCAAAGTTGATGCGATTAAATCGGTTGCAGGAGAGCATACATGGCCGGATAAGGGCTCGCTGTACGTTGCTACCACACATACACAAGCACGTTATGCATTGCCGAATGTGATCAAAGGGTTTATTGAACGCTATCCGCGTGTTTCATTGCACATGCATCAGGGATCGCCAACACAAATTGCTGAAGCGGTTTCTAAAGGCAATGCGGATTTCGCCATCGCCACTGAAGCGCTGCATTTGTACGATGATCTGGTGATGTTGCCGTGTTACCACTGGAATCGCTCAATCGTGGTGACACCCGATCACCCGCTGGCATCTAAGCCGTCCGTCAGTATCGATGAACTGGCGCAATATCCGCTGGTGACTTACACCTTTGGCTTCACCGGCCGCTCGGAGCTCGACACGGCGTTTAATCGTGCAGGGTTGACGCCACGAATCGTTTTCACCGCGACAGATGCAGACGTTATCAAAACGTATGTCAGACTGGGCCTGGGAGTAGGGGTTATTGCCAGCATGGCGGTAGATCCGATCTCCGATCCGGACCTTGTTAAATTGGATGCTCATGAGATCTTCAGCCACAGCACCACAAAAATAGGTTTCCGTCGTAGCACCTTCCTGCGTAGCTATATGTATGATTTTATTCAGCGCTTCGCGCCACATTTAACGCGCGATGTGGTCGATGCAGCTGTGGCATTGCGTTCTAATGAAGATATAGAAGCGATGTTTAAAGATATTAAGTTGCCGCAGAAATAATGCCGTAGGGTATCTTATCGCTCGAAAAGATACCCATAATGTCCCCTAAAGCCAAATTAGAATTATCATCATCTTTGATACAATCATCTTTCCGGGTGATTGCCCTCACAAATTTAACGCCGACACTGTCACTATTTAGCGACAAAAATAGAAACTAAATTGCCTGTCTGCAAATTTATTACTTCAATAATTTATTTCGGGTCAAAAGATTAAATATTTCTTTGGAAATGGTGAGTAAATTCACTGGATTTTCGGCTAAAGTTCTTTTAGGATTTGTCTCATCTCATGATTAATTACACCGATTGTTGGTACCCGAAATGATAAGTGATGTCGATTGTACGAGGTTAGCAATGCCATCAGGAAGTGAAGAGCCGCAAAGGGACCCTGAGCTTAAGCGTAAAGCCTGGCTGGCGGTATTTCTTGGCTCTGCCGTATTTTGGGCAGTCGTTGCGTTATTGATCTGGAAATTCTGGGGTTAAAATGGCTATAGCGGGTCGATTCGAACCGGTTAAGCAAGTATGTCAACTACATGACACACCAGCTAAAGCGAAAAAGAAACCTGTGACCTCTATTCCGGCTTCCTGGAAGCTGACGCCGCAGCAGCAAGCTTTTATTGACGCCTTCTCTGAAGACGACATCAAAAAACAATAAATATATCATCAGAATAAATGTGGAAAATTATCCCTGCTATTCATTGATGTGTTCTTTTGTACTCTTTAATTAATACACAGCATAAATGAATTGAGTAATGACTCAGTTTTAATGAATAGATTTTCTGGTAATAAATTTATGAGTAATGATTGCGGAATGAAATATTGGTCGTGGTTAGCCGCTTTTTCTGTTTCCATCCTTTTCTGGGGACAGGTTGTCTGGGCTACCCTTCGGTAATGAATTGAAAAACCTCGCATCTGCGAGGTTTTTTATTTCCCTTCACCTGAAAGATTTTCCCTTTTGTAGCAATTTTGGTTGTTATCAAAACGTTACGATATGTTTGTGTTATCTTTAATACAGACCCTGAAGAGCATCAGGGTAAGCAATCCCTGTTATTAAGGAGGAGCACATGTCGTCAACCCTACGCGAAGCCAGTAAGGACACGTTGCAGGCAGAGAACAAAACTTATCACTACTACAGCTTGCCGCTGGCCGCTAAACAACTTGGGGATATCTCACGGTTACCCAAGTCGCTAAAAGTTTTACTGGAAAATCTCCTGCGCTGGCAGGACGAAGAATCCGTCACTGAAGAAGATATCCGTGCCCTGGCCGGTTGGCTCGACAGTGCGCATGCCGATCGCGAAATCGCCTATCGCCCTGCAAGGGTCCTGATGCAGGATTTTACCGGCGTTCCCGCCGTCGTTGATTTAGCGGCGATGCGTGAAGCGGTGAAACGCCTTGGGGGCGATACCACCAAAGTGAACCCACTCTCCCCGGTCGATCTGGTGATTGACCACTCTGTTACCGTTGACCATTTCGGTGACGATGACGCCTTCGAAGAGAATGTTCGCCTTGAAATGGAACGTAACCACGAGCGTTATGTTTTCTTGCGCTGGGGCCAGCAGGCGTTTAGCCGTTTCAGCGTGGTACCGCCGGGGACAGGAATATGCCACCAGGTGAATCTCGAATACCTTGGCAAAGCGGTCTGGAGCGAATTGCAGGGCAAAGAGTGGGTTGCCTATCCGGACACACTTGTCGGCACCGATTCTCACACCACTATGATTAATGGCCTCGGTGTGTTGGGCTGGGGCGTGGGGGGAATTGAAGCCGAAGCGGCGATGCTGGGGCAACCGGTGTCGATGCTGATCCCGGATGTCGTCGGCTTTAAACTGAGCGGCAAATTGCGAGAAGGGATCACGGCAACCGATCTGGTGCTGACGGTCACGCAAATGCTGCGTAAACACGGCGTTGTCGGTAAATTTGTTGAGTTTTACGGCGATGGCCTTGATTCGTTGCCGCTTGCCGACCGTGCCACCATTGCCAATATGGCCCCGGAATATGGCGCCACATGCGGTTTTTTCCCAATCGATGGCGTGACGCTCGATTATATGCGCCTGAGTGGTCGTAGCGAAGAGCAAGTCGCGTTGGTGGAGGCTTATGCGAAAGCACAAGGTATGTGGCGTAACCCGGGCGATGAGCCCGTCTTTACCAGCACCCTTGAACTGAACATGCGCGACGTTGAAGCGAGCCTCGCCGGGCCAAAACGCCCACAGGATCGCGTCGCACTGAGCGATGTGCCTAAAGCCTTCGCCGCCAGCTCGGAACTTGAACTGAACACGGCGCAAAAAGATCGCAAACCGGTCGATTACGTGCTGAATGGGCAGAAATATCAATTGCCGGATGGCGCAGTGGTAATTTCTGCGATCACCTCTTGCACGAATACTTCCAACCCCAGTGTGTTGATGGCCGCTGGCCTGCTGGCTAAAAAAGCGGTCACTGCCGGGCTCAAACGCCAGCCGTGGGTGAAAGCATCGCTGGCCCCTGGCTCGAAGGTGGTTTCTGACTATCTTGCACAGGCGCGATTAACGCCTTATCTGGATGAACTGGGCTTTAACCTTGTCGGTTACGGGTGTACCACCTGTATCGGCAACTCCGGGCCGTTACCCGAGCCGATTGAACAGGCGATCCGTGAAGGCGATCTCACCGTCGGTGCGGTGCTTTCGGGCAACCGCAATTTCGAAGGGCGTATTCACCCACTGGTAAAAACGAACTGGCTCGCATCACCGCCGCTGGTGGTGGCTTATGCGCTGGCGGGCAATATGAATATCAACCTCGCCACCGACCCGCTCGGTCATGACCGGAAAGGTGATCCGGTCTACTTAAAAGATATCTGGCCAACAAGCAGTGAGATAGCCCGTGCGGTTGAGCAAGTCTCCACCGAGATGTTCCGCAAGGAGTATGCCGAGGTGTTTGAAGGCACGCCGGAGTGGAAGGCAATTGAGGTTGAACGCTCCGATACTTATGGTTGGCAGAATGATTCGACTTACATTCGGTTATCGCCATTCTTTGAAGATATGCAGGCGCAGCCGAAACCAGTGGAAGATATTCATGGCGCGCGGATTCTGGCGATGCTGGGGGATTCGGTCACGACTGACCATATTTCGCCCGCAGGTAGCATCAAAGCAGACAGCCCGGCTGGCCGTTATCTGCAAAGTCATGGCGTTGAGCGCCGTGATTTTAACTCCTACGGCTCGCGACGTGGCAACCATGAAGTGATGATGCGTGGGACATTTGCCAACATCCGTATTCGCAACGAAATGGTGCCGGGTGTGGAAGGTGGCATGACACGTCATCTCCCGGGGAGTGAAGTGGTTTCTATTTATGATGCTGCTGTTCGCTACCAGCAAGCGGGTACGCCGCTGGCGGTGATTGCTGGCAAAGAGTACGGTTCTGGCTCCAGCCGCGATTGGGCGGCGAAAGGGCCACGCTTGCTGGGCGTGCGCGTGGTGATTGCGGAATCCTTCGAGCGTATTCACCGGTCTAACCTAATTGGTATGGGGATCCTGCCGCTTGAGTTTCCTCAAGGCGTGACGCGAAAAACGCTGGCATTGACGGGGGAGGAAAAGCTGGACGTTGTCGATCTGCAAAACATCACGCCGGGTGGAACGTTAGCCGTGACATTAACCCGAGCCGATGGCAAACAGGAGGCGCTGGCGTGCCGCTGTCGCATTGATACGGCGACTGAGCTGACCTATTACCGCAATGATGGCATTCTGCATTACGTGATCCGTAATATGTTGAATTAAAAACAAAGGCCTGCATTTGCAGGCCTGTTTCATAGCAGATGGGGCGCTTACTTCAGCAGGTGCCCCATTTTTTCAGCTTTTGTATCCAAATAGTGCGCATTTTTCGGGTTACGCCCGACAATCAGCGGTACGCGCTCTACAATGTTGATTCCCGCCTCGGTAAGAATCTCAACTTTTTTCGGATTATTAGTCAGCAGACGAACTTCGTCCACCGTCAGCAATTTAAACATATCCGCGCAAAGCGTGAAGTCTCGTTCATCAGCAGCAAAACCCAATTGATGGTTTGCTTCCACGGTGTCATAGCCCTGATCCTGCAGCGCATACGCGCGAATTTTATTCAGCAAACCGATGTTACGGCCTTCCTGGCGATGATAAAGCAGTACACCACGGCCTTCTTCAGCAATATGATTAAGCGCCGCTTCAAGTTGGAAACCGCAATCACAGCGTAGACTAAATAATGCATCACCGGTCAGACACTCGGAGTGAACGCGAGCGAGTACGGGCTGTTGCCCGGAAATATCACCGAAAACAAGGGCTACATGATCCTGCCCGGTTGCCAGTTCTTCAAAACCCACCATCAGGAAGTCGCCCCATGGGGTTGGCAGTTTGGCTTCTGCCACGCGTTTCAGTTGCATGTGAATCTCCGGATTTTTAGTGGTGCACTACGCACCTTTAGCCTGTTGGCCTTCTGTATAACCTCATTTTGCCACAATGCATTAAGCATCGCCTACTGGTGACCCACGCATTGCTGCTTAAACGCACAAATGCGTCGGTTTCAGCGGAAATGTTATTTTTCAGTTATATTGGTTCGCGAGATCAGAAGGAGAAAAGATGTTTTCCATTGCAAAGCGGACAACGGCGGGCGCGGCGATATTATTGATAATGCCGATGATAATGTGGATTTCCGGCTGGAGCTGGGAGCCGGGGCAAACCCGCTGGTGGCTGCGTTTTTTATATTGGTTAACAGAAACCGTTACCCAACCGTGGGGAATTATTACGCATGTTGTGTTGTGTGCATGGTTTCTCTGGTGCCTGCGTTTTCGCCTCAAAGCTGCGGTGATGCTGTTCGTTATTCTTGGCTGCGCGATTCTGGCAGGACAGGGGGTTAAATCCTTTGTCAAAGAACGTGTTCAGGAGCCGCGACCTTTCGTCCTTTGGCTGGAAAAAACGCACGATGTTCAGGCCGAACAGTTCTACACGTTGAAACGTAAGGATCGGGGAGAGTTAGTGAAAAAACAACTCTCCAGCCAGCATGATATTCCTGGGTTTTTACGTAAACACTGGCAAAAAGAGACAGGTTTCGCTTTTCCCTCCGGACACACCATGTTTGCCGCAAGTTGGGCATTATTAGGCGTGGGGCTCCTTTGGCCACGCAGACGAACATGGACGATTGCTGTGCTGCTCGTGTGGGCGACAGGCGTTATGGGTAGCCGGCTGCTGTTAGGCATGCACTGGCCGCGTGATTTAGTGGTTGCAACGTTGATATCCTGGTTGCTTGTGTCGCTGGCAACTTGGCTTGCCCAGCGCATTTGTGGCCCGCTTACGCCGCCGGCGGAGGAAGTACCGGAAATCATTGCACGCGATCAAGAGGGTTGATTTCCGCTGCTTTGCCCGCAAATCAGAATTTAACATCATGCATTTCCATTTCGCGCCGGGCGCTAAAATGGTAGTTTATAGGGCTGAATGCAGTCGTTGCATATAAATTCATCGCTCGGCAGCACATAACGGGACGTAATGTGAAATATTTACTCATTTTCTTACTGGTGTTAGCGGTTTTTGTTGTGTCGATTACCCTTGGCGCGCAAAACGATCAGCAAGTCACGTTCAACTATTTGCTCGCACAGGGTGAATACAGAATCTCCACGCTGCTGGCCGTGCTGTTTGCTGCTGGTTTTATTATTGGCTGGCTGATTTGTGGCCTTTTCTGGCTACGCGTTCGCGTTTCTCTGGCGCGCGCCGAACGTAAAATCAAACGTCTTGAGCACCAGCTTACTCCTGCCACAAATGTTACGGTCGCAACCGGTTCAACGGCAGTGAAGGAATAATATTTTATGCTGGAGTTGTTGTTTCTGTTGTTACCTGTCGCGGCTGCCTACGGCTGGTATATGGGGCGCAGAAATGCTCAACAGACAAAACAGGATGAGGCTAACCGGCTGTCACGTGAATACGTCGCCGGGGTTAACCTTTTACTGAGTAATCAGCAAGATAAAGCGGTTGATCTGTTCCTCGATATGTTGAAAGAGGACACCGGTACCGTTGAAGCACACCTCACTCTTGGCAACCTTTTCCGCTCTCGCGGCGAGGTTGACCGCGCGATTCGTATCCATCAAACATTAATGGAAAGCGCCTCACTTTCTTATGATCAGCGCCTGCTGGCCGTTCAGCAATTGGGGCGTGATTATATGGCTGCCGGGATGTACGATCGCGCGGAAGATATGTTTAATCAATTGGTGGATGAGACCGATTTTCGAGTCGGAGCACTCCAGCAATTGCTGCAAATTTATCAGGCAACTAGCGAGTGGCAAAAAGCCATTGATGTTGCTGAACGGCTGGTGAAACTCGGTAAAGATAAGCAGCGGGGCGAAATCGCGCATTTTTACTGCGAGCTGGCGCTGCAGCAAATGGGTAATGAAGAGATGGATCGGGCCATGGCCTTGCTGAAAAAAGGCGCAGCAGCCGATCGCGACAGCCCTCGCGTCTCTATCATGATGGGCCGTGTTTTTATGGCCGATGGCGATTATGCAAAAGCGGTAGAAAGCCTGTTACGCGTTATTGATCAGGATAAAGAGCTCGTCAGCGAAACGCTGGAAATGCTGCAAACCTGCTATCAGCAATTAGGTAAGAATGACGAATGGGCAGCATTTTTGCAGCGCTGCGTGGAAGAAAACACCGGTGCGACTGCTGAATTGATGTTGGCAGACATTATGGAGCACCGCGATGGGCCTGACGCGGCGCAGAGCTATGTTACGCGACAACTGCAGCGGCATCCCACCATGCGCGTTTTTCATAAGCTGATGGACTACCACCTGAACGAAGCCGAAGAAGGGCGCGCCAAAGAGAGTCTGATGGTGCTGCGTGAAATGGTAGGTGAGCAGGTGCGCAGTAAACCGCGCTATCGTTGCCACAAATGTGGTTTCACTGCGTTTACCATGTACTGGCATTGCCCGTCTTGCCGAGCGTGGTCGACCGTTAAACCGATTCGTGGCCTTGATGGCCAGTAATTTTTAAAAACGCTTTCATTAGTTACAACATACTGTTAATAATTTTTGACTATGCAGCATCTGCGCTGATATTCGCTTAGCAGCAAAAAATCGAACCTATTATTTCCACGCGCTCGCGGGTAGAATGCTCGCCGTTTATTCTTTTCGCGCCTGAGCGGGTGCCCTCATTTCAGAAGGTCTAATCATGACGTCTACTGTTTTATCGACTTCCCGCACTGTTACTGCTTCCCCGATTGTAGTAGCACTTGATTACGATAACCGCGACGCAGCCATGGCGTTTGTTGACCGTATCGATCCCCGTGATTGCCGCCTGAAAGTTGGCAAAGAGATGTTCACTTTATTCGGGCCGCAACTGGTGCGCGATTTGCAACAGCGTGGCTTCGATATCTTCCTCGATTTAAAATTCCACGACATTCCCAACACCACAGCGCATGCCATTAAAGCGGCAGCGGATTTAGGCGTCTGGATGGTGAATGTCCATGCTTCTGGCGGCGCGCGGATGATGACAGCGGCAAAAGAAGCGCTGCTCACATTTGGCAACGATGCACCGTTACTGATTGCGGTCACCGTATTGACCAGTATGGAAGCGAGCGATCTGCGCGATCTTGGCATTAACGCAACTCCCGCTAAGCATGCGGAGCGGCTGGCCCGCCTTACGCAGCAATGTGGTCTTGATGGCGTTGTTTGCTCGGCGCAGGAAGCTGAACATTTTAAAAACGCATTAGGCAAAGGGTTTAAACTGGTTACCCCGGGGATTCGTCCCGCCGGCAGCGAACCAGGCGATCAGCGCCGCATTATGACGCCGGAGCAGGCGCTCGCTGCAGGTGTAGATTATATGGTGATTGGGCGTCCGGTTACGCAGTCGGCCGACCCGGCGAAAACCCTGAAAGCGATTAATGCATCGTTAGGTATGGGGGAATAATGAACGACGATAACAGCCGTCTGGTTTACTCAACCGAAACCGGGCGCATTGACGAACCCAAAGAGCAACATACCCGCCCGAAAGGTGATGGTGTTGTACGCATCCAGCGCCAGACCAGTGGCCGCAAAGGCAAAGGTGTATGCCTGATAACGGGCATTGATGAAGATGATGAAGCGCTGACTAAACTGGCTGCAGAATTGAAAAAAAAGTGTGGCTGCGGTGGTTCGGTGAAAGATGGCGTCATTGAGATCCAGGGTGATAAACGTGATTTACTGAAATCATTACTGGAAGCAAAAGGGATGAAAGTGAAATTAGCGGGTGGTTAAGCCTGAAATAATTCACGAGTGTTTAAGCCTAAAACAGAAAGGCCGCGGTAATTACCGCGGCCTTATTATTTACACTGTGAAACGTAGACCTGAAAAAGAAAGTATATTTATTTTTTATTGTCGCCGTTCAAATGACCAATTACTTACCAACCTGGTGACCGATGATACCACCGACCGCTGCACCGCCCAGAGTACCGAGCGTGCTGCCATCGGTCAGTACAGCACCTCCAAGCGCACCCGCACCCGCACCGATTGCGGTATTACGATCGCGTTTAGACCAGTGACCACAAGCGCTCAGAGACATTGCCAGGGTAACTGCCAGTACTGCTGCGGCCATTTTTTTGCTTGTTAACATCATCATACTTTCTCCTGAATAATCGATTCACGGAAGAATGTTCTCTTTAAGTATAGTGCCTGTGAGCAGACCTAAAGATTTCCCGTGAAACCTTGCTGCGCAGGTGTAATTCAATCACGTCAGTGATAGTCACTTCCTGTTATATCGCTAATAATAATTTTACGCACAGGCCGATAACAAGACAGGTAAATAGTCTTAATCGAAGCGTCAGAATAATCTCAGATATGAGGAAGATAGCCCGCAATAGCGGGCTAATAGGATCAGCGAAACCCGCCAGTATTAACGATATCGACAATCAGGCCTTTTTGTTGCAGTTGAAGGTGCGCTTCCGGCTTAAGGGCTGAATCGGTGATCACTCGCTGAAAGCGTTCATCCGGGCCAAGTGTATAAGGATGGACCACGCCAAACTTAGAGCTGTCGGTGAGCACAATCGCTTCGCTGCCTTTTTCCAGTACGGCATTGACCACGTCGGTACGCATCATATCGCGCCCGGTAAATCCCGTTTCCGGTTGCCAGCCATCGATCCCGATAAACGCTTTGCTGAAATGTACCTGCTGAATGTACTGACGAGTCAGTGGGCCGACCATGCTTTCACTCTTTTTCTGATAAATGCCGCCAAGCAGGATCACTTCACACAACGCCTCTTTGAGCAGATGGGCTATATAGCTGCTCACGGTAATAATGGTGATATCACGCTGTTCGCCCAGTTTACGGGCGAGAAGGGCGTTACTGCTGCCATTTTCAATAAATATGGTTTCACCCGAACTTACCAGCGATGCCGCAAAATCAGCCAAATCACGCTTCACGGTGTAGTTGTTCATCATGCGTGTTTCAACATCATCGCTGTCCAGCGGGACAGCAAAACCATGTGTACGGCGCAAATAGCTTTGTTTTTCGAGCGTATTCAGATCCTGACGAATCGTAACTTCAGACACCCCAGTCATACGTGCGAGATCTGTAACGCTCATTTGGCCCTTGTCGATGACCGTCTGCAAAATAAGTTGTTGTCGGGAATTCATAGCCACAAACTTCTAATAATGGTTTGGAGAACGGGAATCGCCAGCACGCGCGTCGCATTCCCGGCTGCACGTACTGGCGAAAATAAGTGCATTTAAATTTCCCAGGGCGTTTTCGGCGAACCAGAAGAGGTCGCTTTATCGTTGTTATCGAGATCCAATAATTCGGCCTTCAAAATTTCTAGGTTACGGATGGCGGATTGGTAATCCCCCGCAACCAGAATATCCAGAACGGTATCTATCCGGCCGGCAAGGTGTTTCACGTCGATGTCTGCCATACCTTCACCTTTATGTCGAAAAACGAATGAATTCAATGATGCAGAAAACAGTTTAAAAAGAGAAGGAAAAAAAGGAAATCTCAAAAACTTATAAGCGCCAATTATATATTCATTACGCAACAAAGAGCCGGCGCTGGCGGTGGATTAGTCTTGCAGTGCGCGCAATGCGCTTTTATTACCGGAGGATAAAGCAATGACGATTATCAACCAGACTACCTGCAAACTGTTTACTGACGATGCACGCTTTACACAGCTTTCTGGCTATTACGAGGAGGAACGCCGCACCGTGTGGATGATGCTGCGCGCAAGGCCAAGACCTTGTTTCAACCATGCGTTAATTGAGGAGATCATGAATGTTTCCTGGCTTGTCCGACAAGCGGGATTTGCCGTTGATTTTTGGGTAACAGGATCGTTAGTCCCCGGTATGTTCAATACCGGCGGCGATCTGCATTTTTTCGTTGATTGTATCAAAAATGGACGACGCGAAGCCTTGCGCGCCTATGCTCGCGCCTGCGTGGATTGCGTTCACGCCGCGTCAAGAGGGTTTGACACGGGAGCCATCTCGCTGGCGATGGTCGAAGGCAGTGCACTGGGTGGCGGTTTTGAAGCCGCGCTGGCGCACCATTTCGTGCTGGCGCAGCGCGACGCGCGGCTCGGCTTCCCGGAAATTGCCTTCAATCTTTTTCCCGGCATGGGCGCATACTCATTGGTGGCGCGCCGTTCGGGAATGAAACTGGCAGAAGATTTGATCTACAAAGGGGAGTCGCATGCCGCAGAGTGGTATGAATCGCAAGGGCTGGTGGATGTCTCCTTCGAGTCCGGGCAGGGATTTCTCGCGACACGTACCTTTATCGATACTCTGCAACCCCGGTTGAACGGCGTGCGGGCAATGCTGCGTGCACGACAGCGCGTTTTGCAGTTACCACGCAGTGAACTGATGGATATTACCGAAGACTGGGTGGACTCGGCCTTCTGTCTGCAACCGAAAGATATTGCTTATATGGAACGTTTAGTCCTGTTACAAGATCGTCACGCTGCGGTGGCGCTTAAAGCAAGCTAACGCGATTTACGTGCCTGATAACGCCTAAACCACCGCTCGAATACGGCAGCGGGCATGGGTTTAGCAAACAAAAAGCCTTGCCGTTCATTGACGCCATTCTTTGTAAGAAAGGCGTCTTCTTTTGCATTCTCCACACCTTCAGCAATCACTTGCAAATTAAGCGCTTGTGCAACAGCGACAATCGCCCGCACCAGGGATTGAGAGATCGGCTGCTTATGCACTTCACGGACAAAAGCTTGATCGAGTTTGATGGCATCAAGCGGGAAGCGCGCCAGTTGTGAAAGGGAAGAGTAACCTGTGCCAAAGTCATCAAGATGCACCTGCGCGCCCAGGGCACTGAACTGCTGAATAACCGATAAAGCCAGCTCCTCGTTTTCAATCAAACAGCTCTCGGTCAGCTCTACATCGATTGGGCAATATTCAAATTTAAGATCCAGCAGCGCTTGTTTCAGATCGCTGAAAATCGTTTGATCCGCCAGTTGGCGCGCAGAGACGTTCACCGCGACGCGAACAAATATGCCTTTGTCGCGCCATTTCGCCACTTGACGCACCACATCCAGCATTACCCAGCGCCCCAGAGGCACAATCAAGCCAGACTCTTCAGCATAAGAGATAAAGTCCAGCGGCGGGATCAGACCACGCTCCGGCGATTGCCAGCGTACCAGCGCTTCAAGGCTACGCACTTCGCCGCGCCAGGTGATCTTCGGCTGGTAGTGGATCACCAGTTGCTCATTTTCCAGTGCCTTACGCAGATTAGTATCGAGCCATAAGTATTCAAATACGCGTTGGTTCATTTCCGGCGAGAAGACGCAAAATTTACCGCGTCCACTCTCTTTAGCGGTATACATTGCCGTGTCGGCGCTACGGATAATACTTTCCCGGTCATTACCGTGCTGAGGGGCGAGCGAAATGCCCAGCGAACAACCGGTGTAAACTTCAATAAGGCCGATACGGAAAGGTTGGAGTAAACGAGTCAGAATGCGTGATGCCATCGCTTCCAGCAGGCTCTGTGAGGTGTCTGTTGCCAGTACGATAAACTCATCGCCGCCGAGCCTGGCAAGCACCTGTCCTTCGTCCAGACAACTCAATATGGCCAGTGCGACCGCCTGCAAAAGTTGATCGCCAAACATATGACCGTAGGCATCATTCACTTTTTTAAAGTTATCAAGATCAAGATAGACCACACCGACCTGCGTCTCCCCACGTGCGCTTATCGCATCGCTAATTAACTCATGAATGGCGTTGCGATTGGGTAAACCAGTCACTGTATCGGTGTTGGCGAGAATGCGTAATCGTTCCTGAGCGCGACGCTCTTCGGTAATATCCGTACCGGAGCAAATGAGGAAAATTTCATTTTTACCGCTGCCGCTGTGAACAAATTTATTGCGAAACAGAAATAACCGCTGGCCTTTACGGGTTTTAATCCAGCGCTCAACTTCATAGGGTGTACCGTTGCGAAAAAAACCGCTGATGTTGCGCTTTGAAGCCACCGCTTCGCTACGACTCATAAACAATTTAAAGACGTTTTGTCCAATAACCTCTTGCTCTTTCATGCCAGTGTATTCTTCGCTCAGCCGGTTAAAGCGCTGAATATTGCCGTGCTTATCGAGGATCACTATTACTGAGTTCGCTTCGGAAACAACTTGTTCTGCGAAAGAGAGACCTTGTACCAGATCGCGGGCTACTGACTTTGTATCGTGCCAGGCTGACGCGCTGCCTGCCCAGGCTTTGCGGGATATTTTTCTGCCAACAAGGTGAACGGCGACATCCTCGCCGAATAAAGAGAGATGCATTGAGAGGCTGGACGTGATGACTGTCATTTCGCGGATCTGCGCTGCTTGTTCGTCGCTCAACGCAACAACCTGACTGACATCGGCGTTTTCGTCTGGAGCAAAGTGCAGTGCGTTACTGTCGGCGGTTAAACGCCAAAAGGGACTTGTCGAACCCAGGTAGCGAAACAGCAGATTCTGTTCCTGAATGTCTTTCATGCAATCTCCCAACCGACATAAAAGCGCAACGGGTACACAATTTATTGACGGATAACCACCTTTATTAAGGGGGTAATCAGGCATGAACGTGTTGTTTCTTCTTGGAATGTTTCGTTAAAACTTGTCCTGGTATTGAATAAAAGACGTGTAATAAATGGCATAAACCCGCAGTAAACAAACAGTTGACTAAGGTTTTATTGTGGTCGCTTTTGCAGGATTGTGGGAAGAATTCAGAAAAAAATGCGCGTGGTATCGCAACAGCAATTTGGCGCTTTCCAATGCTGGAAAGCGCCAAAATTAAAAAACGTTACAGCACCGGGCGGGCAATAACGCTGCGGGTTTCCATACGAACTTCCGCAATGGTGACATCAATAACGTCAGTCACTTTAAATACAGTTTCGCCTTTAATTTGTACGGTGCCATTTTCTTGACTGCACACCAGTTCGTCGCGCACAGCATGAATAAACGGAGCCGGAATAAAAGCAACAGCACCATTATCCACCAGACGTACGCGCATACCGCCGCGGCTAACATCAATAATTTCTGCTGCAAAACGGATATCGGTACCGGCTTTGTTTTGCAGGAAGCGGGCGTAGAGCCAATCGCCGACATCGCGTTCCGCCATGCGGTTCAGGCGACGGCGCTCAGACATTTGCACCGTGGCATCGTCCTGCGGGCGTTTCGGCGTTTCGCCTTTGATAATCGCTTTCAGCAGGCGATGGTTGATCATGTCGCCATACTTACGAATAGGCGAGGTCCAGGTCGCGTACGCTTCCAGGCCAAGACCAAAATGCGGGCCGGGTTCAACGCGGATTTCCGCGAAGGACTGGAAGCGACGAATGCGGCTATCCAGGAAGCCTGAAGGCTGTGCGTCCAACTCGCGGCGCAATTTACAGAAACCTTCCAGCGTCAGTACTTCTTCAGCATCAACATGCATACCGTGCGTTTTCAGCATCGCAGCCAGTTGTTCGCTGTTAGCCGGGTCAAAACCGAGATGCACGTTATAAATGCCAAAGCCGAGCTTGTCGCGCAGTACGCGTGCAGCGCAGATATTGGCGGCAATCATCGACTCTTCAACGATGCGGTTAGCAACGCGACGTGGCTCGGCGACGATATCCAGCACTTCGCCTTTCTCGCCAAGCACAAAGCGGTAATCTGGACGGTCTTTAAATACCAGCGCGTGGTTCTGACGCCATTGGGCGCGCAGCTGGCTAACACGTTGCAGCAGGCGGATCTGCGCCGCGATAGCATCGCTTGTCGGCTGCCAGCTGCCGGTATTTTCCAGCCAGTCTGACACGTCGTCGTAAGCCAGTTTGGTTTTCGATTCGATGGTTGCGGCGAAAAACTCGATATTGTCTTTGATAGCGCCGTCTGCATCCAACGTCATGCGGCAAACCAGCGCCGGACGCACTTCGTTCGCGCGCAGGGAGCAAAGATCGTCAGACAACTCACGCGGCAGCATCGGGATATTGAAACCGGGCAGATAGTTGGTGAAGGCGCGGATCTTCGCTGCGGCGTCGAGCTTGCTGCCTTCGGCAATCCAGGCTGTAGGGTCGGCAATCGCCACGGTCAGTTGCAGTTCGCCGTCGGCGGTCTCTGCAACATACAGCGCATCGTCCATATCTTCGGTGCTGGCGCTATCGATGGTGACAAAATCCAGCGCGGTCAAATCCACACGCTGCAGGCCGTCATCCAGCATCTCGGTCGCCACGCCATTTGGCGCTTCTTTTTCCAGATTGTGGCGCGCCAGGGTGACCCACCACGGCACAAAATGGTCTTCGGCGAAGGTAATAAACTGCGTCAGTTCAGCGTAGAAGCCGCGATCGCCTTTCAGCGGATGGCGACGCATTTCAGCGACGGCCCAGTCGCCTTCTTTGAAATCATGCTCAACGCCACGGGCGGCGCGGCAGGGGATAGCATCTTTTAGCAATGGATGATCCGGCACAATAGAGAGACGATCATCTTTCTTTTGCACTTTGCCAACAAAACGGGTCAAGAACGGCTCGACCAGCTCTTCAGGCTCCGCGCTTTCACGGTCTTTGTCGCTGTGGATGACGGCAATAATTTTGTCGCCGTGCATCACTTTCTTCATCTGCGGCGGCGGAATGAAGTAGCTTTTTTGCGCGTCGACTTCCAGAAATCCAAAGCCTTTTTCAGTGCCTTTTACAACACCTTCCGCACGCGGAGTTTGGGAATGAAGTTGCTGTTTAAGCTGCGCTAGCAGCGGGTTGTCCTGGAGCATAGTTATGTATTTTCGTGGCTAAAAGAGCGGCTGACAGTTTTACGCGATTCTTCCTGTTGCGGCAAGCGCTGTTTCAGCAAAATCGTGCTGTGCAATCGGCGGCAAGAATACCGGCGCTGCGCTATACCAACATGTCGCTAGACGCTTTGCCCGAGGGCGATATGCAGTCGGTTTAACCAGCCGTTCAGCGCACACGCGACCAGTAAGCTCATTGCCGCCTGGCGGCTGTAGCCTTGTTCCTCAAGCTGTAAAAATTGCGCAGGGCTAAACCTGTCTGGCGCGCAGGTTAGCATCTGCACGGCTTGCACCAGCGCGCTCTCTTTGTTTTTGCCTGCAAGAACACGATTGAGCTCGCGACTGCCTGCGCGCAGCGCCTGCGCCAGTAATTCATCGTTGCTGCCACGTTGCACATGCTGGGTAAAGCAGATTGTGCTGCCGTTGATGCGTGCCGTGTAGGCCGCCACCAGCCAGCTCAGCTGTTTGTTGGGGCTAATTTTCGCCACCTGTTCGCTAATCTCGCCCAGCTCATTAAGCAGCAGATGCTCATGTGCCAACAAGGGGGCAAGCAGGCGTAATTCCGGCAGCGGCTGCCAGCGCGCGAGTGACTCCATTTGCGATGCATTAGCAATACGCAAATCGACAATATCGATGCCGGTCTGCCATTCAGTAGTGGTATCACTAAAAAGTGCAGCGTCCGCTTCTTGCTGGGGTTCTATACCGGGTACGAACCGCACCGGTTGGCCGAGTGACGCTTGCAGGACGGCGACCACGCGGGCCTGAAAAGCAACAAAACCGATAATCTGATTGATGATCACCAGGTCATACAGCGTCAGACCCACGTCTTCTAACTGTTGTCGCGCACGTGCGTCAATAACCGAGGGAGACGCGGCAAGCTGCCGCGCATGTTGGGTTATTTGCGCCAGCCGGTAATTACTCTCCCGTGACGAGTCCGGGCCGGATAACGGTGCCAGCCGCGCGGCGTAGTGATTACATAACCGTTGAACGCCGAAAACTTGTGCCGCTGTAAGGGCTGTACTGAGTCGGTCATAGGCACTGAACGTGCGTAAACGGCTGATGCTTACGCGCGGCGGAAATAGCAGGGCATAGAGTTTTCGAGCGGGCGAAACAATGCCTTCAAGGTCGGTTTTCTGTTTCTCCGGAAGAGCGAGGTCGAGCAGAAAAGGGTCGTTTACTGTGGCCGCTTCGGGAACCAACGGTAGTACATGTGCCCGGCTGGCACTCGACTGAGTCTCATGATACCAGTGGCTTTTGCCTTCAATCCGGCGTTGTTCCATGGTCGTTCCTTGGTCTGAAAGTGGCGATCCGGATACGACGGCATGTCATTGTCGCCGGATCTTTTTTGCTGCTTAATCCTGGCGTAATGGAGGAGAGGGATGAAAGATTGTTAGGTGATAATAAATATCAGAATGGCATATCAAAAAAACGCCCCTTCAGGAGAAGGGGCGGTGCGGATTATTTAATTTCCAGCTCGTTCATGGCGGCGATATTGAAACCGCCGTCCACATGAACCACTTCGCCGGAGATACCGGCAGAGAGATCGGAGCACAGGAACGCGGCGGAGTTACCCACGTCCTCAATGGTCACAGTACGGCGAATCGGGGTAACCGCTTCGCAATGTGCCAGCATTTTACGGAAATCTTTAATACCAGAGGCAGCCAGTGTACGGATCGGGCCTGCGGAGATACCGTTAACACGCACGCCTTCCGGACCCATCGCGTTCGCCATATAGCGGACGTTTGCTTCCAGAGATGCTTTTGCCAGACCCATGACGTTGTAGTTCGGAATCGCACGTTCAGCGCCCAGATAGGAGAGGGTCAGCAGCGCAGAGCCCGGGTTCAGCATTTCGCGGCAGGCTTTCGCCAGCGCTACAAAGCTGTAGGAGCTGATGTCGTGAGCGATTTTAAAGCCTTCGCGGGTTACAGCATTCACGTAGTCGCCATCCAGCTGATCGCCCGGTGCGAAACCGATGGAGTGAACGAAACCGTCAAACTTCGGCCAGGTTTTTGCCAGGTCGGTGAACAGGGCGTCGATGCTTTCATCTTTAGCGACATCACATTCCAGAACGATGCTGGAACCCAGCTGGGCGGCAAACTCTTCAACGCGGCCTTTCAGCTTGTCGTTCTGGTAGGTGAATGCCAGTTCAGCGCCTTCGCGGTGCATAGCCTGCGCGATGCCGTATGCGATGGACAGTTTGCTGGCGACGCCAGTTACCAGAATGCGCTTACCGGAAAGAAAACCCATAGCTCTAATCCTTATATTCATTGTTGTGGCGAGCGCCATCATTTTGGGGCGATCGTCGTTAAAACGCGGCGATTCTATCATGAGTCGCCGAATGAGTTAATCCGACCACTGAAACTATTGAATCAGCGGTCTTGTCGCCACGCATCGGCTGTTAAAGCTTCGCCAAAATGCCCGGCAATTAAACGTTTTGTTAAATCATGCAGCGGTGAGGCGAGCACATCGGCGGTGCTGCCACGTTCAACGACTTCACCCTGATGCATAACCAAAACCTGATCGCTGATATGTTTCATCATGCCGATGTGCTGGGTGACATAAATATAAGAGATACCCTGTTTTTCCTGTAATTCCAGCATCAGGTTAATTAACTGCGAACGCATCGACATATCCAGTGATGCCAGGGCTTCATCAGCAATAATCACCTTCGGACGCAAGATCAGCGCTCGCGCCAGCCCCAAACGTTGTTTTTGCCCCGGAGCAAGCATATAGGGGTAATAACTGACATGATCCGGCAACAGACCGACCATGCGCAGCGTCTCAAGGATGCGCTTCTGGCGAACTTCCGGCTCAAGATCCGTGTTCAGGCGTAACGGGAAATCGAGAATTTGCGACAGTCGCTGGCGTGGGTTCAGCGAGGTGGTCGGATCCTGGAAAATCATGCGAATGTGCTGGCTGCGAAAAGTGTAATCACCGTAATGCAACGGTTTATCGTCAATCACCAGTTCGCCGGAAGAGGGCTCGACCATTCCGGCCAGCATTTTTGCCAGCGTCGATTTACCGGAACCGTTCTCACCAATAATCGCCAGCGTCTGTTTTTCCCGCAGGGTAAAACTTAGCGGTTTAACCGCTTCAACTGTTTGGCGGCGGAACCAACCGGTGCGATAACGGAAGGTTTTGCTCAGATTGCGCACTTCAAGCAAGGTTTCGACCATCTCACTCACTCTCCATATTCAGCGGGAAATGGCAGGCGAAGAGATGATTTCTTGCACCGGCTAACCGCGGCCTTTCCACACATTTACGCTGGGCGTAAGGGCAACGCGGCCCCAGGCGGCAGCCAATCGGCAGATGCTCCAGTAGCGGAATCGCACCAGGCATGGTATTCAGGCGGCTTTTATGCGGCATTGCACTGCCAAAGTCCGGGATCGCGCGAATCAATGCCTGCGTATAGGGATGATGCGGCGTGGCGATCAGCTCTTCGCTGGGTGCGGTCTCCACGGTCTGGCCGCAATACATCACGTTGATGCGATCGGCCCATTTGCTCAGCATCTGCAAATCATGGCTGATCAACATAATGGTCGTGTTGTTGTTCTGATTGAGCCTGTCGAGCAGGCGGAAAATTTGCGCCTGGGTAGTTGGCTCCATCGCGTTCGTCGGCTCATCGGCAATCAGCAGACGCGGTTGGTTAGCCAGCGCGATAGCAATCATCACTTTCTGGCATTCACCTTCGGTCAGCTCATAAGGGAAGCTACGCATTGCATCTTTATGATCTTTAATGCCAACACGGTGCAGCAACTCAATGGCGCGACGTTTTCGCCAGCCAAAACGTTGCCACAAGCTGCCTTTCCACGTCCAGCCGGGGATATTCTGCATCAGCTGTTTGCCGACTCGCTCGGACGGATCAAGACAGGATTGCGGTTCCTGAAAGATCATCGATACGTTGTGGCCCAGCAGCTTGCGGCGTTCGCGCGCGGAGAGCCGCAGCAGATCGATATCATCAAAGCGCATACGGTCTGCGGTGACGCGCCAGTTGTCTTTGGTCACGCCGCAAATCGCTTTAGCAATCAGGCTCTTGCCGGAACCAGACTCGCCAACCAACCCGCGAATTTCACCTTCTGCCAGCGTCAGGCTGACGCGATCAACTGCTTTTACCCAGTCCTCGCCCGTTTTCACTTCAATGGTGAGATTACGAATATCAAGAAGCGGCATTATTCCACCCCCGCCATGATCGCGCGGCGAATTCCGTCGCCAAGAATATTAACCAGCAACACGCTCACCATAATTGCCGCGCCCGGCAGCATCACCGTCCACGGCGCAACATAAATCAGTTCCAGCGCGTCACCAAGCATAGCACCCCATTCAGGAGACGGGAGTTGCGCGCCCAGGTCGAGAAAACCGAGTGCGGCGATATCGAGAATCGCCATCGATAGCGCGCGGGTAATTTCTGTCACCAGGCCCGCGGTAATGTTTGGCAGTACGGCAAACCACAAAATATTGATGGTTGAGGCGCCATCGAGTCGCGCGGCGACGACATACTCTTTTTCCAGCTCGTCATGCACCATGCTGTAAACCGAACGTACCATGCGCGGCAGCAACGCCAGCCACACGGCAAACATTGCGTGGGAGAGATGCGGGCCAGCGAACGCCACAACAATAATCGCCAGCAGCAGCGTCGGTAGCGACAGCAGTGTATCGAGAATATGGTTTAGCACCGCCGAGCGCAGGCCGTGGGTGGAACCGGCGAAAACGCCAAGCGCCAGCCCACAAAGCGTTGCTGCCAGCGTAACGACAAATGCCCCGCCCACCGTTGGCGCTGCACCGCTCAGCAAACGGCTTAAGACATCACGCCCCAGATCATCCGTACCAAGGAAAAACGAAACATCGCCATAGCGCGACCAGGAGGGCGGCAGCAGTTGATAACCGAGGAATTGCTGGTCAATACCGTAGGGGGCAAACCAGTGGCCGAAAATACACAGCAGCAGCAACGCGCCGCAGCCATACAGGCCAATCATCGCGGTCGTATCGCCATAAAATTTGCGCCACGCGGTTCGCAGCGCGCCAGGCGGGCGTTTTTCGCTGTAGACGCTATCGTAAGGCATACCATTCCTTATGTTTCAACGGATTAGCCAGTGCGCCGAGAATATCGGAAAGCACGTTCACAATAATAACCAGTGAGCCTATCACCATGACGCCAGCGGAAATCGCCGCGTAGTCCTGCTGGCGAATCGCGTTAATCAACCAGCGCCCCAGCCCAGGCCAACTGAATACCATTTCAGTGATCATCGCCAGTGTCAGCATGGTAGAAAATTGCAGCCCCAGGCGCGGGATCACCGGCGGCAGAGCGTTATGCAAAACATGGCGACGCAAGATAGTCAGCCGCGAAAGGCCGCGCGTCGCCGCCGCTTTGATGTAGTTTTTATCGAACACGTCGATGGTGCTGATGCGCATCAGGCGGATAACTTCTGTGGTCGGCGCGACTGCCAACGTCAATACTGGCAACACGACATGACGTAAGGCGCTGATAATCATCTCTTCGCGCCATGGCGAATCGGAGAGCCAGGCATCGATTAGCGAAAATCCGGTTACCGTTTTGACTTCGTAAAGCAGGTCAAAACGACCCGATACAGGCAGCCAGCCTAAATTTAGCGAGAAAAACAGGGTCAAGAGCAACGCCAGCCAGAACACCGGGATTGAGAAGCCCAGCAGCGCGAAGGTACTGACCATTTTATCCTGCCACTTGCCGCGCATCACACCGGCCAGCATGCCGACCGGGATACCCACTAACAATGCGGAGCCAAACGCCAGCAGGCACAGCTCCATAGTGGCCGGAAACACCTCTTTGAGTTGTTCTGAAATCAGCTGACCGTTAATGCTGGAAACGCCAAAATCCCAGTGCAGCAAACCGTTAAACCAGAACACCCATGCATTCCACAGCGAAGCACCCTGTAGCGGGGCGTGGGGCGTAAAATAGCTCAGGCTAAAGCCAACGAAAGTCAGTAAGAAAAGCGTGACCAGCAGCAATAACAGGCGGCGCAGGGTAAAGATAATCATGGTGGCGAAACCCCTTGTTTTTCCCGCGAAACACCGGCAAAGGAGGCGCTACCAAATGGGCTCAGCACCAGGCCTTTAATATCATAGCGATACGCCTGCAAACGCAGGGAAGATGCCAGCGGCAGCACTGGCAATTCGCGCGCCAGTATCTGCTGAGCCTCGTCATAATCATCAATGCGGGCGGCAAGCTGCTGTGATGCGAGCGCTTTTTGTAACACCTCGTCGAACTCACGGTTGCACCAGTGCGCGAAATTAGTCTGCGAGTTAATTGCCGCACAGCTGAGCATCGGGCGGAAGAAACTGTCCGGGTCGTTACTGTCAGTTGCCCAGCCCGCAAGCGTTAAATCGTGATTCATATCCATCAGCCGTGCTTCCTGGAAACGGCCTTCAACCGGGACGATCACCACTTTAACGCCCACCTGCGCCATATCTGCCTGAATGAGTTCAGCGGTTTTCAACGGGCTTGGGTTCCATGCCTGTGAACTGGTCGGCACCCACAATTGCAGCGTCAGATTTTCCAGCCCCAGCGCTTTCAGGCGCTCACGGGCTTGCACGGGATCGTATTCAGTGATCTTCGCTTCGTTGTCATAAGCCCAGGATGCACGCGGCAGTATTGAGGCGGCGGTTTCAGCGGTTCCGTAGTAAATCGACTGCATCAGGCGCTGGTTATTAATGGCCAGCGCCAGCGCATGGCGCACTTCTGGATTATTCAGCGGTGGCTTGTTGGTATTAAACGCCAGATAGGCAATGTTCATGCCCGGACGCAGCGTGAGCCGCAAACGCGGGTCATCACGCAAAATCGTCAACTGGCTGGCGGCAGGCCAGGCCAGCACATCGCACTCACCGGTTAACAGCTTAGATAAGCGCCCGGTGCCGCCGGAGCCGAGATCAACCACCACTTGTTGCATCAATGGCGTACCGCGCCAGAATTTTTCGTGACGTTGTAACCGAATATATTGACCGGCACGGTATTCATCCAGTTGATAAGGCCCGGTGCCAACCGGCTGTCGGTCAAGCAACTCCTGATGATCACTTTTCTCAAGCTGGGCGGCATATTCCGCCGACATCACCGAAGCATAGTGTGTCGCCAGATGCCATAAAAATGAGGCATCCGGTTTTTTCAGGCGAAATTCAACCGTGCGGTTATCCAGCTTACGTACGCTGTCGACAGAATCGGCAAACTGCAAGCTTTCGAAATAGGGGAAGTTACCGCCGTTGATGTTATGCCACGGATGATTGCGCGAGAAGATGCGCTGGAAGGTGAAGACCACATCATCGGCGTTCAGCGCGCGGTGCGGCGTAAACCAGGCTGTCTTTTGGAACGCCACGCCGTCGCGCAGGCGAAAGCGGTAGGTCGCGCCGTTATCGAGCACCTCCCAGCTTTCCGCCAGCTCCGGAACCAGCCGGTAGGTATAAGGATCGACATCCAGCAAGCGATCATAAAGCTGCGCTGCCAGCGTATCGACAATCAGGCCGCTGCTGACTTTTTGCGGGTTAAAGGTATCGACCTGGCCATTGACACAATAGACAAAGCCGCTGTCGCGAATATCCGCTTGCTCAGAAAGCGGTGTCGCCGCTTGCGCAAAACCCGTCGCCAGGCTTGCGGTCAATAGCAGGGAAGAGAAAACCAGACGCATGATTTTTTCAACGATTTTAAATTCATGTGCAAAGTGTATCGCACTTGCCATGGCTTCGTACAAATGTCTGCTGACGACTGCTGTTATTGTCGGCGATTTCAGCTGATTTGGTGCTTTTTCAGCAGCGCGCGCAGTTGGTGGTAAGTGAGCCCGAGTAATTCGGCTGCGCGTTTTTGGTTAAATTTCGCCTGTTGCAGGCTGGTTTGCAGCAGTGTTTTTTCTTGATCGAACTGGAATTTGCGTAAATCCAGCGGCAAGGCTGGCTGCTCTGTTGCTTCCCGCCCTGTTTGTGGTGGAGTGGTGATGTCACGGTTGAAAGGATCAAGGATGATGTCATCAAGCGGCGTATCGATGCTGCCGTGGCGGTAAACCGAGCGCTCCACCACGTTTTTGAGTTCGCGGATATTACCTGGCCATGAATAACCCATCAGCACGTCGCGCGCGCGATCGGTAAAGCCGGGGAAGAGCGGTAACTTCAGTTCCCGACACATCTGGATAGCGAAATGATCCGCCATCAACATGATATCGCTCTGGCGTTGCCGTAGCGGCGGAAGCAGCACGACATCAAAGGCCAGCCGGTCGAGCAAATCCGCGCGAAAGGTCCCGTCCTGTACCATTTGCGGTAGATCGGCGTTAGTGGCGCAAACCAGCCGTACATTGACCTGTAACGGCTGGCTTCCGCCGACGCGCTCCAGTTCGCCGTATTCAATCACCCGCAGCAACTTTTCCTGTACCAGCATTGGTGCGGTCGCCAGTTCGTCCAGAAACAGCGTTCCGCCATCGGCACGTTCAAACCGGCCCGGATGGCGTTTCTGTGCGCCAGTAAACGCGCCGGCTTCATGGCCGAAAAGTTCGGTATCAAGCAGGTTTTCATTCAGCGCCGCGCAGTTGAGCGAGATGAACGGCCCTTGCCAGCGCGAAGAGAGAAAGTGCAAACGGTTTGCTATCAGCTCTTTACCGGTACCGCGTTCGCCGATGATCAGCACCGGCTTATCGATAGGCGCAAGGCGCGAAACCTGTTCCAGCACCTCGATAAAGCTATTGGCCTCGCCGAGCAAGTTATCCTTTTGTTCCGACATGATGAAATTCGCCACTAGTTGGTGATATTAACTACTCTAGCTTAAGTTATCGTTGCGGTAAAACTATTCATCTTCTTTATATTCAATGAGATAAAAAGTTGGCACGGAGTTTGTAATAGCTCAGCAGCAGGGCCGAGCCCGATTACAGAAATCAAGAGGAACAGATTATGGGTATTTTTTCTCGTTTTGCCGACATCGTGAACGCCAACATCAATTCACTGCTGGAAAAAGCCGAAGATCCGCAAAAGCTGGTGCGTCTGATGATCCAGGAGATGGAAGATACGCTGGTAGAGGTGCGTTCGACTTCAGCGCGTGCGTTGGCGGAGAAAAAACAGCTGACACGTCGCATTGAACAAGCAAACGCGCAACAGGCCGAGTGGCAGGAAAAAGCCGAACTGGCGCTGCGTAAAGATAAAGATGATCTGGCGCGTGCCGCGCTGATTGAAAAGCAAAAACTGACTGCGCTTATTGAAACACTTGAGCAGGAAGTGACGCTGGTGGATGAAAGTCTGACGCGGATGAAAAAAGAGATCGGCGAGTTGGAAAATAAACTCAGCGAAACCCGTGCCCGCCAGCAGGCGTTAACGTTACGCCACCAGGCGGCCAGTTCATCGCGTGATGTTCGTCGTCAGTTGGACAGCGGCAAGCTGGATGAAGCGATGGCGCGCTTTGATTCCTTTGAGCGCCGCATCGACCAAATGGAAGCCGAAGCGGAAAGTCACGGTTTTGGTAAACAGAAATCGCTGGACCAACAATTTGCGGAACTGCGCGCCGATGACGAAATCAGCGAGCAACTGGCGCAGTTGAAAGCCAAAATGAAACAAGACAACGAATAATAATAACGGCGGCATCAGAAGATGCCGCTCCTCATCCGCTGTAAGGAGTACACATGAGCACGCTGTTTCTGGCTATACCCCTGACTCTTTTCATCCTGTTTGTGTTGCCGGTCTGGCTATGGCTGCATTACAACAATCGCACTTCACGCGGCGAACTTAACCAGAATGAGCAGCAGCGCTTACTCCAGCTTTCCGAAGAGGCCACGAGGATGCGCGAACGTATTCAGGCGCTGGAAGATATTCTTGATGCTGAGCACCCGAACTGGAGAGACCGCTAATGGCTACCCTCGATCTGAATAAAAAGTTATGGCGCATCCCCCAGCGCGGAAAAATCGGTGGTGTCTGTGCGGGCATCGCACAGTATCTGGATATTCGCGTCAAAGTCGTGCGTATTCTTGCCATTCTGGCAATGTTTTTCGGGCTGTTTTTCTTTGTCGTGGCGGCGTACATCGTGCTGTTTTTTGTGCTGGATCCGCTGCCGGAAAATTATGCCGAGAGTGAAAATGTACCGAGCAGCAGCGAATTACTGGACGCGGTAGACGCACAGCTCGCTGCGGGAGAAACCCGTTTGCGCCAGATGGAACGCTATGTCACCTCAGACACATTTTCGCTGCGCAGCCGTTTCCGTCAGTTGTAGGAGTGAAGATATGAATCAACGCTGGCAACAGGTTCACCATAAAGTAAAACCCGGTTTGCAGATTGTCGGTAAGCTGGCGTTACTGAGCGCGCTGCGCTTCGGTCCGGCAGGTGTTGCGGGCTGGGCGGTGAAATCCGTCGCCCGACGCCCAGTTAAGCTGCTTCTGGCGTTCGCGCTGGAGCCGTTATTGAAACGAGCTGCGAATAAATTTTCTCGCCGCTTCATGACCGAAAACGAGATAAAATAAGGAATTACGGCTATAGCTTTAAGGCGAAATGCAATGGCGATGGATCGATTTCGTAACGAATTGAATGCGCTGGTTAACCGCGGAATGGACAGGCATTTGCGTCTGGCGGTGACCGGCCTGAGCCGCAGTGGCAAAACCGCTTTTATCACCGCACTGGTTAATCAATTACTGAACCTTCACGCTGGCTCGCGCTTGCCGCTGCTGAGTGCAGTGCGCGAAGAGCGGCTGCTTGGTGTAAAACGCGTGCCGCAGCGTGATTTTGGTATTCCCCGCTTTACCTACGATGAAGGGCTGGCGCAGTTATATGGAACGCCGCCGGTCTGGCCGACGCCGACGCGCGGCGTCAGTGAAATCCGCCTTGCGCTGCGCTTTCGCTCTAACGATTCACTGCTGCGCCATTTCAAAGAAACCTCCACTCTTTATCTGGAAATTGTCGATTATCCCGGCGAATGGCTGCTGGACTTGCCTATGTTGGCGCAGGATTACCTGAGCTGGTCGCGGCAAATGACCGGCTTGTTGCAAGGGCAGCGTCAGGCGTGGTCGGCACAATGGCGCGCTCTTTGCGCAGGGCTTGACCCGCTGGCACCCGCGGATGAAAACCGGCTGGCAGAAATTGCAGCGGCGTGGACGGACTATTTACATCAGTGCAAACGCGAAGGTCTGCACTTTATTCAGCCAGGCCGTTTTGTTCTGCCTGGTGATATGGCCGGCGCGCCAGCGCTGCAATTCGTCCCGTGGCCAGATGTTGATGGCACCGGGGAAGTGAAACTGGCGCAGGCGGCTAAGCACACCAATGCCGGGATGCTGCGTGAACGTTACAACTATTATTGCGAGCATGTCGTCAAAGGTTTCTATAAACACCATTTCCTTAAGTTTGATCGCCAGATTGTGCTGGTCGATTGCCTGCAACCGCTGAACAACGGGCCGCAGGCCTTTAATGATATGCGTCTGGCGCTCACGCAACTGATGCAAAGTTTCCACTACGGGCAGCGCACGCTGTTTCGCCGCCTGTTTGCGCCGGTTATCGACAAACTCTTATTTGCCGCGACCAAAGCCGATCATATTACAGTCGATCAGCACGCCAATATGGTGTCGCTGCTGCAGCAGCTGATCCAGGACGCCTGGCAAAATGCGGCGTTTGAAGGGATTAGCATGGATTGCCTTGGGCTGGCGTCAGTGCAGGCGACGCAAAGCGGCATCATCGATGTAAATGGCGAGAAGATCCCGGCGCTGCGTGGGCATCGTCTGAGGGATGGCGCTCCGCTGACTTTCTACCCCGGTGAAGTGCCTGCACGGCTGCCAGGGCAGGCATTCTGGGACAAGCAAGGGTTTAATTTTGAGGCGTTTCGCCCACCAGTGATGGATGTGGATACCCTGTTGCCGCATATCCGCCTGGATGCGGCGCTGGAGTTTTTGATTGGAGATAAATTGCGATGACCGAGCCGCTAAAACCGAGAATCGATTTCGCAGGCCCGCTGGAAGCGGAAAGCAGTGCGCAGTTTAAGCGTGCGCAGACTTTTAATGATAAGCAAGCGGAAAACTTTGCTCCCGCCCTGGTTGATGAACTGCCGGAAGAGGGGCAAGCCGAGGCGGTAGTCGAAGCCGCGCTGCGGTCAAAACGCAGCCTGTGGCGCAAAATGGTCACTGCCGGGTTGACGTTGTTTGGCGTAAGCGTGGTCGGTCAGGGTGTGCAGTGGGCAATGAACGCCTGGCATACGCAGGACTGGGTTGCGCTGGGCGGCTGTGCCGCCGGTGCGCTGATTGTTGGCGCAGGTGTCGGTTCGGTTGCCAGCGAGTGGCGACGGCTTTGGCGTTTGCGCCAACGCGCGCAAGAACGCGATGAAGCGCGTGATTTATTGCACAGCCATGCAATCGGGAAAGGGCGGGCTTTTTGCGAAAAACTGGCGCGGCAAGCAGGAATCGATCAAGCGCATCCGGTGCTACAGCGCTGGTATGCCGCAATCCACGAAACGCACAACGATCGTGAAATCGTCAGTCTCTATGCGCATTTGGTTCAGCCCGTGCTGGATGCCCAGGCACGGCGTGAAATCAGCCGTTCAGCGGCTGAATCCGCGCTGATGATCGCCGTCAGCCCGCTAGCGATGGTCGATATGGCTTTTATCGCCTGGCGCAATTTGCGGCTGATTAACCGTATCGCCACGCTGTATGGCATCGAACTCGGTTACTACAGCCGCCTGCGTTTGTTCCGCCTGGTGCTGTTAAACATCGCCTTCGCGGGTGCCAGCGAACTGGTGCGTGAAATTGGCATGGACTGGGTATCGCAGGATTTGGCGGCCCGGCTTTCGGCACGTGCAGCGCAGGGGATTGGCGCCGGGTTGTTGACGGCGCGCCTGGGTATTAAAGCGATGGAGCTGTGCCGTCCGCTGCCGTGGCTCGATGATGATAAACCCCGCCTTGGTGATTTCCGCCGACAGTTGATTAGCCAGTTAAAGGAGACGTTACAAAAACGCTCGGCCGACTAAAAAAGCGGCGCTGCGCGCTTACCTTTACGCCGCAGTGCCGCTTTTCTCCGCAAACTGTCAATATTTGTTGACAGGTATCTTCCTGCAAGCCGCGAAGTGGCTTATCATCCTTTCATTACGTGAATGAATAAGGACGAACTCTCATGCGTCTTGAAGTTTTTTGTGAAGACCGGCTTGGTCTGACTCGCGAATTACTGGATCTACTGGTGCTGCGTGGTATCGATTTACGCGGGATAGAGATTGACCCTGTCGGGCGAATCTACCTTAATTTTGCCGCGCTCGAATTTAACACCTTCAGTAGCCTGATGGCTGAAATCCGCCGTATCGCCGGTGTCACTGATGTTCGTACCGTGCTGTGGATGCCATCTGAACGAGAACACCGCGCGATGAGCGCGCTGCTGGAAGCGCTACCAGAACCGGTATTATCGCTGGATATGAAAAGCAAAGTGGAACTGGCGAACCCAGCCAGTTGCCAGCTTTTCGCTCTGGATGCCGACAAAATCCGTAACCACAACGCTGTACAGCTCATTTCGGGATTTAATTTTCAGCGCTGGCTCGAAGGTAACCCGCAAAACTCCCATAGTGAGCATGTCGTTATTGCCGGGCAAAATTTCCTGATGGAGATTACGCCTGTGCACCTGGAAGGCGAAACCGGCGAACCGGTGCTGACCGGTGCGGTGGTGATGCTGCGTTCGACAATTCGGATGGGACGCCAGTTACAAAATCTGAGCCAACAAGATCTCAGCGCGTTCAGTCAGATCGTGGCCGTAAGCCAGAAGATGCGGCAGGTGGTGGAGCAGGCGCGGAAACTGGCCATGCTTACCGCACCGTTGCTGATAATCGGTGATACCGGCACCGGTAAAGATTTGCTGGCGCATGCTTGCCATCTTGCCAGCCCACGCGCGGCGAAACCTTATCTGGCGCTCAATTGCGCGTCCATCCCGGAAGAGTCCGTTGAAAGCGAGCTGTTTGGCCACGCGCCGGAAGGGAAAAAGGGCTTTTTCGAGCAAGCGAACGGCGGCTCGGTGCTACTTGATGAGATTGGCGAAATGTCACCGCGTATGCAGGTGAAACTGCTACGTTTTCTTAACGATGGTACTTTTCGGCGTGTCGGCGAAGATCACGAAGTGCATGTGGATGTGCGAGTAATCTGCGCAACACAGCGCAACCTGGTGGAACTGGTGCAAAAAGGGCTATTCCGGGAAGACCTCTACTATCGCCTGAATGTGCTGACGCTGAATTTACCGCCGCTACGCGATCGTCCGCAGGATATTATGCCACTCACTGAGCTGTTCGTGGCCCGCTTTGCCGACGAGCAGGGCGTGCCTCGCCCAAAACTGTCGCAGGATGTGCATCAGTTGCTCAACCGCTATGGCTGGCCGGGTAACGTGCGCCAGTTGAAAAATGCCATTTACCGTGCGTTAACGCAGCTGGAAGGCTACGAACTGCGCGCTCAGGACATTCAACTGCCGGATTATGACGCAGCCACGGTGCCGGTGGGTGAAGATGCGATGGAGGGTTCGCTGGATGAGATCACCAGCCGTTTCGAGCGCTCGGTACTCATCCAGCTTTATCGCAACTATCCCAGCACGCGTAAACTGGCGAAGCGGCTCGGCGTTTCGCACACTGCGATTGCGAATAAATTGCGGGAATATGGTCTGAGCCAGAAGAAGGGTGAAGAGTAGAAATAAAAAAGCCTCCATTGTGGAGGCTTTTTGTTGTCTATAGA
>NZ_SJOP01000029.1 GCF_004331415.1 Kosakonia quasisacchari
GGGGTTGGCATTACGCCAACCCCTTGTTTCACAACACGCTTTGGATGTAGCGCGTGCGTTTTATTAGTTAAGACGCTCTTTGATACGAGCAGACTTACCAGTACGCTCACGCAGGTAGTACAGTTTAGCTTTACGAACGGCACCACGACGTTTGACAGAGATGCTGTCAACTACCGGAGAGTGAGTCTGGAAGACACGCTCAACGCCTTCGCCGTTGGAAATTTTACGAACAGTGAATGCAGAGTGCAGACCGCGGTTACGAATAGCGATAACCACGCCCTCGAATGCCTGCAGACGTTTTTTGGAACCTTCAACAACCCATACTTTCACTTCCACGGTATCACCCGGACGGAAGGAAGGTACGTCCTGCTTCATCTGCTCTTGTTCAATTTGCTTAATAATGTTGCTCATAATTTAATCTCTTATCCTGGGTAAACTGATATTCGGGTGGTTTCTTAAACCGACCCATCATGTTTCTGTTGCTGTTGTGCATGTTCACGTTGGAACTCCGCCAGCAACCTTGCTTGCTCTTCAGTCAGAGCCAGGTTTTCCAGAAGTTCAGGTCTTCTAAGCCAGGTGCGGCCCAGCGACTGCTTCAAACGCCAGCGACGTATCTCAGCATGGTTCCCCGACAGTAACACCGCCGGTACTTCCATCCCTTCTAACACTTCAGGTCGAGTATAGTGTGGGCAGTCCAGCAACCCATCGGCAAAAGAATCTTCCGTTGCCGAAGCTTCGTGTCCCAGTACCCCCGGAATAAACCGGGAAACCGAGTCAATCAGCGTCATCGCTGGTAACTCACCACCGCTGAGAACGTAATCGCCAATAGACCATTCTTCGTCAATTTCGGTTTGGATTACGCGCTCATCTATCCCTTCGTAGCGACCACACACCAGAATCAGTTTCTGATTCGTTGCCAGTTCGCTGACGCCCGCTTGATCAAGCTTGCGCCCCTGAGGCGACAGATAAATCACTTTGGCGCCTTCGCCCGCCGCGGCTTTTGCTGCATGAATGGCGTCCCGTAACGGGTTCACCATCATTAACATCCCCGGTCCGCCGCCGTAAGGACGATCGTCCACGGTACGGTGCCGGTCGTGAGCGAAATCACGCGGACTCCAGCTCTGGATGCTCAGCAGGCCATTTTTTACTGCCCGGCCAGTTACCCCGTAGTCGGTAATCGCGCGGAACATTTCAGGAAACAGGCTAATTATGCCAATCCACATAGCGCCGTCTTTTACCGTATATCCGGAGGTTCAAAAACCAGGATCCCAATCTACTTCAATGGTTTGAGTAGTGAGATCGACTTTCTTGATAACCTGCCCATCGAGGAACGGAACCAACCGCTCCTTGATACCAAATGCATCTTTCAGGTTTGCCTTGATGACGAGAACGTCATTCGACCCGGTTTCCATCATATCGACGACTTTACCGAGGCTGTAACCTTCAGTAGTCACCACCTGGCAGCCCATCAGGTCTTTCCAGTAGTAGTCACCCTCTTCCAGTTCCGGCAACTGCGCGGAATCGACGACAATTTCACAATTGGTCAGAAGATTCGCGGCATCTCTGTCATCAACACCTTTCAGTTTGATGACGATGTCCTGACTGTGGTAGCGCCAGCTTTCCAGCTCAATGCTCTGCCACTGACCCGCCTTCTGGATAAACCAGGGCTGATAGTCAAAAATGCTTTCGGCGTCTTCGGTGGAGGAAAACACTCTGAGCCAACCACGAATTCCGTAAGAAGACCCCAGCTTACCGACAACAATTGGCTCGACAGGGACCGGTGCGGCTTGTTGCTTGCTCATCATGACCACCGTGACAGATTAAGCTGCTTTCTGTGCTTCTTTGATCAGCGCGGAAACGCGATCGGAAACGGTAGCGCCCTGGCCAACCCAGTGCTGAATGCGATCCAGATCCAGGCGGGTGCCTTCTTCTTTATCGGAAGCAATCGGGTTGAAGAAGCCAACGCGCTCAATGAAGCGACCGTTACGTGCATTGCGGCTGTCAGTAACAACAACCTGGTAGAACGGACGCTTTTTAGCGCCGTGACGTGCTAAACGAATAGTTACCATA
Organism: Kosakonia quasisacchari; assembly: GCF_004331415.1. GTDB lineage: Bacteria > Pseudomonadota > Gammaproteobacteria > Enterobacterales > Enterobacteriaceae > Kosakonia > Kosakonia quasisacchari. Next base: position 2,071 of record NZ_SJOP01000029.1, read on the forward strand.
ACATCCTCTTGTGTGAATAAAACACCAGGCCCCATCGAGGAACGGAGCCCGGTGTCATATTAAAAGCCCGAAAATTTTACTCATTTTTTGCTAAAAAGCAATCGACAGTTACGAAACTGTGAGGAGTGAGGCCGTTGGCGTTGCAGCCAGTTTGGCGTCGGCGTGCGCGCAGAAAGCGGAGCGTACACGTAGTACGTGAGCATTTCGAGCACACCCCGGCGTCAAAATGGCCAATAAGCCAGGCCGATATTATCTACCCGGGAAACCAGGGGGCATCATCCCTTTCATGCCGCGCATCATCTTCGCCATTCCGCCCTTTTTCATCTTCTTCATCATGCGTTGCATGTCGTCGAATTGTTTGAGCAGACGGTTCACATCCTGCACCTGCATACCGCAGCCGGCGGCGATACGGCGTTTGCGTGAACCTTTGATGATGTCAGGGTTGGCGCGTTCTTTCAGCGTCATGGAGTTAATGATCGCCTCCATACGCACCAGCACCTTGTCGTCCATTTGCGCTTTAACGTTATCCGGGATTTGCCCCATGCCCGGCAGCTTGCCCATCAGGCTCGCCATGCCGCCCATGTTTTTCATCTGCCGCAATTGCTCAAGGAAGTCGGTCAGATCGAAGCCGTCGCCCTTCTTCAGCTTATTCGCCAGCTTCTCAGCCTGCGCGCGGTCAACTTTGCTTTCGATATCTTCGATAAGCGACAACACATCGCCCATGCCGAGAATACGCGAAGCGATACGATCCGGGTGGAACGGCTCCAGCGCTTCGGTTTTCTCACCAACGCCGAGGAATTTAATCGGCTTGCCAGTGATATGGCGAATAGAGAGCGCCGCACCGCCGCGAGCATCACCGTCCACTTTCGTCAGCACTACGCCGGTCAGCGGCAGCGCTTCATTAAAGGCTTTGGCGGTATTTGCAGCATCCTGACCGGTCATGGCGTCGACGACAAACAGCGTTTCCACCGGCTTAATCGCCGCGTGAACCTGTTTGATCTCATCCATCATCGCTTCGTCGACGTGCAGACGACCGGCGGTATCCACCAGCAGTACGTCGTAGAATTTCAGCTTCGCTTCTTTCAGCGCGGCGTTAACGATATCCACCGGCTTTTGCGCGGCGTCAGAGGGGAAGAAATCGACTTCAACCTGCTGTGCCAGCGTCTCCAGCTGTTTGATCGCCGCCGGACGGTAAACGTCGGCAGAAACGACCATCACTTTCTTCTTGTGCTTTTCGCGCAAGAATTTACCAAGCTTACCGACGCTGGTGGTTTTACCCGCACCTTGCAGACCCGCCATCAACACCACCGCCGGCGGCTGCGCAGCGAGGTTCAGGCTCTGATTCTCTTCGCCCATCGCAACAACCAGTTCGTTGCGCACGATTTTGACGAACTCCTGACCGGGCGTCAGGCTCTTGTTTACTTCATGACCAACCGCTTTCTCTTTTACGCGGTTGATAAAATCACGCACCACTGGCAGCGCAACGTCCGCTTCCAGCAGCGCCATACGCACTTCGCGCAGGGTGTCTTTGATGTTGTCTTCAGTGAGGCGTCCACGGCCGCTGATATTGCGCAGGGTGCGCGACAAACGATCGGTTAAATTATCAAACATTGTCTCTCGCCTGAGGTGATACGATGGCCGCCAGCGCGACGCATAACAGAAATTTCTCGCAGTATAACATGAAGACATTACTCCTGTATGTGATGCAACTGTTGGAGCCAACGTCGCCTAACGTTATACTGCTTTCCTTTCTTCTTCAGTCAACTGCCGACATCCTATGCCCGTTTTTGCCCTGATCGCTCTTGTCGCCTACTCAATCAGCATTGCGCTGATCGTTCCCAGCCTGTTACAAAAAAACAGCGGCTGGCGCAGAATGGCTATCCTTTCGGCGGTAATCGCACTTATTTGCCACGGTTTCGGCTTAAAAGAACGCCTATTCCCGGATGACGGCGGGCAAAACCTGAGCCTGCTGAATGTCGGTTCGCTGGTTAGCCTGATGATCTGTACAGTGATGACCATTGTGGCATCGAAGAATCGCGGCTGGCTGCTGTTGCCGATTGTCTATACTTTCGCGTTAATCAACCTCGCTTTCGCCGTTTTTGTGCCCAATGAGTACATCACCCATCTGGAAGCCACGCCTGGCATGCTGGTGCATATTGGCCTGTCGCTCTTCGCCTATGCCACACTGATCATTGCGGCCATGTACGCGCTGCAACTGGCCTGGATTGATTACCAATTGAAGAATAAACGGCTGGCGTTCAGCAACGAAATGCCGCCGCTAATGGTGATTGAGCGCAAAATGTTCCACATTACTCAGGTTGGCGTAGTGCTGCTGACGCTGACGCTCTGCACCGGCCTGTTCTTTATGCAGAACCTGTTCAGCATGGAAAATATCGACAAAGCGGTGCTCTCCATTATCGCCTGGTTTGTCTATATCGTCCTGCTGTGGGGCCATTACCATGAGGGCTGGCGCGGCCGCAGGGTCGTCTGGTTCAACGTTGCAGGCGCGGGGATTTTAACGCTGGCCTACTTTGGCAGCCGCATCCTGCAGCAGTTCGTGAGCTAAACAGAAAGGAGTTCCCCCTGGAACACATCTCCACCACGACGCTGATTATTACGCTAATCATCATGGTCGTGGTTTCGGCCTATTTTTCCGGTTCCGAAACCGGAATGATGACACTCAACCGCTACCGCTTGCGCCACTTAGCCAAGCAGGGCAACCGCGCGGCAAAACGCGTAGAAAAGCTGTTGCGTAAACCCGACCGCCTGATAAGCCTGGTGCTTATCGGCAACAACCTCGTCAATATTCTGGCATCGGCAATTGGTACAATTGTTGGCATGCGTCTGTACGGAAATGCTGGCGTCGCTATCGCCACCGGCGTACTGACCTTTGTGGTGCTGGTGTTCGCAGAAGTGTTGCCGAAAACCATCGCTGCGCTCTACCCGGAGAAAGTGGCGTTTCCCAGTAGTTTCCTGCTGGTACCGCTGCAAGTGATTATGCTGCCGCTGGTGTGGTTGCTCAATGGCGTAACCCGCGTGCTGATGCGGCTGGTCGGAATTAAAGCCGATGTAGTTGTCAGCGGCGCACTCAGTAAAGATGAGTTACGTACCATCGTGAATGAATCACGCTCGCAAATCTCCCGCCGCAACCAGGACATGTTGCTGTCCATTCTCGATCTGGAAAAGGTCAGCGTTAACGACATCATGGTGCCGCGCAACGAAATCGTCGGCATTGATATCAATGACGACTGGAAAGCCATTGTTCGTCAGCTCACGCACTCGCCGCATGGCCGTATTGTGCTCTACCGCGATTCGCTGGATGACGCCATCAGCATGCTGCGCGTGCGCGAAGCCTACCGGCTGATGACGGAAAAAAACGAGTTCACCAAAGAGGTGATGCTGCGCGCCGCCGATGAAATCTACTATGTCCCGGAAGGTACGCCGCTGAGTGTGCAACTGGTGAAATTCCAGCGTAATAAAAAGAAAGTCGGCCTGGTGGTCAATGAATATGGCGATATTCAGGGACTGGTGACAGTCGAAGATATTCTGGAAGAGATTGTCGGTGATTTCACCACGTCCATGTCGCCTGCGCTGGCAGATGAAGCCACGCCGCAAAATGACGGCTCGGTGATCATCGATGGCAGCGCCAACGTGCGCGAACTGAATAAAGCCTTTAACTGGCGCTTACCGGAAGACGAAGCCCGCACCATTAACGGCATGCTGCTGGAGGCGCTGGAAGAGATCCCGGCGGTAGGTACGCGCGTACGTATTGAACAGTACGATATCGATATTCTCGATGTGCAGGACAATATGATTAAGCAGGTGCAGGTGATTCCAATCAAAGCGCTGCGGGAAAGCGTCGCAGAATAAGCGAAAAAAAACCCTCTCCGGGCGGAGAGGGTTTTATCTGGAAAGGTTACGCCTTCGCTTTAGCAACGGTCACCATCGCAGCGCGAATGGTGCGGCCGTTTAAGGTGTAACCTTTTTGCATCACGCCCAGCACTTTACCGGCGGCAATCTCTTCAGATTCCACCATGGCAATCGCCTGATGCACGTTTGGATCCAGCGGAACGTCGGTATCAGCAATCACTTCCACGCCGAATTTTTTCACCACATCCAGCATGTTTTTCAGCGTCAGCTCAATGCCTTCAACCATCGGTGCCATCTCGGCGTTGTCTTTGTCCGCCACTTCCAGCGCACGATCCAGGCTATCGATTACCGGCAACAGTTCATTAATGAACTTCTCCAGCGCGAACTTATGCGCTTTCTCGATATCCTGTTCGGTACGGCGACGCAGGTTTTCCATTTCCGCTTTAATGCGTAAAACAGTTTCGCGCTCGCGGCTTTCCGCTTCAGCTAACTGCGCTTCAAGGTTCGCAATTTTCTCATCGCGCGGATCCACCTGCCCAGCAGAATCGTCAGACTCAACAACTGCCTCAACTTCGTCGTGCTGTTCCATGATAATTTCTTCCGGGGCTTGCCCGTCAGGCGTTTTCTGTTCTTTACTACTCATGAATTTCTCCGCGTTTTTTTGCATTCATTTCGCCAACCTGCATTATTATGGGGATCCGTTTCCGGGATTCAAGGGAGCGTGACAGATTGTCATCATTTCATTCGCCACAAGGACCACCAGAAAATGACCCATCATTTCAAGTGTATTGGTATTGTCGGGCATCCACGGCACCCTACCGCACTGACCACACATGAAATGTTATATCGCTGGTTAAGCGCCAAAGGTTATGACGTCATTGTCGAACAACAGATTGCCCAGGAACTGCAGCTCAATAATGTGAGAACTGGCACACTGGCTGAAATCGGCCAGCAAGCGGATCTCGCGGTGGTTGTCGGCGGCGATGGCAATATGCTGGGCGCGGCGCGCACCCTGGCGCGCTATGACATCAAGGTTATTGGCATTAACCGTGGCAACCTCGGCTTTCTCACCGATCTCGATCCTGACAACGCGCAGCAACAGTTGGCTGATGTGCTGGAGGGGCATTATATCGCTGAAAAACGTTTTCTGCTGGAAGTCCAGGTCTGCCAGCAAGAGTGCCAGAAGCGCATTAGCACCGCGATCAACGAAGTGGTGCTGCACCCGGGCAAAGTTGCCCATATGATAGAATTTGAAGTCTATATTGACGAAGTTTTCGCCTTTTCCCAGCGTTCGGACGGGCTGATTATCTCCACGCCTACCGGTTCCACCGCCTATTCGCTCTCCGCCGGCGGGCCAATTCTAACGCCATCGCTGGACGCCATCACGCTGGTGCCGATGTTCCCGCATACTTTGTCAGCGCGCCCGCTGGTGATTAATAGCAGCAGTACCATTCGCCTGCGTTTTTCCCATCGCCGCAGCGATCTTGAGGTGAGCTGCGATAGCCAAATCGCGCTACCGATTCAGGAAGGTGAAGATGTGCTAATCCGCCGCTGCGATTACCATCTCAATCTTATCCACCCAAAAGATTACAGCTACTTCAATACGTTAAGTTCAAAACTAGGCTGGTCGAAAAAATTGTTCTGAAAATCATTGCACAACACTTTACTGTATATAAAACCAGTTTATACTGTATGAAAACACAGTTATGGTTTTTCATACAGGAAAGCAATCATGTTGGCACAACTGACCATCAGTAATTTCGCTATCGTCCGTGAGCTTGAGATTGATTTTCACAGCGGGATGACGGCTATTACCGGCGAAACCGGGGCGGGTAAATCCATTGCCATTGACGCACTCGGGCTCTGCCTGGGTGGTCGTGCGGATGCCGACATGGTGCGTGCCGGTGCGCCGCGCGCCGACCTGTGCGCCCGCTTTGCACTGAAAGATACCCCTGCCGCCCAGCGCTGGCTGGAAGAGAACCAGCTCGAAGATGGTCGTGAGTGTTTACTTCGCCGCGTGATCAGCAGTGACGGGCGCTCTCGCGGTTTTATCAACGGCACAGCGGTGCCGCTTTCCCAGTTGCGCGAGCTGGGTCAGTTGCTCATTCAGATCCACGGTCAGCACGCGCATCAGCTTCTTATTAAGCCAGAGCAGCAGAAGAACCTGCTCGACGGCTACGCCGGTGAGTATGCACTCACTCTGCAAATGACCGAACGCTATCGCGCCTGGCATCAAAGCTGCCGTGAACTGGCTCAGCATCAACAACAAAGCCAGGAGCGCGCGGCCCGAGCAGAGCTTTTGCACTATCAATTGAAAGAGCTGAATGAATTTAACCCGCAGCCAGGCGAGTTCGAGCAGATTGACGAAGAGTACAAACGCCTCGCCAACAGCGGACAACTGCTTTCTACCAGCCAGCATGCACTGAATGTGCTGGCAGACGGTGAAGATACCAATCTGCAAAGCCAGCTCTATACCGCACGTCAGCTGCTTGGCGAACTGGCTGGCATGGATGAGCGTCTCTCTGGCGTGCTGGATATGCTCGAAGAAGCAGCCATTCAGATTAGCGAGGCCAGCGATGAGCTTCGCCACTACTGCGACCGCTTAGAACTCGATCCGAACCGCTTGTACGAGCTGGAACAGCGCATCTCACGGCAGATCTCATTGGCGCGCAAACATCACATCAGCCCGGAAGAGTTGCCTCAGTTTCACCAGTCGCTGCTTGATGAACAACAGTTGCTTGACGATCAGGCCGACTCTCAGGAAACTCTGGCGCTGGCTGTCACACAACACCACCAGCTCGCGCTGGCTACCGCGCAGCAGTTGCATGACCAGCGCGTGAAATATGCGCAAGAACTTGGCGAATTAATTACCGAAAGCATGCATGCTCTCTCTATGCCGCATGGCGTGTTTTGCATTGATGTTGCGTTTGATGCGCACTCGCTGACAGCAGAAGGTGCCGATCGCATTGAATTCCGTGTGACCACCAACCCCGGTCAGCCGCTGCAATCCATTGCCAAAGTCGCCTCCGGTGGTGAGTTGTCGCGTATTGCGCTGGCTATCCAGGTGATCACCGCGCGGAAAATAGAAACCCCGGCGCTGATTTTCGATGAAGTCGACGTCGGCATTAGCGGCCCGACGGCCGTTGTTGTAGGCAAGTTACTGCGCCAGTTGGGTGAATCCACGCAGGTAATGTGCGTAACGCACCTGCCACAAGTTGCCGGTTGTGGCCATCATCACTTCTTTGTCAGTAAAGAAACGGATGGCGCAATGACCGAAACACATATGCAGCCGCTGGATAAACGCGCCCGTTTGCAGGAGCTGGCACGCCTGCTTGGCGGTAGTGAAGTGACCCGCAATGCGCTGGCTAACGCCAAAGAGCTGCTGGCCGCGTAAACTTTTTTGTAATATGACGGTCTGAGTTCTCGACAAAATCGACAACAGACCCACCGGCAAAGGTTTTAAACTGGCGAAAGGTCTATTATCATCGGCATATTACATATGAGCCACGTATTGTTCGGGCCGAAAAGGAATCAAATCACTATGCGCTGTAAAATGCTGACTGCTGCCGCAGCGGTTCTTCTGATGTTGACCGCAGGTTGCTCTACCGTAGAACGCGTGGTTTACCGTCCTGATATCAATCAGGGGAACTACCTGACGCCAAACGATGTTTCTAAAATCCGCGTGGGTATGACGCAACAGCAGGTTGCTTATGCACTGGGTACGCCGATGATGAGCGACCCGTTTGGCAGTAACACCTGGTTCTACGTGTTCCGCCAGCAACCAGGCCATGAAGATGTTTCGCAGCAAACCCTGACACTGACGTTCAGCAGCAACGGCGTATTGACCAATATGGATAACAAACCTGCGCTGACCAAAGACTAAGGTTGCAGAAATGCAAAAAGGTGCTCAATGAGCACTTTTTTGTTTGAGCCTTTTATGTCGGCTGTTTTCCCGTCGTTTTTTGCTTCTTCCCTGCTTGTACAGCGAACAAAACCCGGCTCTATCGCGTTACACTTTCTTTGCCGACTTCTCAGCGCGCTGGCGGCGCAACTCTTTCGGATCAGCAATCAGCGGGCGGTAAATTTCTACGCGATCGCCATCATGCACAGGATCCTGTAATTTCACCGGGCGGCTGTAAATACCAACCTTATTCACGTTCAGATCAATATCATCACGCAGCTCGAGCAAACCGGAAGCACGTATCGCCTGCTCAACGGTTGCGCCCTCTTCGATCGTCACCCGTTGAAGATACTGTTTCTCCGGCAGTGCGTAAGCCACTTCAACAGCGATGTTACCCGGCACGATAAACCTCTTTCGCCCGATGCGTAAACGCCTGCACCATGTTTGCCGCCAGTTCTTTAAAGATACGGCCAAACGCCAGCTCAATCAGCTTATTGGTAAATTCAAAATCCAGCTGGAACTCAATCCGGCAGGCCTCGGCGCTCAGTGGGGTAAACTTCCAGCCGCCGATCAAAGATTTGAATGGACCATCAACAAGGTGCATCAAAATGCTTTGATTCGTGTCCAGCGTATTACGCGTGGTAAAGGTTTTGCTGATCCCGGCCTTGGAAACATCCACCGCCGCCGTCATTTGCGTCGGCCCGGATTCCAGCACTCGGCTGCCAGTACAGCCAGGCAAAAACTGCGGGTAAGATTTCACATCATTCACTAACTTGTACATTTGTTCCGCGCTGTAAGGCACTAGCGCAGTACGGCTAATCTGAGGCATATCGTTTTCCGCGTTCACACAATCGTCAAATAATACCATTTCCCCAGGATGAAAGGAAAACGCTATGCCCGAACTCATGCTAAGATATCCGGCTAAACCTCACGGGACGCAATGAGGTCAGTTTCAGATATCAGATTACCGGATGGCTTCACGACACTATGACGAAGAAAAAAGCATACAAACCAGGTTCAGCCACCATTGCGCTGAATAAGCGCGCCCGCCATGAATACTTTATCGAAGAGGAATTTGAGGCCGGGCTGGCACTGCAGGGCTGGGAAGTAAAATCCTTACGCGCCGGTAAAGCAAACATTGGCGACAGCTACGTTATTCTGAAAGACGGCGAAGCCTTTCTGTTTGGCGCAAACTTTACGCCGCTGACCGTAGCCTCCAGCCACTACGTTTGCGATCCGACTCGCACACGCAAACTGCTGCTTAACCAGCGCGAACTCGATTCACTCTACGGCCGCATCAACCGCGAAGGTTATACCGTGGTGGCGCTGTCGCTGTACTGGAAAAACGCTTGGTGCAAAGTAAAAATCGGCGTGGCGAAAGGTAAGAAACAGCACGACAAACGCACCGATCTGAAAGAGCGTGAATGGCAACTGGATAAAGCACGCATTATGAAAAACGCCGGGCGTTAACCTCGCCCGACTCGCCCTCTCACGCCGGGAGAGGGCATTCAACGCTTCTCAACACTCCCTAAGCGCTTCATTCAATTTGTTCAATACCTTATAAGATAATCCAGCATCGATTTTGACCAGTCATGATCACCACGTCTGTAATCTCCCAGTTGAACAGAAAATGTTTCCCATTGCGGTAGATAATCTCGGCGCTTTTTTGCGCACGTAACCTATTGGCATTCTGCGATAAGCTATGGCTGATCAAGCCAATTTATGTTCGCTCTGATAAATTGACTGTTTCTTATGAAGCCTTCGTTTTGCACGCGGTAATAACAAAAATGGCATGATGGTATACAGCAGGTGCCCTGCCAGGTAAACACATACCAACTACTTCGCCCCCCTCGTTAAAAGTCATTGTGATATGGACTGGAATGGCACGTCATAAATCTGTTATACTCACCGTCACACTTTTGGGGCTGATTCTGGATTCGACGGGATTCGCGAAACCCAAGGTGCATGCCGAGGGGCGGTTGGCCTCGTAAAAAGCCGCAAAAAAATAGTCGCAAACGACGAAAACTACGCTTTAGCAGCTTAATAACCTGCTTAGAGCCCTCTCTCCCTAGCCTCCGCTCTTAGGACGGGGATCAAGAGAGGTCAAACCCAAAAGAGATCGCGTGGATGCCCTGCCTGGGGTTGAAGCGTTAAAACTAATCAGGCTAGTTTGTTAGTGGCGTGTCCGTCCGCAGCCGGCAAGCGAAATCAAAGACTGGACTAAGCATGTAGTACCGAGGATGTAGGAATTTCGGACGCGGGTTCAACTCCCGCCAGCTCCACCAAATATACATGGACAGTGGCAGGACAGAGTCTTAAAAAACAGTAAGTTAGCCACTTATCCCGGACGGTGACCGGACACCAAATGGACAAAAAAGGATACGTAAAGGAGCCGCGGCTCATAGATGAATGAAGTCCGCGAAATCGACTGCACCAAAGAAGTTGAAAATCAACTTTGTCAGGTGCAGTTTTTTTATGGGAACCGATAATTTTTTCCTCAGTGAGATTAACGGTCATTAACTGCTACCTTCACCTTTCCTTCATCATGAATATGGTCGCCGTTCTTCGGCGATATGCTTTTATCACAATAGGTATTTTGGTTACCGCAGGGATCGGCTCTCATTGAGAAGGCAAGGTAACAGTGGATTGATCAGCCTGAAATTAGAAGGGCCTGAATCCGGTATAATACCGAACCCAAGCCCTGAAAAGCCGCTTAACTTAAACTTCCTAATTTATAGTGTCAGTCAAGAAGCATTTTTTACAGCGAAATTAAGCTGCTTTTTTCTCTGAACAACTGCAAAGTGGAATCGGAAATGGCTTCCCTTTCTTTGCGTGACGCACTACGCCATCAACCACGACGGTATAGCGAAAAATAATCTCGCAAGTACTTCCACATTTGCGACAGGTTCCAGTAGCCATAGGTCTACATTCCCTGCATACCTGTAAACCCATACAGGTTGCGAATTGCCAGGAGAACCGCTAGACTTCGTTTGTCAAACATACGTGTAGCGGATGGGTTACCTCCATACACACCGGAAAGTTTCTCAGACTTTCCGCCCCCCAAGGCCCTGTTCTCAGCAGGGCTTTGTTTTTAATTTTCTACTGACTCCAAAGGCACTGACCATGGGAGTTTAATGGTACGCATCGGGGTTCGTTCCAATATTGTCTCAAACGCCAGCTTTAATGTAATAGATGTAAAATTCTCGAAGAACCATAGATTTGATGTGTAAAATTCTTCACTAATGGGCTCATCGCCTTCTATATCATAGAAGACATCTATCTTAACATTGGCTTCAAATGCCAACCCATTTTCGTCTGGCTCATCAGGATTATCTAGAGCTTCATCGGTATAGCCTTTAATCGAAGCCTCTAAAACCATTTGTGCCCAGCTTTTTTTATCTTCCTCATCATAGCCAGAAGCAAACTGACCATCGCTAACGAGCAGTTTAAAGCGCCCGCCCTCACTGTCTTTGTGTTCAACAAACTGTGACGAAGAAATTTCAAAACCTTTATATTTGATTTTTTCCAGCATTAGTGTCGAGTCCCTTTTTCAACATTCCCTCTCCACTTCGGTTCGCGTTCTGAGGGTGTGAAATACTCATGCGAAAAAACCTCAGTTCTCTCACGTTTTTCAAAGTGGAAATGAAATTCTTTCTTATCTACCACCTTTTCTTCAATCGCTGTTTTTACATAGTCGTTGAGGCTCTTGCCATGAGCACAAGCTGCCAAATAGGCCTTTTTATGGAGTTCTGAGCCTATACGAACGTTGAATGTACCACTCATTGGTTTTTCTGGTTCTTTCTTTAAGGCCATGCATGTTTCCAGATAATCATCAACAGCTTCCTCAAAAGCTAGTTGTAAACCATCAAGGGTTTCGGCTTCGTAAGTTATAAGATCATTTACGCATTGAATTTTTCCATGAAGAACCTTGTCTTCCAAAGAAAACTCAACACTTCCAAAATAACCTTTATATTTCAACATATTACTCATGATTATCTAGCTCATCTAAAAGAGTCTTAACTTCCTTGAGTACGTACCCTTTCACAACATTTCCCGGATGAGGGCAATGAAATGACACTAACCTACCGTGATCATTGACAAATTTTCTCTTTGAACCAGAGCCGTTTAAAATATTAAAACCATACTGACCAAGAAGTGTAACAAGCTCTTCCCAGGTAAAATCCTTTGGCAGCGCTCCAAGCCGCTCCCTTAGTTTTTTGCTTTTACTCATTCAAGTATATCCATTGAGAGCATGTTTGCAACTAAAATCCAGTTGCATGAAATTGTACATAAAACTCTCGCAAAAATCATTACTTTTAATAGTGATATACACGAGAGGTCTTAACACAATTGACACAAAGCAGATTTTCATAATTCAGATGGATAAACAGTTTGACGTCACGGCTTCTGCATTGGGAATCCCTAAAATAGCTAAGCTTGAGGTCCTAAGGGGCTCTGAATCAGAGATATTGTAACGACCAAAAATCTCAAAAGAAACCAACCCATTGTTGTTGTTTTTTATGCCTGCGATCAGGCAAGAAAAAACCCTGTCTGTTCGGTACGTTTTTGAGAGGTACTTACCAGAATCGCTGACCGTTCCTTTACTTAAATTTCCGTGTACTGTTAAATCAAATTCCCTTATAAAACGTAGTACTTAAGGGTGCGCACCAGTTTTTCTTCCTGCCCTATACTTTCAGCATTACAGTGCTGGAGGTGTCTATGTGTGGACGTTTTGCACAAGCTCAAACCCGTGAAGAATATCTGGCTTACCTGGCCGATGAAGCCGAACGTGATATTCCATATGATCCAGAACCCATTGGACGCTATAACGTGGCTCCGGGAACCAAAGTTCTGATACTCAGCGAGCGCGATAATATTTTACACCTCGATCCAGTAATCTGGTCATATTCACCAGGATGGTGGGATAAACCGCCAGTGATTAATGCGCGGGTAGAAACTGCGGCTACCAGCAGAATGTTCAAACCTATGTGGCAACATGGGCGCGCAATTTGTTTCGCTGACGGTTGGTTTGAATGGAAAAAGGAGGGAGACAAAAAACAACCCTATTTCATCCACCGCGCCGACGGCCAGCCAATTTTCATGGCTGTGATCGGAAGCACACCGTTCGAGCGAGGTGATGAGGCGGAAGGATTTTTGATTGTTACAGCAGCTGCCGATAAAGGCCTGGTGGATATCCATGACAGGCGACCGCTAGTGCTTTCTCCTGAAGCGGCGCGTGAATGGATGCGACAGGATGTCGGAGGAAAGGAAGCGGAGGATATAGCTGCCGGCGGTGTTGTGCCCGCCGACAAGTTTATATGGCACGCTGTAGCTCGCGCCGTTGGGAACGTGAAGAATCAAGGAGTGGAATTGATATTTCCGATTAATGGAGATTTATAAAGTAGGTAACCACTATTAAAAAAGCAATATACGATAACGACTGCAACAATAAGGCTATACTCTGGAATACAACACCATGTACTGCAGACTTATTACCTGATTTTGATACTGTAAAAACACTCATTCTTTTTCTTATTTTATTTCTAAGCCACTGAAATGGAAAGAGATTGATATATTGATCTATAAAGGACTCAAGACTTACTTCTATTTCGCTAACGTACCCAATCTTTCGCCCCATCTCATCTCTTTTTTTACACTGCTCCTCATACTCCTTTGACTTACTTTGTATCAACTCCGTCATTCTAACGGTTACCGTTGCGGCAGAGAAAACTACTAAAGCATAATATTTAGACAGAAAACCAGCAAGTGATGAAAGTGCTAAAAAAAATACGGAAATTTTAAAGCCAAAGGGGGTGATAAAAGGTAAGATTTTATCAATATTTGCTATCATTAATGTAGCAGTTGCCCCTACACCTACTAGGAGCCACATGCTAAATTTATCAAGTATAGTCGTAGTTTCAATTGTTGCTAAACTCGCACTGTCTATTAAGGAATTGCGAAAGTTTTCTTGAATAATCTCATCATATTCCTTAACAGCTTCGTATGCCTTTTGTTCTTCGCTCATAAAATTTCCGTATTTATATTAATTTGACCTATATATCATCGTACAATAACTAAATCAGAATAGCGTGTAGTATACCGGGGCGACAGCATATCGCGCTTCATCTGCCACTGCTGCTGTATGCCCTGCCCTGCAAAATATAGCGTACCGCGCCCATCTTTTGCATTCAGCTGATCCAGTACAGCCATGAGCTTATCGCTGTCCGCGCGCGGTGCGTTATCGTCAAATAAGTTGAGCTGCGCGACGCCCTGGCTGAAAAAGTCGCCGAGCATCACACCCGCTTTCTGGTATCGGTGGCCATCTTTCCAGATTGCATCCAGACACCGGGTGGCGGCATTGATAATGTCCCTGCTGTCCTGTGTTGGCGTGAGTAGCTTTACCGATGCGCTGTTGCCGTAATACGGCTCGTTTAATGCAAACGGGCTGGTCTTAACAAAAGCGGAGATAAACCGGCAATACTGATGCTCACCGCGTAGTTTTTCTGCCGCCCGGCTTGCGTAGCTGCATATCGCCTGGCGCATTTCATCGTAGTCGGTGATTCGTCCACCGAAAGAACGCGAGCAGACAATCTCCTGCTTTGCTGGCGCAAACTCCTCAAGATCGAGACATGGTTCGCCGCGTAGCTCCCGCACAGTTCGCTCGAGCACGACATTAAAATGCTTGCGGATAATCCAAGTGCTTTGTTCTGAGAGTTCAAGCGCGGTTTTAATGCCCAAGGCGTTCAGTTTTTTGCTGATACGATGACCAACGCCCCAGACATCCTCCACCGGTACCAATGCCAGAAGCCGCCGCTGGCGGTCGATGTTGGACAAATCAACCACGCCGCCGGTCTGGCGCTGCCACTTTTTCGCGGCGTGGTTGGCCAGCTTCGCCAGGGTTTTGGTTTGCGCTATGCCGACGCCGACAGTCAGGTGAGTGCGCTTCAGCACGGTCGCCCGGATCTCGCGCCCAAAGTCAGTTAAATCACGACAATTGCGGACTCCGCTCAGGTCGCAAAAGGCTTCATCGATTGAGTATATTTCCACGCGAGGACTCATCTCTTCCAGGGTTGTCATGACCCTGTTTGACATGTCCGCGTACAACTCGTAATTGCTGCTGAATGCGACGATACCGTGGCGCCGGAACGCCTCTTTCTGTTTGAAATAAGGCTCACCCATCACCACGAAAGGTTTCGCTTCGGCACTGCGGGCGATCACGCAGCCGTCATTGTTCGACAAAACGACGACTGGTCGCCCCTTCAAATCAGGTCGAAAAACGGTTTCGCACGACGCGTAAAAGCTGTTCACATCGCACAGCGCAAACATGTTCAGCTCGCCGGTTTAACAATGAAAGTTACGACACCGAAGATATCCAGGGTGTCTTCGCTTGTTACCCGGATCGGACTGTATGCCGAATTCATTGGGTTGAGCTGTATGGTTGGTCGAAGTTGCAGACGTTTCACGGTGAATTCGCCATCGACCGCCGCGATCACAATATCGCCGTGCTGTGCAGTGCGCGAACTGTCAACCACCAGCAGATCTCCGTCGCTGATTCCGCCATCAATCATGGAATCCCCCGCGGCTTTGACGAAGTACGTCGCGCTGGGGCGCTGCACAAGGAGTTCGTTAAGGTCGATTCGCTGCTCAACATAATCAGCGGCCGGGCTCGGGAACCCACACTGGACGAGATCGCTGAAGAGCGGAAGCGCGACAACTGCGCGCGGAAAATCTGCTGGTTTGATGAACTGCATAGTGTAGCCCTGTTTAATACTGTTTTTATATACAGTAGAATGGTTCAGGTGCATGATCAAGCCCCCGCTTCGTTAGCGGGAACTGTTATAGCGGGATTATCTATTCTGGAGAAGAAGTTAGGATGAAGAAAATTTTTATAATGGCTTCACGGGCCATGTGATATCTGGTGCAGTTGTTGTATCAATCCTGTTCAAGAATACCCGATATTTTTTCCATAATAAAAGGCTGGATTGCTCTTCGTCAGTCGCAATACCAATATCCACGGCATCCTGTAATGGGGCAATTCTGGTTGTCGCTTCTGAGATTGCAGAGTTTTTTTGCCAGTCAGCCGCGGCAATAATATCGTCGCGGGAAGGTCCACCAGTTTCTACCCATTTACCTCCAGTCGCCTCACCTGTTTCTGGATCTACTTTAGCGCCCTGATATTGCGCTTTGTAATAACCATCCCCCAATCGGTCAAGCGTCCACACTTCCGGAAGAGTATTACCGGAAATACCAACAATAAAATCAATGGTATAATAAAGGTTTTTATCCAGAGCATTTATAATCGTAAATTTATCCATTACTAAATCCTTAAGCCATAGGCACTTTGAAATACGCGTAAAAACCCTGGTCTAAATTAGTACTGTTGATACTTAACGTCCCATCAGTTTTGACAACCATGTAAGAGCCGTATGAAGGGGACGTATTGTAATCAGAGCCAGGACCAACAGCGCGGACAAAATATTGTATGGATGGGCGGCTTCCTGTAGGCAGGGTGAAGAAAACTCCAGCATTTGCTGTTGGTCCTTTAAGCGACACCTGCACCTCAAGATATCCTTTATTTACACGGTAGACCGCGCGCGCTGTAGGATCATAAGTCGTATGGAGTGTGAATCCGGACGAGAGCGTCATTGGTAGCCACGGAGTATCCGCAAGCGCAGCCGTGATAGCATTGTCCGTCTGTGATTTTGAATAGACTGACAGGTTATTTTGAGCAGTTGCTATATCCGTCAAATCGCTAAGATTGTTGGATTTCTTCAGCTGGTTATCCGGATTCGCTGACTGTGCGGCATCCCGAGCAGCTTCTGCTGCGACTTTTGCTGCAATAGCATCAGTTTTAGCCTGCTGTGCCGTTGTGTTTGCTGCAGCCGCATTTGTGGCCGCCAGGCTTGCAGTAGCGGCATCGCCTGAAACCTGAGTCGCCTTAGCGTCAACATCAAGCCGATCTGTGGCAACCTGCTGAGCATTTGCCGATACCTGATCTGCAATCTGCTGCAATCCAGCTTGATCGATATCAGCCAGGAGATCACTGATTTTCTTCCAGCTCGGGCCGGTGAAGCTGGAGCCATCAGGAAGGATTACTGTGATATCGCCGCTGTCACTGAATACGGCCTGCCAGTTCTGCTTGTCACTGTTTAAGCCGCGCAGCGCCTCTGTGGTTTGTGCCACCAGCGCAGCAGTAATCTGGTTCTGTGCTGCGCGCGGAACGGCTGACCATGCAATGCCAGATTGTGTTGGTCCCGGATAGTTGCTGATGAGCGTCAGAGATGTAGCGCTTTCGAGAGATTTTACGGGCAGTGTGTAAGCGATGCCGCCGACAGTGGCGACAATAAAATCTCCGGCGGCCAGCTCTGTAGCAAATGCTGTTCCACTACCACCCACCAAAGCAGAATTATTGGTTAGGGTTAAAGTTCCTGCTGACATATTTACTCCATAAAATGAAAAAACCGCCGAAGCGGTTATCATGGATACTTTGAGACATCGATACAAAGGAACACCTCTTTGTATCGATAAACTGGCCTTTGCCCTACGATTTCTTCGCCACCTATTCTGGTTCCATATATTGTGTTCCCGTATGCTCCAGCAGCTATTGCGCCAATAATGTATTGCCCTGCACTTGGATTAAGCACGGCAAGCCATGTTGAGCAAATTCCTGGGTTTACAGCAACAGGGACACCAGCGGAAACGGTAAAAGATCCAGTCTGAGTTACGCCGTATGGGTTGTTAACTTTTAAAACCTGTAACGGGAGCATGTCGGTATTCCACGTCATCTCACCTGAGGAATTATAAACGGCAACCCCGTACCCACTCTGGTTTTTTACCGTATTTGAAAACAGATAAATAAGTCCAGAGTAATTAGATCCTGTTATTGTTATTTTCCATGTGCTACCAGAGTTATTCGGGATGAACGTTCCAGCACCATTAGGGCCGTTATGCCTGACGAAAAACATTAGTGATTTACTTGACGAAATACCGGTATCAACCGTTCCATTTGCAAAATAGATTTTCCCCATATAATTTAGAGGGGTGACATCCGGGCTAATCCACAGGCTTCCGTCATCACGAAATATTTGCAATCCATAGGCCATTGTTTACTACCATTATTCGTAGACAATCATAATAGGAACTGATGCTGAAACCGATGACCATGTGACTGTGTTTCCAGACACAGACGCGTTGGCGTTCGGCGTCCCGTATCGCGCTCCATCGCCTATGTACTGCAATGGGTAAACGCGTAATGTTTTACCCTGTACGGATGGATAGGATCGAGATCCTGTTGCGGGAGAGGTTATGTAATCAATAATAAATGTCGGTACAAACCTCCCCACAAGTTCGTTACCATCTGCGTCAAATAGCTGGACTCCGTAGGCCATAATCCTCCCCCTGACATTGATAATTAGTCAACAGGCTCTTTTCTTTGAATCCAGGGAAAAAACGTAAATCAAGCGTATTTACTGGCCTGATCGTAATTGTGCCATTGTGGTCAATCCTTATTTTATTGACCTTAACCACATACTGTGTTTTTTCAGAAGTAAGATTCCGTGAATTATAAACACCAGTACAATTAACATCTTTTATACCGGAATTAAACGAAGAACACCCGATAACACTAAGAATACTTACCGACAACAACACGCAGCGTGCCATTTTGGTCATATACTTTTTGCCCTTCATTATTTATTAGAACCCTTCCTTGCCCCGAGGTATATCCATTAATTTCAAGGTTACCTCCTTTATCTAACCGCCATCCGGTTTGAGAAGCAACATAATTATTCGACTGGATATAGCTCCCTATTTTGGCGTTTGTGATCGTCCCGTCCTGAATGAATGCACTGGAGATAAATACCTGGCCGTTGACCACCGCGAAGGGCGAATATTGCGTGGTACCACTGCCGCTCATCAGCACAAACTGGTTGGCATTGAATCCCACCCTGGTCACTACCGGCTGCCCTGCCTGCGCCAGTACGGCGATGGACATCCCGGCGTTATACATTACGCCGTTTATCCGCACGCCTGTCTTCAGCGTATAGATAGCCGTGGCGCCATCAGCGTCCACTACCGCCGTAAGCTTGTCCTCAAGCGTTGCGGTAACATCATCAATCTTCGCCTGTACCTGGGTGGACAACTCAGCCATCGCATTACCGACTTCTGCAATCGTTGTTTTCACAACCAGAATATCAGCACGTACTTCGCCATACTGACGCCACTGGTGATCAACCGTCGCACCTATCGACAGCGCATTTTGCATTGCCGCTTCCAGATTAGTATCAATGTCACTTGTCAGCCGGTTACCATCGGCGGAAGTGAGGAAATCACCGGTAACATCACCAAGGTAGTCAGAAGCCTGGTCGTTTGCCATCCCCCTGATCCAGTCGGTATAGCCTGATTCATTGCCGGTTTTATCGACCAGTTGCGCGCGATACCAGAATTCCTGCCCGACCTTCAGCCCGAGCTGGGTGTATTCAGCCGACGGGTAAGGCACATCGGAGAGCAGCAGCGGATCTGAAAAATCGCTGTTGGCTGTGTACTGAATTTCTGTTTTCAGCGTGTCAGCGGTATTAGCCGGGAATCCCCAGTTAAGACGGATACCCCAGTTAATACCTGTCGCCATAAAGCCAACCGGCTTGGGCGGGTTACCTTCTTTCCCTGTCAGCGTGGTTTCGCTTGAGTATCCCCAGCCACTGGAGATTTCAGCGGCGTTGATGGCGCGCACGCGCACCAGATAGCGTCCCGCATAAATGCCCGGCACTTCAAACGAGGTGGTGGAGCTGCGCGGCACGTTCACCCAGTTACCGTCATTGCGGCGCCACTGCGCTTCATACGCGATCGCATTGGCCGTGTCCGTCCATGAAACGCGCATGGTCTGAACGCTGATCCCCTGGTTCACCACGGAATAACTGTCGATAGCGATATTATCGGGCGCTGCCTGGCTGCCCGGCGGCACGACGCTGACGGGGCGGCTGTCGATAATAGCCCCGGTATCGATACGGGTATATTTATCCGGATCGTGAGCCGCGCCGGTGATGGAAAACGTCCCATCATTATTATCGGTCACACTGACAACACGGTACTGCTGCGCATACAGTTCGTCCGATTCCACTATCCATACGCTTTCCACTTCCGGTGTTTCGCTATAAGCGGTGGTCACCGTGACCACTTCTCCATTAACCGCCTGAATGGTACGGCTCTGCGCAGCACCGGAAGGCAGGTTCAGGAACAGCCGATCACCGGCAACAGCATCCGGCGCTCTGTCCAGGGTAATCGCCCGGCCATTCACCGCGCTGATACGGCCGCCGGTAACCTTACCAGACAGGTTCTCATCAGCCACAGCGATGATGTATCCAGGTTGTGGGATCATGCCATCCAGCCCCACGGAGAAAGAAACCACCCGGTCTTTATTGTTGGTGAGGATCCCCCAGCGCCCTTTTCGGTTCGCTTCTGACTGGCGTGTGCAGCCGATTGCCGTCATCTCAAGCTGGTTAAAACCTTTGTAGCGGGCTACCAGTTCCTGTTCAAAGACTGGCTCCATTGCATCAGCGTAACCGTTATCCGGATCTGAATATGAAACCAGCGCGCTGGTATACCGGCTTTTCGTCGTGCTGCTGCTGTAGCTGAATCGGCCGTCAATGACGTTTGCTTTTGTGTAGCTGTAATCGACATCGCGCGGCATATCCGCCAGGGTAACAATCTGGTTGCCGCCCCAGTAGGTCATACCCCGGAAGATGGCGGCGAAGTCACGCAATACCGTATAGGCGTCGTTGCGATCCTGAACATAGACGTTACAGATATAGCGTGGTTCGGTACCGCTGCCGCCTTTACCGTCCGGCACTGGCGCATCGCAATACTGCGCCACCTGATAGAGCGTCCATTTATCGATATTCTCAGCCGTCAGGCGATCGCCAAGGCCGAAACGGTCAGAGACGACCAGATCGTAAAAAATCCATGCCGGGTTATCAGTCCATGCCCATTTAAAGGCACCGGACCATGTTCCAGTGTAGGCGCGTGTTTCCGGGTTGTAATTGTCCGGCACGCGGATCACACGTCCGCGCGGCTCACAGGAAATCTGCGGGATAGAGCCATTGAACTGGCTGGAGTCAAATTCGATATAGAGCAGCGCGGTGTTGGGATAGCGCAGTTTGGCGTCGATCACCTCCGTGTAGCTCTGTAGTGTCATCGTGTCGCCGATTTTGGCACTGTTGGCGTCAGCGGTAATTTTCCTTACCCGCACAGTCCATGAAATGGCACCGGGAGGCAGATCGATACGGTGGCTGCGTTCGTATCCCGATGTGGTTTTCCCGCTGACGGCGGTGTTAATTTTCGTGACAAACGCCCCACCATCCACCTGCAGATCAATCGCGTACTGAACCTGGTTACCCACCAGATCGCCGTCATCTTCTTGTTTAAAAAGTGACGCCCATTTCAGGCGCAGGCGTACCGCAGAAAGCTGAGAGTTCGTAAACGTATGCGTCCAGGCCACTGAGCTTTTAATCTCGACGCCGGCGCTGATCTCATTCTCGGTACCTGGAATGCCCTGGATATAATTTTGCGCCTGTGTGCCAGGGCGAAACTCCCAGGTCACTCCGCTGAAATTCGATGAGCCATCGGCATTCAGCAGCGCCGTGCCGTCGAGAAAAATACCCTGTCCAGTGAGCTGGCCAGAAAGCTCCCCCTCGCCCAGCGCGACAAGGATCTTCGCCTTCGCGACAGACTGGAGATCGTCAGGCTGTTCTGTGGGAGTGCGGGAACTGGAGCTGCCGCCTTTGCGCCCATGAATTTTCTTGTTTGCCATATTGCGCCCATAAAAAAACCGCCCGTAGGCGGTTATTGACTGGAGGTAATGTTACTGCTGATCTTCGACGTAAATACCTGCTGAAATGATGGCGCCACCGATGCGGCGTTTACCATAGAGCAATGGCACCGGGTAGCCCTGGGCTGCGGTATTTGTTACGCTGCCGAAAGCATATGAGGCGCGGTTATCGGCATCCTGTTTGCTTGCCAGCCCGGCGGTTTGCGGCGAAAGCATTTGAATTACACCACCAGCCATTAAACCTATACCAGCACTTACCATGGCCGAGCCAACTGCAGCACCAACGCCAGTCCACGAAGTCATAACACCTACAACAGCCCCTACAACGACCAGCACAGCCCCGAGAATTGTTTGTAGTACCCCAGATTTTTTGCTGCCAATAACCACTGGTGTAATGCGGATGACTTCACCTGAAACAGGGTAACCTAAATCATCCTGTCCAATGTTTTTCTTCCCTCGAAATACAGCATAGGTTAGGCCGCGACGGTTGCTGGATATCATGAACTGCTCAAAACCTTTAATCGTGGCCGCCAGTGCGCGAGTTGCTTCATGCGTTGTGCTGATTAAGCGATGGTGAATTTTACCAAAGGTTTTCCCCAGTACGCCGCCTAATTCAATTCGTGTCATTACTTCAGACATATTCGCTCCATTAAAAAAGGCCACCTAAGCAGCCTTTTTATTATCTTGTTTGCCAAAGCCTGTACTGCCCTACCCCGCCAGATTCAGCCTGATATTCAGCATACGAACCATCAGCCAAAATATTGAGTGACTTTTTCCAGCTTGTTAGCGCACATTTAAATCTGACAGAAATAGAGTGATTACCGTTTTTAAGATATAAATCAACATACTGATTCTGCTGTAACCCTGCGGCCTCGATACCATCAACACTAACAATTAACGGGCAATCGTCGCCAAGAGCAGAACCAGTTAATTGCTTAACGCGATGCACTCTGATTTGCGATGTGGCAGCCCCCGGTTTGATGAAAGACTCATTATAAATGACCTGTGTGCTCTCAAAGGGTCTATCCGCACAAGCACTCAACACAATCAGAGAAAATGACAACAGAATTTTTTTCATGGCATATTCCCTTTTTCATAAAGAAATCAGGTTAGCACAGAGATTTATAGCGTAGAACTTTCATAGTTCTTTCTTTCCAGTACCCGCCCCACGGCTCCCGGTTACTGAGCCTTCCGTACAGATGGTGCATCATCATATTGCCTTCCAGCAGGATCGCCGCATGGTTCCACTTGTTCGCCTGCACCTGCATGATCAGGACATCACCCGGCAGCGGTTCGCCGCTTACTTCACGAAACCCGCATTCATACCAGTTGTCCTGATAAAAATTGGCGTCGTACTGGTCTTCCCACCACGGGTAATCGACTCGGTAATCCGGCAGCTCAATACCGTGCATTTGCCGGAACCAGCTCATGACAAGTCCCCAGCAGTCATAGACGCCAAGCACAAACGGACGCTCCAGCAACGGCAATTCACCGCGCGGCATGATGGTGCGGAAATCACCCTCCGGCCAGCTGACGATATGCCATGGCAAGGCAGTAAGATCACACTGCGCCTTGTCCGTCTCACTGGGTTGCGTGGTGGCGTCGGGGTGACTGTGTGCAATCGCCGTGACTGTTCCCCAGTCTTCCGCCGCGGCATAATCCTCCGGGCAAAGGACAAAATGATCCTCCGGTTTTTCGCCAATGTTGCGGCACGGGAAATAACGCTCCACACGGCTTTTCTGCACCACCAGCCCACACGCCTCGCGCGGATAATCGGCGGCCGCATGCGCCATAATGGCATCGAGTGTTTTCTGGCGCATATCAACTCCGGATCAGAGACGTGCCCGGGAAACCACCGAAAGACAGCTCATTGCCTTCGCCGAACCGCAGCTTGCAGGCCGTCAGCGTACCGTTGCACTCGTCGAGTGATGGATCACCAACGGCATTGTTGTTTTTGTCGAAATACCGCGTTCCAGCATAATCACAGCCATTACCCGAACGGTACTGCCCGCGAATGCACCAGGTGCAGAGTGAATGAAGCTGGCGCGTCGGGATCATCAGCCCCTGCAAATCCATCGGGCTGGAAAGCGTGAACGCCACGACCTCGTTTGTCTCGCTGCTTTTCGCATCGATGTACCAGACCTGCAACTTTTCCTGCAACGGGTCGGCAGCCGGGTTTCCATCCGCAAAGTTCTGCGCATCAAGGTACTGCGCCAGCGTGTCGTGGATGGTGACTTTCGCCTGCAACATATCATCGTAGGCAAGGCACAGCGCAGTGATCGAGGCGTCAAGGTTGGCGACAGACAGCTTCGGTGATGCGCTGCTGCCACTGGTTGACGCCTCAATCCCGTCCAGTTCATACGGCCAGGCTTTATATTCGTTCCCCTGCCACCAGACAGATTTCGCCGGCAGCAGGGTTTCGTCACCACCCGCCGCAGTAATTTCCGCCTCAGTGTAAGGGATGTTGTGGCTGTGAAAACGAAGAACATCGCCCACTCCGAAAGCGGTGCCATCAACCTCAATAAGCCGGACTGTGTTTCCTGGTTCCAGTTTTTGATAGTCGCTGTTTAAACTCATGGTGCAAATGCCTGTTCAAAAGTTGCAGAGAGGTTGTATTTTCTGGCACCCAGCGCCGTCGGCTTATAGGTGTCACAGCGGAATAAGCCGAGGGGCTCCAGCGGTGGGCGCCATGAAAAAGATTTCGTACCGGCATGCCGATCCAGAAATGCTTTGATTTCGGCGATATAGTCCTCATCCCCGGTAAATTCCAGGGTCCATTTCTG
This sequence comes from Kosakonia quasisacchari, assembly GCF_004331415.1. Taxonomy (GTDB): domain Bacteria; phylum Pseudomonadota; class Gammaproteobacteria; order Enterobacterales; family Enterobacteriaceae; genus Kosakonia; species Kosakonia quasisacchari. Next base: position 26,447 of record NZ_SJOP01000029.1, read on the forward strand.
CGACCGTGGATTTAAGCCATCGCCTGACACCTGCTTGTAGCCAGCGCCGAACTGAGCGGAGCGGGTTCGAAAGGTGACCTCCTCTTCAGCGTTGATGCGGGCGCACCAGGTAAATTCCTCAATAGCCATCAGCGGCCCCCTTTAGCCAGATTCCAGATTGAACCACCCGGAGACAAATCACGCCGTTGCAGCTCGCGGTAACGCTGATCAACATAATTTCCGATGTCACGACCGAAACTCTCATAACCACTGGTTCCGCTCGTATTCGTGTTGCCGTTGCTGTCGATATGAATGTTTACCTGTAGTGCACCGCCTGAAGAGGTGGCGGTGTTTACTCCGGAGCCAACAGCCCTTACACCTAGCGAACCATCTGAAGCGCGGGTTAATGGCATGATGGCTTCCGGTCCTGCTTCGGCAAATACGCCAGCCCCCTGGGCGAAGGCAAAAAACTGAGGGGAGTTGTAGACGCCGTTACTGTAGGCGCTCAGCGATGGCGAATCGTACACCCCTCCCTGCGCATTGAACTGAAAGTTAGCCACAGCAGACTGGATGGCCGTTCCGCTGCTGGCCGTGGATGCACCTGCAGCGCTGCCGCCAAAAAAGCTTGCAACGCCGCCAACAAGCGAACCCAGCAGACCGGAAGAAGATGATGCGCTTCCCATGGCGTTAACGACCGCCATTTGCAGCGCCACCTTTTCGATGATCTGAAGAACGGAGATCCCCCATGATTTCCAGGAGACTTTATTACCCTCCAGCATAGAGGTGACGTTGCTGAATGCGCCATCAAGCGAGGACTTGACCCCATCAGAGACGGTACCGGCAATATTGGACATTTCATCAAACCAGTTGTTGTAGCCCTTCGAGACGCCATTGCGCCAGTCTGCTTCTGATGCTGCTATCGCTTTGTATTTTTTATCCAGCGCATCCAGTGCAGCGGTACGGGCAGCAATTGCTGAGGAACCACCATCAGTATTTGCGAATACACGATCAACCTGCTGTGTTTCATCAAATCGCTGACGCTGCCTGTCACTCATCCCGGCGGTTTCGGTTGTCAGCGCTGCATCATCGTTAAATTTGCGCGCGGCTTCCGTCAGGTCTTTCAGCGCGTCGGCCTGCTCACGCACTTTTTTAACGTGATCGTCAGCGAGTTGCGTCAGCCTGGCGAGTTCAGCAGACTGAGCCTGAATGGCTTTACGCTGCTCATCCGTCCATTTTGCACCTGTCTGGTTAGCCGCTGCGTAGAGCTCAGCGGCCTGCTCGCCTTCTCTGGCACGCACTTTTTGCACTTCGATGGCGACACTTAAATCCGCCAGTTTTCGGCTGTACTGCTCAGCCTGCGAAGCCGCTTCCCTTTCAGCTTTGTTTTGAGCGTTAGTGGCAGCCGTTGTATCTTTCTTGGCCTGCGCCGCTGCGGCGTCTTTCCTTGCTGCCTGATCCTTGTTGTAGATGTAGGTGGTGTACAGCGCGCCAGTTAATTTGAGATCTTCCGCCTCATATACGTGCTGCTGATGGAGTTTCGCAAGTCCATCCATGCTCGCCAGCACATTATCCCGCTGCGCTTTTTCCAGTGCAGTCTGCTGCTGAGGAGTGGCTTTAGCCAAAGACACCACAGGTCCCGCATATTGCGGTGGCGTGGCGCCAGCAGTAGCCGACATGGAACGATTCAAAAGGTCATAAGCCCCCTTGAGTATGGAAACGGCACCAGCCTGCTCGACGGCTTTTTGCGCCGCCAGATCGCTGGCCTGATTAACCAGTTTCTGTGTGGCTTCAACTTTTGATGCTGCCTGCTCACGTTCATATTCAAGCTTATTAAGCTGCCCGGTAAGCTCGATATTTTTGGCGGTAATATCTTCCTGATCCATGAAAGTATTCAGGCGTGTCATCCGTGGAGACTTATTATAACTTTCCTGAATCTGTGCCAGCGCAGTCTGGCTGTCCTTTACCTTTCTGATCTGCTCATCCAGATCAGCAAGGTCTTTTTTCTGTGCCTGGAGAGATGCGCTGGCATCGACCGCAGTTGAACGCAGCCCGGCAACAGACATTTTCTGAAGTTTGCTGTTGATATCGTCAAGGTTATCTGCGAACGCAACCGCCTCTTTATGAACCTGTTGGGTATGCTCATAAAGACCATACATCGCTGCGCCAGCGCCAATGATAAGACCAGGCCAGCCGCCAAGAACACTCAGCACACCGGATCCGATGCGTGACATTGCTGATGCGCTGTTGGTCAGATTGTTTACCGCGCTGCTGCGGGCAGAAATCGCGTTACCGAGCCCGGTTTGCGCGGCAATAAGATTGCGTTCAGCAACGATCTGAGCCTCTATTGATACTGCGGCTGATTTTGCCTGTTGCGCCCGGTATACAGCCTGCCGTGCGGCGGCAACGCTAACCTGAGTTCCTCTTACCTGCGCCTGAGCCAGGGCAACTTCGGCGGCGGTATTTTTGATAATCTCCGTAGTTGCGCTGGCTACGCTTCCGACCATGTTCCCAAAGAAGCGAGCCAGACCGATCCCAACCAGCGCGCCAGCAGTATTGGCAACGGTATCGATATTTTCTGCCAGGCCATCAAGAATGCCAGACAGGGTGGATGACGCGCCTACAGCGTTGTTGGCACCGCCTACCCATGCAATGAAGGCGTTTTCAACCTTCTGAGCAGATCCGCTGATACTGGCCGGCAGCGAGTCGAATTCTTTGCGTAGCTGCTCCACATTCGTCAACAGAGGAACAATTTTATCTGTCGTCAGCTCTCCGTTATTCGCCATATTACGCAGGCCGCCAACGGTTGTGCCCAGCCCCTGTGCCAGCAGTTTTGCAAGCCTGCCGCCATTTTCCATAATGGCGTTAAACTCTTCTCCACGAAGAACGCCGGAGCCCAGCGCCTGGCTTAGCTGCGTGATCACTGAGCTGGCCTCTTCCGTGCTGGCGCCAGACAGTTTCAGCGATGTAGCAACGGTTTCAGTGACCTTTGCCACGTCAGCAGAGGCATATCCTGCATCGCGCAGCGCGGAAGCGATACGAGAATAAAGGTTCGCATTCGCTTCAAACGACGTGCCGGTGCGCTGACTGATATCCATCAGGGATCGCTGAGAAGCCGCAAAATCATCAGCGCCTGTACTGGCAAGACGCAACCGCCCTGAAAGTTGGTTCCAGGTGTCTGCATAGCTGATAAGCTGGGATGTTGCGAACGCGCCTGCAAATGCCCCCGCCAGGCCAGAGGCAGTGGCTTTAACCGACGCCAGCTCATTATTCAGTGCAGCAATGGAGCGTTGCGTTTCGCGCGTGGCTGCCGCGGCTTTCTTACCGCCGCTCTCCATCGTTTTGTAATAGTCCGCCCCCATGCGTGAGGCGCGGGCGATTTCGGACTGAAACGAGCTGGAATTGGCTGATATTTTAATGATGAGTTCGCGCAGCGTAGCCATATTTCACCCATAAAAAAGCCCGCGCGCGGCGGGCATTAAAGACTGGACATCCACTCTTCTAAATCGCTGATTTCCTCTGTTTTGTCCTGCTGACCAAATTGGAGGATCAGATCCTTAATCTCGTATTTGCCGCCCTGGGCGTTAAGCGTGGCCACAGCAATTTGCGCCGCCTGTGCATCGCCGCGCCAGTCGCCGATTGGGCTGATACGATCGTAGGCAATCCACATCTTAAGCTCGCTGGCGGTAATGCTATGTCGCAGTTCATGAAACGTTCTTCCCAGCCGGAGTGCCAGCGACATCAGAAAGAACGTCAGCGGTTCCTTTACTTTTTTTCCGCTTCGTCCTGTGTAATACCCAGATCAAGAGCCTGGCGCAGCAGGCGGGCATGTACAGGGCCATAAATTTCTGCAACGGTGGCCCGGTCATCTTCACTGAAAACGCGGTTGCCGGCTTCATCAAGCAGAACATCAAGGAAAAGGATCACATCTGCTTCCTTGTTTCGAATGAATTTCTCGGTTTCAGAAAGCGGCTTTTTATCATCATCCGGTGTGTCGCCAACGAACTCGCGGAAAGTCGCCCATGCTTCACCGGATGGCTCACGAAGGATTACCTTCGCGCCGCCCCATTCGTTAACGGTGACAGTTTTGGTTCGAAAGGCGGTGGCCGCCGTCAGCGCCAGCGCGCGTAAAGAAGGTTTCGGATTGCTCATTATTTTTTCTCAGAAGAGGAAAAGAAAGCGGCCGGAGCCGCTTCGGATCAGGACCCAGGGTTTGCAACGATGCGTTTTGGTTTGCCACGAACGCGCAGCGAATAGGTGGCACCCACAACAGCGGACGTGGCTGCTGACCATGAACTCTGTCGCACTTCAACCAGGATATAAAAACCGTTGCCAGACGGGAAAATTACACGCAGCGCGCGCAATTCATCGTTTTCATAAGCAGTCTGCAATGCCAGTTGTGCGGCTTCATCGCCAACCCAGTTACGGCTGATAGACATTTCAGCCGGTGCTGCCAGACCGTTGGTCTGTTCCTGCTCAAGGGAACAAAGCGTGGTGACATCAATGTCACCCTTCTGCCCGCCGGTATAGCTGATTTCCTTTGTTGCGCATTCCGCTACCAGAAAAGTCACGCCGACGCCGGGAAAACCAGAAGACTGAAAGTCTTCGGCGGTAACAGGGGCATCAGAAATGCCGACCTGTGTACCTTTCGTTACTTCGTATTTGCTGGTCATGTTTGCTCCAGGCATAAAAAAACCGCCGGTTGGCGGTTATTGGTTTTGATGGTTAAGGTTTACTGTTGGATGTGGACTTCAAGAGTTGCGCGGCGCAGCCCGGTGTCTGGATCATGTCCGCCGGTTTTACTCATCTGCGTGAATTTAAGTGGTGCCAGTGCGGCAATAACCTGCTCACGCAGTGCCCGTGATTCATCGACTGTTCCGGAATACACATCGACCTGTAGCGCGGAATTTTCTTCCGCCGGGCCACAAAGCGTATCGCCATAAACCTGATCGACCAGCGTGAAGGTGATCCACGGCGGTGCTACCGCGGGCTGCCCTTGCTGATTAAGCGGAACAATGTCAGGGTAAACCTGACCACCAGCGAGCGTCCCGATAAGAGGATAAACATCGGCCTCGGTCATTTTGACAGCGCCTCATCAATCGCCTGATTGGCACGTGCAAAGGCAGCATTTGCCGCATCTTCTTGCCGCGCATCATAGGCCGGACGGATAAACGGAACGGCCGCCATATTTGACGTACCAAGCTCAACGAAACGCCAGTAAAAGGCGTTGCGCGAATTATTTGCTTTCATCGAATTGTCGCTGTTGCCGGTGCGTGGGTTGGTACCGCGCACATGCACGCCGGAGGAGATATCACCGTTGCGATCACGCTGGGTGATAACCACAATGTTTTTCTTCATTTTCCCGGTGCGCACCGGCGCACGTTTCACCGCTTCATCTTTGAAAACGGTAGCCGCCGCGCGAGTGGCATCGCGCATCACCTTTCGGTTTTCCACTTTGCTCAGCGACAACAGATCATCAGACAGATCAAGTAAGCCTGAAAAATCCAGTTTCGTATCGATCACGGCTTCACCCCCTGCTTGCAGAGAATTTCCAGTTGTGTACACCCGGCATCCGGAATGGGCGGTCCCGTCACCTCCAGGGTAAGCCCTTTAAAAGCGCCGCTAAGAACTTTCAGACGCGAAGAGGCTGAAACGTCATTGCGATAACGGACCCAGACCCGCACTGTCGCTTCGGCTTTTTCTGCCCCGGCGACGATTAATTCCCGCCCGCTGATGCCTTTCACCTCAGCCCAGATTGATTTTCCTTCCTGCCACACCGGTTTAACATCACCGGAAGGAGTGCGGACGGGCACAGAGTTCACAACAGTGATGCGGTCACGTAAGCGGCCTGCATGCATAACGCCTCCTTTTATAAAATGGTGGGTCTGCGCAGATCGTAAATAAGCATCGTTACCGAGAACGGCAGTTCACCCTGTTTTAATTTTTCCTCCTCTTCTCCGCCCCGGTTTCGGTCGAGCCATCCCAGTAACATAAGCAGCGCTGTTTGCGTTCTCAGCAGTGGCTCTCCATCAATCAGCGATGCATCGCTGCCAACGATAAGCTGACGGCTTCCCTGAACGTAAGCGAGAATGGCGGCACTTCCTGCCTGTATTTTCAATTGAAGATCAGCATCACCGGCATCATCATCAATGCGCAGGTGCTCTTTCGCCTGGTCGAGGGTCACAAGTTCGATCACGTCTTATCCCTCCCGTCACGTCCACGTTTGGCGGCCAGTGTCCACCCTTTCGAAGCGATTTCTCCGGGCTTATCCTGTGTAGGTTCGTCACAGTGCCACAGCGAGCCACCCCACGTGACAGTATCTCCCGGCAGATACTCGTCACCGGATTTGAACACACCGCGGTAAAGCATGACCGGAACGTCAAAACGCTTGGTTTCGCTGCTTCCGCTGGCGCGATTAACTGTTAAGGTGAAGGAACGGTGCTCAGAGCGCTCAATTTCCACACCTGCGACACCATCGACCAGACATTCCCAGCCGCGCATACCGTGAGTTTTCTCGTAAGCACGCCACAGCCCGCCGTTGTGGGTCGCATAGGAACCACGCGGATAGCTCTTCTCTTCATCGATAAAAGGAAGTATTTCGAGTGCCAGCGCGTCACGGCCATCGCGGCCGGGCTCAGCAGCAGGCAACGCAGCAACCGCCTCGCTCACCAGCGTTTTTACATCAGGCAAAACTGGCATGGATGCGGTGACAAGCTCATTAAGCATGGGCCTGACATCTTCAGTGGTAAGGCTTTTTCCGTCCCGCGGTACCGGAATATCGGAAACCGCCGCGTCAACGGCCTCTTTTACCGCCTGCGCCAGCACATCCGGATCGTAATCCCTGCCATTTTCAGGCGGAGGAATAGCGCCGACGGCTTTATCCACCATGTCCTGAAGCATGGGGCGCACATCATCGGCAGTGATGCTTTTCCCGTCCTGTGGTGGAGGTAAAGCTGAAACAGCCTCCTGGACCATCGAAGAGAAATCCGGCAAGGCGGGTAACTCCGGTGCCGGAATTGCAGCGACGGCCGCAGAAACAAGTGCGGAAAAATCCGGCGCTGGCACATCTTTTATGGCACTGAAATCTGATGCAATCTGATCCAGCCTTTTGTCGATCGCTTCCCGGTGTTCGTTGAGGCTTTTGCTGAAACTCTCACGCATTTCAGTGATGACCTGGCCGAATTCCTCGCCCAGCACCTTTATCAGGGATAATTCGCGCTCATTCATTTTGTCAAAAATCCTCTGAGTATTGCTTTGGTCACCGCCTGCTCGGCATCAGTCAGCGCTTTTCCTTCATTGCCAGTGGCTACGGTTTGCGGTTGCGTTGATGCCGTACTTTTCCCGAACGGATCATCGGAAGCATCGCGGCGCGCCAGCGCACCAAGGCTAAAGTTCTGCTGTTGCAGATAGAGATCGTCGCCTCCGTCAACCGGCGGCAAATTCTCGCGAAGCCGGGCCTCGTTTGGTTTCATGATGGTATTTTTAACCGCCTCACCGAGCGTTTTAATTCGGCGCTCACTGTCCATGCGCAGCAACGAATTCACGTCAAACTCAGTTCCGGTGTTGCCATCCAGTTCAAAGGCTTCATCAAGCAACAACTCAATCGACTCGATAAGTGTCTGTAAACACTGTGAGTAATACTGCTGCTCAAGCGCTTCAATGTTGTCATAAGAAGGAAGAGCGCCAATCCCGACTTTGTAAGCCGGCACATGGAAAACGGAACAGACAATTTCGGCAGACATCCGTAACTGCTCAACCATCTGTGCATCGGCAGCCGATACAGAGGTGGGGTTATATTTTGCCCCATTGCTCAGGATGGCTGTTTTCCCTGCGTTTTCTCCGGTATACCCGGTGTCCCAGTTAGTTTTCAGAAGGCGCGCGTTTTCCTCACTGATACTGCCAGGCACCTCAATAACGCCGCTCGGCTTGCCGCCGTTACGAAAAAAGAATGCGGAATTTTTCTGTATGTGGTGCCCCTGCATGGCAGCCAGCCCGGCGGCGTAAATCGGCGAAAGGCCAATCAACGGATGAAAAAGACAGTTGAAACGATCGTGAATAACCTCGCGCGCGGGAACTGTCACAGTTGTTTCGATCCCGCTCATATTGTCCGGGCTAATCTGGTAAAACACAGAACCATCATCCGCCACCAGCGGTGTCACTTTATTCCAGTCAAGAATGCGTAACTCAGTGATGTCGCCCCGGGCGTTACGGATTTTCAGGGCCACCGTGTTGCCGTGACAAAATTTTGACGTTACCCAACTTTCAAAGAACTGGATCCGGTTCTGAAAGGCATTTGGCTTATTTAAAAGTGCAGCGACACTCCCTTTTCTGCTTTCCTTCCAGATCCCATTCGAATCGCGGAGTATGAGCCGCAATGGCATCTTCGAGATATCGCTGGCAATCAGCGATATACAGGAGAAAACCGCATAAAAGGAAAGTACGGTCGTGGGGTTAATTTCCAGATTGCGCTGCCAGGCACCGGCGAAAGGCTCACCGATAAGAGACATCCATCCGCCGCGGCCCGTTGGCTGCTGAAGAGCTTTTTCTTTTCTCCGGAAAGGATTCCACATTAACCAGCCCCCGCATTATTTTTCTTTCTCGTGCCGCCAGCGCGCTTACCACCGGCATATTCAGCCTTGCCCAGCAGCACCAGCACCCTGGCGCACTGGTCATCCACAGATTTCTCATCGCCTGGATGTGAATCATGCGTGCGTTGCAGATATCTGATTTTTGCCATGCAAAATGGCGGGGAAATTCCCCGCCCTCCTGTGCTGATTAGCTGCCCTGAGTGGTGCCATAGTTCACACCGGAAATCACTGCTACCGCAGCGGTGCGACGGCGTTTCCAGTTAATCCAGCGTTCAGCGCGGATGGCCACACTGTTGGTCTGGAACATGGAGACCAGCTCGGTGCCCGTCGGCGTGATGCTGTCGCCGGTCGGATCGCTTTCCATTTCAAGCGATGCCTCGCGGGACATATCGACCGCAACCCCGCCATCATCTGCAAGGTAGATATCCGGCGCGTTGACCAGCACCAGCAGGTTGCCGACGTACTGGGATACGATCACCGGAAGACCCTGGAATGTACCGCCAAGCAGCGTCATTTCCGGGTATTCTTTCTGACCCAGTGCGTTTTTACGCATCGACAGCGCCAGCGCAGTGGTGCTGGACATCAGCCAGACCGCACCATTTGGTTGCAGATTAGCCGCAACGAACACACCAAATGCTGCTGCAGCGTCATCGTCCGGATTACCGGTTGACGGGGTGGCGACGATGCCGTTGGTGATGGATGCCGGAGAAATACCAGCCGCCTCTGCCTTCGATGGATTAATGAAGTCGGTGTCCAGGCGGGCAATAACGGCTTCCGCCAGCGCATTACGCACCAGCGCATCGGCTGCCGGGTTTGAGAAACGGATCAACTCATCGGTCAGCACCGCAATAGCAGCCACTTTAGCAAACGCGAAAGTGATTGATTCGAAGTCAAACTTCGTCAGCGGCTTCGCCTTGCCCTGGCCTACCCAGTTTGCCGAACCGCCGGAGGTCTGCGCCGGAATGCGGATGTTAAACGGCACCTGGCGCAACGCCGGGATATTGCCCTGACCAAAGCGGCCGATGATGGTCTGCGGTCGCAGGAATTCCACGAAATCCTGCGCATATTCCTGGTATTCCACCAGCGCGCCAGCCCAGGTCGGATCGGTAGTGGTACCGGCGCCAACAGCGGCTTTCAGCACGTGGTGAAGTTTGGAATCGTCCGGGTATTGCTTGCGGGCGATTTCCAGCGCTTCAGAGCGGCTGCCGTTCGCAGCAGCCAGTGCTTTGGCAAAGCGGGCAAAGGCGATACCTTTTTCCAGCTTCTGATCAACACGGATGATACCCGGCGCGCGGTTGTCCACCGTGTCCACAACACCCGCGGCGGCTTTGGCTACGGGTTTTGCCGTAGCCGCCATGTTATTTTCCATGTCACGCAGGCGTTTGAGATGCGCGTCCACGGCTTTAATTTCTGTGGAAGTGTTGTCGTAGCTCTCTTCTTCTTCCATGTCCAGGGTGCGCCCTTCTTCAGCCGCTTTTGACATGATCTCATCGAGAGAGGCCGCCAGCGCTGAACGCTTCACTTCGAAGCTTTTGATCTGTTCTGCAATATTCATGTTTTTTCCTTTGATTTCAGTCGATTTTTTTGCTGTAGCGCCAGCAGGTTGATGTAATTTGACCACCGTTTTCTCATGGCCTGACGCGGCGAGAAGCTGGCGATCGAAAGATTTAACGGTCTGGATGGAACATTCAGCGTTTGCCGGAATGGTCACCGCAGATACCTCAAGGAGATCCCAGGACAGAAAGCGGATACCACCTTCATCCAGGAAGGAATATTCAATGGGCCGGAAACCGATTGATAAACCACGCACCAGACCGGCCTTGATGGATGCCCAGGCCTCGTCGAGGCGCGCAGCCAGTTGTGACGGCATGTCCGGCGTCGGTTTCACCAGCTTCGCGGTGATTTCCAGACCGTCATTCGTCATTTTCGGCATGCAGGTGCCGATCGGCTGTGAACGGTCGTGCTGCCAGAGGAATGGCGTATCGCTGCGAAACTTCGCGCCCTCCGGCTCAATAATGTCCCCGTCACGATCCGGCGATGGCGTGGAGGCGATGCCGGTAATGATCCGCTCATCCTCGTTTACCGCTTTCACCGTCATGAGGGTGCATGCGCGTTTAAGCGTCATTTTGCTGCCTCCTGAAACGAAAAAACCCGCCGGAGCGGGTTATTGGCTGACATAGCTGTCATATGAAATGCACCTGGTAATCCTGTTTTTTCGCCTCCGGGTTAAGCGCCATAAGCGAAACGGCGTTAAACAGTGCCATCAGCGGGTCAATCTTGCCCTTTCCACTGGCCTGCTTGGTAATGAGAATGGCGTTACCTTTAGGTTCAACACGTGCGTTGCCCACACACCAGGCCATCAACGGCTGGCCACCATGAACCAGAACACCCTCAGCAAGCTTGCGCTCCGTGGTTTTAATCGCACCGCCAAGGCGCCAGCCCTGACTGACACCAACCACAGCATCAGCGGGAATTTCCGCCTCAATGAGCGCATCGAGGATCTGACCGACACCTGACGGGTCTATGCCGATTTTGTCGAGCAATTCCGCCCTGTGGATCCGGCTGACATATTCCGCCACTTCCTCAGTATCCTGCCCGACGCGCTTAACAATGGTCAGGTCACCGGCTTTCACAAAGTCGCTAAACCGGGATTCCTCGCTTTTACGGCGCCGGATTGCTATTTCGTGCGCCCAGGCATGACACCAGCAGAGCCATTCCCGCGTCTCGGCATCACGTCCGACGGCACTGAATCCCAGCAGGTCATCAAGTCCGCCGCCATCAATACCGACGGTGATCACCTCGGCACGTTGCAATAAATCGTCAAAACTTACGCGCTTAGCCTGCTGATCCCAGAAATCGACACCCGCCCAGCGGTCACTGCGCAGATTCAGGCCGATTTCGATATTGAGATGCTTCGCCAGGAATTGCTGCAGCGTGCCGTCTGTTTTTGCCTGGTTTTTGCGGAGATTGTCCGCTATCCATTCCGGGCTGACGGACAGGCCGATGTTGGGGTTGGTGATATAAAAATTGTCAGGATCGAGATACGCCTTGCTTTCCACCATGCTTTCCGGGAATTCGTAAAGAATCCCAAGCGTTTTTGGATCGCTGATTTTGCCGTCGCGCACATCACGCCAGTAATCAAGCCGCTCTTTAAATACGCCAGCCGGTGGCTCATCGCTCTGCGTGGTAAGGTAGATAACCCACCCTTCGTTTCGCGATACCTGCCCGCCGAGCGCCTCCATAAACATGGCTTCAGCGTTGGCGCGCTTCCCGAAAAGCCACAATTCGTCCACCAGGATACGTCCTGATTTCTTACCGGAAACCGTATCGGTATCGGCCGCCACCACTTTAAGTGTGTTGCGGGTCACCCTGTGAGTGATTGTGCGGATATGGTCCTGAATCTGAAACATATCCGTCAGCTCATCGTCGGCGCGTATCATGCCGGCGGCAGGCTTAAAGCTGTTGTCTGCCACTTCCTTGGTTGGTGCCAGAATCAGGTGCTCTTCGTCTTCGCGCCAGCAAAGAATAAGTGCCGTCAGCATAATCCCAGCTGCAATCGTTGATTTTGTGTTTTTCTTCGAGATCAACAGGCCATATTCGCGGATCAGCTGATTACCCGTGTCAGCCTCATAACCTCCAAAGATTGCTTTAACAAAATCAAAGACCCAGGCTTCAGAACATTCTCCGAATGTGGGCTTACCCGGCAGGTCTGATACCCGCAGCTCACGAAAGATGCCAAGCGCCTGCACTGCCTGATCAGGAAAAATTGGCGGCGGGATGATGGACTGGCGGTTAACCAGCAGGCTTTCCCATTCAGGGCATGCCGTGGACCACTGTGCCATGAATTACCCCTTTTTATTGTTTACCACCAGTTTCGGCGGTGTCATAGCGCCAAACTTGCTGGCGCCTGCCGCCACTTTTGCCGCAGCATTCCGCGCATCTTTCTTCCCGGTCTCACCTTTTTTGGGGTGGATATAAGGCAGCATGGCTTTAGCCGCATCTTTCCTGACGTCGATCTCTTCACCAGCATCGTTCATCACCGCCATAAGAAATTTGAGCGGATCATCGTAAGTACCAACGGTGGGCGGCGATTCAGGCACCGGGATTTTTTCCGGCGTGTTTACTGCTGGGGTATAAACATTTTTGCGGTATGCGGGAACCTCATCAACATCGATGTTTTCCTTCTTTTTTCTCTCTATAAATGCGATGACTTCCGGGTCTTTTGCCAGTTGCGAACCCTTTGACCGTGCGGATTTCTCAGAGTATCCCGCCTTTATTGCCGCATCTTTTTGAGACATACCGGACATCAGCGCCACCGCGAATTTTCGCTTTTGCGCTGTTAACATGTTTATACCCTCCAAAAGGGAATTTTTTCTGCGCGTGAGAGGGGGAGCGGTGTCCAGCGCAGTTGATGTTTACTTCTGATGATACCCCCCCCGGGGGGCTCGGTTCAGATCGCCACAAGCCCTGTCCCCTGATCTTCACCGGGAACGCCATGCTTTAAAGCTTCACTGTCTGGCAGACCTGTTGCCGCTTCCCTTGCTGACTTACCGGCATGGCACCCGGTGCATAATGTCCAGAGATTTCGCTCTGCGTTATCACCGCCGAACTGAAGCGCGATGCGGTGATCAAGTTCACTTTCATGCAGGTCAACGGCGCGCGCACACATGCAGCAATGTCCACCGTCCCGCACCCATATACGCCGCTTGAGTCCCACGCGGGCGCTGCCACTTATGCGCCGCTGCTCACCATAAACAGGTTTGATGCGCCTCGTATCAATCACTTTCAGCCTAGGTTTCAGTGTTGTTAGCTTAACCATGTAACCTCCAGGCGCGCCGACGCTCGGTGCGAGGAATCTGGTCTGGATGTCGCTCGACAGGTTCGCCATCAGCATGGTCAACCAGCGACCAGCAGGGGTAGACCACTGGCGCACCCCATGCATCACCCAGCGCGAAGTCAGCGGGCTTGCTGCTGTCCCAGCGTGCCAGCACCCTCGGCAGATGCTGAGGCGGCACGCTGTAACACACGCCATGAATGAGCTGCGGCAACGTGATGTAGTCGGCTCGCGTCCTGTCAGCGGCAATCAGCCGCTCAGCAATCTGCGCCTGATACTGTGGAGGGCGGCCAGTGCCGAGGTAAAAACTAATCAAGTCATCAGGCTTGTCATTAAGCCAGGGAATAACCTTATTGGTAAACCACGGCACCGGCAGTGCATCATCCTCCAGCACCACCACACGGCATGGTTGTGTGGAAGCCCATTCGAGTGCCCGGCGGTGATTCCAGTTCGCACCATGATTATCCTCATCAATAACAAGGTGCGCGCCGATATGGGAGGCCAGAGCATCGGCATGCTGACGCCGGGAGTGATGGCCAATAACAACAAATCTCACTTGTGCTGCCACCATGCCACCTCTTTACCAATACCGTTTGTTTTGAAAACCGTATGCACTGCCGGGCCTGTCACGATGCGATCGCCAAAGCGTTTCGCCACAATGCCAAAGGCCAGCATATCGCCGACGGCTGCCGGTGCTTTCTCAGTCTTCCAGAAGCGGTGGCACTCCAGCAGGTAATACAGCCGCACAATGCCATGAGCAAACGACATCACGTCTTCACGCAGGCCGCCAAGCAGCCCGGCGTTAAGCATCACGTCGTTGCGGTGCTGGTCGATAAAGTCCTGATAGATGCGCTCGGGGTGATGCTGACGCGCCCAGGCATCGGCATAGGTCTTAGGTTCGGAGCCTACATAAACCATACCCGGCACCATATCTGCCCACGGTTCGCGGAGCATTTCGACATCGGTACCGTCGGTACACCACACGGAGTGATACTCCGGATGATCGCGAAGGTGCTGCCAGATATGCAGCCACCGCCGGAAATAAACGTTCATCGCTACTTCCGGCACATCGACCAGACTGGCACCGGCTGGTGCGCTGGTGAGTTGGTCTGCCAGAACCACCGCTTTGGCACCTTTAACTGATGCAGACCAGCGCGCGAGTATGCCTGGCTCAGCCGTCATACGCTCATTGCGCTGCGGGTCGGGCTGGCTGGTTAACAGCGTGGTGATCACCACATTATGCCGCTGGCGATACTCTGCATAGCCGGTATACCCTGTGTCGCGCCGCTCGTTGTGAATCCGTACATTGCGCTTCACCTGTTCTTCCCGATCCGGACGCGGTACCGAACGCTCTACCTGCTCATGCTCGTCAAGAGAGTGAATGAGCTTTTCAGAGCCAACCACATCAGCGAACGCCCACGACGTAAGACCGGCATTGTGGATGCGCAACGCCAGATCACTATGCTCATACATGCCGCGGCCGTAAATCGGGTCAAAGCCGCCGACGTGCTCAATCACGCTGCGGTGGTAATAGAGCATCACGCCGCGCTGCCCGGTGTAAGCCACATGCTTATCGTCGTGGTACAGCACAGCAATATCATTCAGCTTGCGCGCTCCCGCCAGATCAAGGAACTGATAAGCCAAGTGAAGCTCTGGTGAGTCGATATAAGGCAACCACCAGCCATCAGCAACCGGCCATGCGTCATCGTCCCACAGAAACAAATGTTCGCACCCGGCATCCATCAGAGCGGTGAGGCTGGCATTTTTCGAAGCCACAATTCCCCGCGATTTTTCGTGCCGGATCAGCTTAACGCCGTCGGGAACCGCTGCTGGTGGCTGTGAACCATCGTCAACGACAACCACCAGCGCGCCAGCAGGCAAATACCGCATGTGATGCTCAAGCGACTGACTGAGAACCTTCGCACGGTTATGGGTGCTTATAGCGATACCGATCCGGCTGTTTCCGCCAGCCACTACTGGCACATACGGGACACCATCAATAGTGACCTGCATATAACTTTCCTTTTAGATGTGAGCCTGTCGCATGGGACAGCCGCCCGAGAAAACAGCTTTCCCCAGGCTCACGACTGAAAGACTCTCAATTGTTTAGCGCATGCGAAGCGCAATAAAAAAGCCACCAGCGGATGCCAGTGGCTTGGATTGGGTGTGGTGGCCGGTGCTGATCTCCGGCTTTCAGTCCTTTCGGATTGCCGCAAGTTATGTCTGCGTTTAATAGCCTCTTGGGAACCCCGCAGCGGGCGCGCATCAGCCTGCGCATTCACCACGATTTGACATTATCACAGGCACTCAGTGAATGCCTGCTGTAATGCCTCAGCAGTCGGCGTCAGGCCGGGCCACTGCGCGACAAGCCCACATACAGGCTTCCTGCATTTTGGTACGGGCGATTGACAAACAGCGCCCTGCCTCATGTGCTTCAGCAGAATGATTTCCCGTCATCGACAGTTCATCCGCCACCCACGCCTTTTGTTTCTCAAGCAGGGCGTTAAATTCTCGGGCGACCTGCTTTAGTTCATTCATGTCACCGATTTCTTTCGGCCCTAACGTGCGGTAGCCCTTTACGGTGCTGCCGTCCTGCGGTTTTGCTTCGTTCATAGTTTCCTCGGTTATTTCAGGCACTGCTGCCTGATGTAGTCCTGCAAGTAGTTCACTTGCCCGGTGATGGTGTTGACCCTTCCGTTTTATGGAAGGACTATTTTAAGGTGGTTGCGTTTGTAATTATTGCGACTCTATAAAAAACACCTCAAACACTTGCGCTGATTGCGAGGTAATTTCTGGGAATCACGCGTAAGTAATAAAGTAACCACTTAAAATACAGTACAATTTACCGAAATAGTGATTTAGGTCACATTCAGCATTAATACCCGGATCATTAATTTCATGAATCGGGACACGATAATTTGTGATTAGTGAATTTAGCGTTTGCAGGTTATAAAGTGCGCCAAGGATGCAATTTATAACAATAAACAACTTATTTACTGGCAGTATCGATGTCGAATCTGCCTGTTTTTTTTTAGTTTTATAATCAAACGAACTACTTCTTAACTGATATCAAGCACGCTTAACCACCTCCCTGAAAACTTCACTCACTTGTCGTAAAATAACTTTTTTTTGAAATTCGTCCGCTTACGCTTGCTGAATCTCGTTTATGAACCACACTTGAATCGGCTCTTAAAGGATGCTCGCCCAGACCCAGGGAACGACTCACGGATGAGTCATCACCTTCAGCGGGATCTGAGGGAAACTGAAAATAAGAACCGATGCTGTACCTCAAGATTGCCTTCGCTTAGAGGGCTTTTTTTATTTCTGCCGCTGACGCTCAATATCACGGATACCTGCAAGGTTATTATTACCCTGCTCGATGGTGGCGAGTAGAGGCTTAATCCACAGCACCGCTTGGCAATATGTCAGCCCGCTGGTGGTAGAGGTACTATCATCGGCTGTGTCAGGCTGGCCGGTATCGGCGTGCATTGCGCTGGCACGTAGACGGTTCGTGTATTCGAGCAACCCGCGAGCAACGTCAGCAGGAACAGGCAGATCACAGGTTTTCTCACGGCGAAGAATCTCCCGGTATTCAATAACGGTTTTTTCGGCATCGCTGGCGACCACGGCGTTAGCACTGGCAGCCAGTTGCGCTACCTGGTTAAACCGGTTCACGTTGAATGCCTGAGTTGCAATCACCTGCCCCTGTAATGCGTTGTCGCTCTTAAGGACGCGGTTATCGCTTTCGGCTGTAGACAGGTCAGCTTTTGCAAATGCCAGCAGAACTACCAGAACGGCAATTACTACTACCGCTGAAAGTGAAGCTATAGCGGTCAGCCGGTTCATCATGCACCACCCAGGAACAATTCACGCTCAGCAGCGCGCCGACGTGAAAGGCCAGCCAGCACCTGCCCGCCAGCTTTGTTCCAGCGTAAGAACTCATCGGCGGCGCCGCGGTAATCACCGGCATTAAGTTTTTTCAGCAGCGTAGAGGTGGAAAGCGCCCGGGCGCCGAGGTTGTAGGCGAAGGAAACCAGCGCATCGAACTGACCCTGCGTCAGTTTCACTTTCACCAGCTTCGATACATCGCTCTCGTAGCTCACCAGCCCGGTACGCAACAGACGTTCTGCTGTTTCCTCTTTGATGGTCATCCCGGCGCGTATTGGTTTCCCGTCCACCGGCTGCGCCCAGCCATAGCCGATCGTCCACACGCCCACGCTGTCCTGATACGCCGTCAGTCGCAGACCTTCAAACTGTTTGATGAGCGCAATGCCCTTATCGCTAATCTGCATTATTCTGGCCTCAGTACGTGAAAAATCCGGGCTACGTTACCGCGCGCCGCGAAAACAGCAGCGCAGATGATGAGATTCATCAGCACGGTCGCCCAGTGGGCATGGAAATAGAAGTTGAACATGAAACGGAATGGCACCGTGGCATAAGCCAGGATGATCAGATAAGCCAGCCATGACGCCCACCAGTTGTGTCGCCCGCCCGGCTTGCGAAACATCATCAGGCGCAGAACGATAGCGGTACTGGTCACCACATTGGTCAGC